>NZ_JAWOUN010000021.1:0-55712 GCF_033339395.1 Vibrio sp. 397 | reverse complement strand
TAGCATGAGTAGTTTTACAGGCAAAGCCGAAACGGATGATAACCACCTACTGAAGTAGGTGGTTTAGGGCTGAAAATAAAAAAAGGTAGCGACTCATTGCGCTACCTTTTATCGATTCTAACCCGCTTAAAATAACTAGTACGAACTTTAAGCCAGTTAAAAATAAGAATGAGCAAATTTAATTATGCTTTCTTAAGATCTTTAGCTGGGTAAGTTAGTGTTTTTTCGCCTGCTTTTACATGTGTGTAAAAACCGCCACTGCTTAAACCTGTAACAACCATTTCGCCAAGATCGATACCTTTAGTCGCTACTACTACGTCACCGATTGAAAACATATTGAATACCTTGTTTGTTTAGATTAAGACACTAAGTCGTTGCGCGGTATTTAATACGATATTAGGCAAAGCACCTAATCGAGTTTTTTATCGTAAAGATTAATTTATATTTGTCGTGAACTCTAAGTTTCCACATTGAAAATCACAGGATATTTTCCAAAAAAAGATGCGCTATTCTTGTGAAATACGGTAATATTTTCTAGCATCAAGTGCGGAGGTATTCTCCGCCCTCATTGGAGAAAAATGATGAAGAAAGGCCTAAAAATGCGTGCATTAGAGCGTTCTGATTTGCGCTTTATTCATGAACTGAATAACAACCGAAATATCATGGCCTACTGGTTCGAAGAACCTTACGAGTCTTATGACGAGCTCGAAGAACTTTATCGAAAACATATACATGATGACGCTGAAAGACGTTTTGTCGTCGAAGATGAAGACGGCATCGTAATTGGCTTAGTTGAGCTGATCGAGATTAACTACATTCACCGCAGCGCGGAATTTCAGATAATCATCGCCCCAGAGCATCAAGGCCGAGGTTATGCGACAGAGATGATTAATCGTGCGTTAGATTACTCATTCTCAATTCTTAATCTACGTAAAATCTACTTATTAGTCGCAGTGGATAACGAAGTCGCTATTCACTTATACAAAAAGTGCGGCTTTATCGAAGAAGGTCACCTTGTAGAAGAATACTTTATTAACGGCGCTTACAGCGATGTTAAGCGCATGTATATATTAAAACACCAGTACCAGAAAAAGATCGAAGAAAACAACTCAATTCACTAGTTCATTCTATCAAAGTAAAAACGCAGCTATTTGGGCTGCGTTTTTATTTATTCAAATTGATATTGATATGATAATACGATGCGCTTGTCTGCTTCATCCAGATAGGTGTTGTTGTCCATGACAAACGTCATTACGTTAAAAGAGTGGCGTTTGCTCACGAGGTAACCAAGACCAATACCACCAAAGAAGCCTTTGTAGTTCTCTCCTTCACTGTTTTCTGAGCCGTAAGTGCCTGCTGCGAAGCTGATTAACGTCAGCTCTTTGGTAAACGATTTCAGCGCAAATGCACCAACGTAACCGCTACTGCCTGAAGAGCTCATCATATTGAAGCCATTCTCTGCACTTGGCGTCCCCGTAAAGTTAGGCTAGCTACAGAGACTACTTTCTGCACCGTCACAAACAGGAACATCACCAGTGTTGTACGTATAGCCTGCCATTGGGAAAATTTGGAAGCCTGCTGGCTCAATCCCGAAATAACTTAGCGGCATAAAGGTACCAAAGCTGTAGTTGGTTTGATCCGCGCCGTTTACGTATTCATTTTTACCGAAGTTGAAGTTCACGATACCGACCGGAAACAACCACGAGCCACCAATACGCCACTCGCTCGCATCATCATTGATACGCAGGTTAATTTTGCGCGCTTGGTCAAGCGCAAGTGAGCCCGAGAATGAGATGTTTTGATCATCAAAATCGTAGTTGTTTGCGTACGACGCGCCAAATTTCGTGATGACTTTTGTTGGGTCATCCGCCAACTTGTTTTTATTGTCTTTTACTCGGTGCTCGGCACCATGAGCCAGCGTACTGACCAACAAAGTCGTACACACTAACGCTAGTTTATTTTTCATTTTTTAGTCCTTTGAGATGTTGAATACCCGCACTTAGCTGCGCAGAGACTTTTTGAATCATCACTCACTGGATGTGACAGAAGCGCCCTAACTACCTTAGATGGTGTGACAGCATCCAGTGCAGGTAGTTAGGGTGGAATGGCCTGTAAGGAAGGCGTTTTAGCGATTAGGAATGATTAGTTTTTCCAGTTGTAGCTCATGCTCATGAAGTACAGAGCAGGCTCATCAAAGCCAGCTTGTAAGCGTGGCGTTTCCGACGATTCCATCAAGATCGCTTCCAACGCGAAACCAATTGAGTTTTCTGAATCCAATTTGTAATCAATGCCTGTACCAATGCGGTACGCCTTGCCAGTAGGAACGGTAATGTCACCGTTTGATTGACTTTCATACATGCTGGTATCGAATGCAAAACCTGCATTCCACATCATTTTTTCATTCAGTTTGTACTGAGTACCTAATGCGATTTGGTAAGTGTCTTGTGTCTCTACGTTCAGCGTGGTTGTGTATTCGCTCCAGTCTTGCCAGTTCACGTTCCACATCACCGCTAGGTCATCATTCACTTCGTGGTAAGCACTGAAGATCAGTTGTTGTGGAGCAATGGAGTTACTCTTGTCGAATTCAAATTCGGTTTCAGAAGAGTAAGACAGACCAAGACGCGTGCCTGGTGTTGCTTCATAAAGCACACCTACTCGGCCGTTGAGCTGAGTATCTTGGTCTTCGTCATTGAAGTTCAAGACTCCCTTCGTTTCCACTTCATACATACCGTACTGAATACCAAGCGCCGCACCCACAGACCAGTGATCATTGATGCGGTAAGAAGCGGAAGGTTGAATGGTTAAGGCTTGCGTCGTTGCTGTAGGAATATCTAAATGATTATCCAAAAGACCTTCGTACTCGAGGCCAAGGCCGTAGTTGCCATACAGACCAATACCCAGCGTCCATTTGTCGTTTACTTGTTGGCTGTAAAATGCCGACGCCATAGGAACAAAACCAATCACGTTGCCCGCATCGCCAGTCATCGTGTCTAGTTGCGCGTCACCGTAAAGGCCAATCAGGTTACCAGAGAAAGATTTACCAGAAACATTCGCCAGACCAGCCGGGTTTGCTGCCATTACTGAGGCATCTTGCGCACGAGCCGCCATACCAGCGGATGCCAAACCAATATCCGATGCAGTTGTTTCGTAAAGGTATAACCCACCCGCTTGCGCAGCAGCACACGTCAGTAGAGAGCTCGCTACGACGATTTTTGAAAGATTTTTCATGCTAAAACCTATTATTGTTTGGGGAACCCACGCTGCGACGGTGGTTGTATATCAATGAAAGGCATTGGCCAATCGCACACAGCGTGGGGGTGTTGTGGAGTCAGTCAGTTGAAATCAGCGTTATTGCTCGCTCACCTCAAGTTCAGTGGGTTTCTTTCGCTTAAACTTCTCGCGCAGAGATTGCATCATCACGAAGAACACTGGCGTCAGTAACGTGCCTACAAACGTAGAGAGAATCATGCCGCCGAATACTGCAAAGCCCAGTGAGTGACGAGATGCCGCACCGGCACCCGATGCAATCACCAACGGGAATACCCCCCAGATGAAGGCAAATGCGGTCATCTGTACTGCACGGAAACGGATTCGAGCAGCTTCTTTGGCAGCATCAATGATGGATAAGCCCTTTTCTTCTCGCAGAACTTTGGCAAATTCCACGATAAGAATCGCCACTTTGGCGGACATACCGATCAAGATGACCACACCAATCTGCACATACAAATCGAACGGTTGTCCCACCAGCAGTAGCGTGCCCATTGCGCCGAGAATCGCGACTGGAACCGCCATCATTACCGCAGCAGGAATGGTCCAACTTTCGTACTGAGCCACCAAGAACAAGTAGGTGAACAGCAAAGACAATGCGAACGCGATTGGTGCCATGTTGCCTGCTTTCATCTCTTGGTAAGTCATGCCTGACCACTCGTACGAGTAACCACTTGGCAAAGATTCTGCAGCCAGTTTTTCAATGGCTTTTACAACATCACCCGAGCTGTAGCCTGGCGCTGGCGCACCGTTCACGGTTGCAGAACTGAACATGTTGTAGTTCGACAAGGTATCAGGGCCGAAGATCGGCTTCACTTTCACTAGCGTTGCCAGTGACACCATTTTTCCAGAGCTAGAACGAACAAACAGATGGTCGATGTCGTCGATGTTGTCACGATATTGCTCTTCTGCTTGCACTTTCACTTGGTACGAACGACCAAACAAGTTGAAGTCAGAAATGTAGGCACCGCCCAACTGCGCTTGCAGTGTGCTGAAGATTTCATTCAACGGTACGCCCATCGAAATCGCTTTATCGCGGTCAATATCGATGTAACGTTGCGGAATGTTGGCACGGAAAATCGAGAACGCACGCGCCACTTCAGGCAGTTGATTGATTTGGGCAACAAAATCAGCGGTTGTTTTTGCCAACTCTTGTGGAGAACGGCCCAAGTTGTCCTGCAGCACAAGGTTGAAACCATCCACCGCACCCATGCCTTTGATTGCCGGCGTCGCGAAAACGAACGAAGCGGCATCTGGCGTTGAGTTCAGCATTTGGTTAACTTTGTTCATCAACGCACGTTGGTGTAGTTCAGGGTCTTTACGTTTGCTCCAGTTATCCAGTTTGATGATCAACATGCCCGAGTTTGGAATCGACGCCATGTTAATTACCGAGAAGCCCGCAACCGAAACCACGTTCTCCACACCTTCCATCTGTTTTAGCTCATCAACGTACTTCTTCATTAATGGTGCAGTACGCTGCAATGCTGCTGCGTCTGGCAAACGCATTTCGACCATGAACACGCCTTTATCTTCGTTCGGTACGAAAGAGGAAGGTACGGTCATGAACGCAAATGCCAGCACCGCAATAAGCGCGCCATACACACCGATACTCAGCACAATACGACGGCTCAAGAAGCCAACTAAACCTTGGTATTTACGCGTTATTGCTTCAAAACCGCGGTTAAACGCACGCAAAGGCGCAATAGGTTGCGAGTGAGTAGATTTCAACATCAACGCACAAAGCGCTGGCGTTAACGTTAATGCGTTGATCGCAGAGATCAGCACCGACACACAGATGGTGACCGCGAACTGGTTGAACATTCGACCAGAAATACCCGGCAATAGCGCAACTGGTACAAATACCGCCAACAAAATAAGCGTTGTTGCCAATACTGGCCCCGTCACTTCTTTCATAGCTTGGATCGTGGCCGGAATCGGGTCTAAATGCTCTTCATGGATAACCCGCTCCACGTTCTCTACCACGATGATCGCATCGTCCACCACGATACCGATGGCGAGGATCAAGCCAAACAACGAGATCGTGTTAATGGTCATGCCCATCACGCCCATGATTGCGAACGTCGCAATGATGGAAACCGGAATCGCTAAGGTTGGAATGATGGTCGCTCGCCAGTTCTGCAAGAAAACGTACACAACGAAGGTGACAAGAAGTACTGCAATCACCAGCGTCTCGTACACTTCATCAATCGATGTCTCTACGTATTCGGTAGAGTCATACGCGATGTCGTAGACCAAATCATCTGGGAACGATTTCTCGTACTCTTTCATGGCCTCTTTCACGCGTTCCATCACGTCTAGCGCGTTCGCGGTCGGCAACTGGTACAAGGCCAGAACGGCGGCTGGTTCGTTATTCATACGACCAGCAGCTTCGTAACCTTGTGCACCAACTTCCACACGAGCCACATCTTTCAAGCGAATCAAAGAACCTTTCTTGCTCGCACGAATGATGATGTTCTCGAACTCTTCCGCAGAAGTGAGGCGGCCTTTGGTTTGCAAAACATATTGATATTGCTGGTCAACCGGAGCTGGCATACCACCGATCTTACCCGCCGCCACTTGGATGTTTTGCGTTTTAATTGCGCCAATAACATCGCTAGCAGAAAGCTTCAAGGTAGCCAGTTTATTTGGGTTCAACCAAATACGCATTGAGTAGTCTTTCTTACCCAGCAGCGTAATGTCACTCATACCTTCGATACGTTTTAGACGCTCGACAATATTGAGATCCGCGTAGTTAGAAAGGTAGATACTGTCGTGAGACTGTTTCGGAGAACGCAGTGTGATAACGCCCAGCATGTCGGAAGATTTCTTCTTAACCGTCACACCGATTTGGTTTACTTCTTGTGGTAGAGACGACGTCGCCTGTGCCACCAAGTTGTTCACACGAACCTGCGCCATATCGCCATCTGCGCCCACTCGGAAGTAAATACGCAATGTGTATGAGCCATCGTTACCAATCACAGAAGACATGTAAATCATGTCTTCAACGCCGTTGACTTTGGCTTCTATCGGTTGTGCTACGGTCTTTTTAACCACGTCCGCGTTTGCACCCGGATACATGGTGCTCACCGTAATTACCGTTGGAGAGATTTGAGGATACTCAGAAATTGGCAAGACTTTCAGGGCGATCATACCCATCAATGTCATCGCCAGTGAGATCACCAAAGCAAACTTCGGCCGGTGAATGAAAAATTTACTTAACATCAGTACTCACTCAGCCTTGTTCACTCTGTAGCTCAACGTCTTTCACCGTTGCACCCGGACGCACTTTTTGTAGACCATTGACGATGACTTTTTCGTTAGCCGCCAAACCAGTCAGTACAGCACGTTTCACACCGTAGGTCTGACCGAGTTCAACGTTACGACGAGACACCACGTGATCATCACCAACCACCATGACGTAGTCACCCGCTTGGTCTTGCTGAACAGCCACCGATGGGATAAGCAAACCATCAATGGTTTTGTTGCGCAGCTTGATGGTCAAGTTGCCATATTCACCCGGCATAAGCGCGTAAGTTGGGTTATCAAATTGTGCTTCTGCTCGAATTGAGCCTGTTTCTAAATCGATCTTGTTGCCAACGGCGTAGATCTTGCCATCTAGCGGATACAATGAACCGTCTGAAAGCGTCAGTGTTAAATCAACATCCAGTTTGTCATCGTTACGATGAGCCACATCAATCGCACTTCTTACGCGGCGGTAGAGCTTCTCATCCACATCAAAGCCAAAGCGAATTGGGTCGATTTGAGTGATCGAAACAAGAGGAACGAGTTGAATTTTCGAAATACGGTCACCCACTCGGAAGTTGCTGAAACCCACGCGGCCAGAGAAAGGAGCACGCACAGAGCTAAACTCAAGATCGAGCCTTGCTGAAACCAGCGTCGCTTTCGCCTCTTCTACCGAAGCAATCGCTGCGGCGTGCGCGGCAATGGCGTCATCGTATTGCTGCTCACTGATGCTTTTATCTTTGATGAGTTTCTTCACACGTTCTGCATCACGCGTAGTTTGAACGAGTTGTGCTTTTGCTTTTTGCAACGACGCTTTTGCATACGCCAGTGCCGCTTTGTAAGGACGGTCGTCGATTTCAAACAGCAATTGGCCTTTTTCGACCATATCGCCATCTTTAAAATGAATCGCGGTTAATTCGCCACCGACTCGAGGCATAATATCAACGTCATTTACCGCTTCAGTTCGACCGATAAAAGTATGATAAGGAGTGATTTTTGTTTCGGTTAGGGTAACGGTTTCAACAGAGGGTGCTTGGGCAGTTTTCGTTGCGATATCGCCAGTTTTGCATCCTGATAGTAATGCAGAAGATATAGCAATAGATACCAACGCAAATTTATATTTGGCTTTCATGATAAACCTACTTTATATAGAAAGTGCTTTGGCCTAGATATTTAAATATATGGATAAACCTACTTTCTATTCTGTAAATAAACGAGGGAGTTAGAATTGGTAGTTAAATTCGATACGGTGATCACCATCACCGAAATTAACGTGCTCATTCCAGTTTGCAAAGTAACGAATATTTGCGCGAGGATTAATTTGATAAGACAACGCAAACTCATGAGTCAAGATATTATCTTCACCCGCATAATAAGTATCTTTATATTGACTAGACCCTGACAACGTATGCATATACATTGGGTTGTAGTTAATCCAGATTTTATCGGTTAATTCAATTTTTGAGTACATACCCACAACAGTGAAAGTACCTGGAATTTCATAACCTTTGTCATCACCACTAAAATCATTAGCAATAGTGACACCCGCACCAGCTAAAGGAAATAGCTGCAACATACCAAACTTAGGTAGACCTTGAATAAAGCTATAAGATGCATCTAATTTATCGTTATCAACGTCGTAGTTTACATCTAATTGACGGCCTAGACCTTTTGCGACTTCTACTTGGAAATTACGTAGTCTGAAAGAGTCAATGCTGTCATCAACGTTGGCATATATTGGATCGTCATTGTCGCGAATGCCAAATAGCTCACCACCAATGCCTTTCATTTCAATGATGTTCATCGCCATGGTACCAGGCTGGCTAGATTGGTAAGTTTGACCGATTTTGATGTTCGCGCCTTTATCAGTAATACCAAAGCCAGCTTGGGTGTATACCGCAAGTGGGTCAGACATATCTTGTAGTTCTTCGTTATTGTTTGTCTGCGCATAGGCAGAAGACGCGAGTTGTAGGGCTGCAACCATAATGGCAACAGACGGTTTCACTAAATTCATAAAACTGTATCCATTTTAATGATTATAAAATTATTCACGTCATGAGGTCATCATAAATAGCAAGCAACACAACTCGCTTTGGATAACATAAATTATCAAAGCAAATTCAATAATGACGAAACATTCGACGTTTTAATTAAAATAAAATAAAGCATCGTAAAAGTTCAATCACCGCTACTTATATCTTATATAACTTGAAATTTGGTAATACCAATGAAGAAGGAAATATTAAAACTTATGAAAATTCAATTATCATTAGAACAAATGATTAATTAATTTTACCATATGAATAGAGAGTGCAATGGATTTAGGTGATCGCGATCAATGTTTCATTTCGATCGTACAACACTCTTCAGATTAATTAGAACATTATAATAATTTAAAAACCTTAGTTTGATTAGCCTAGCATCAGATTAGAATAGTAGGCCTATAATAAATAAAAAGGGAATCACTCTCTGTGATTCCCTTTTATTATCGAGCGATAAATCGCCGATGCGTTTCGATAACTAAAACGCAAACAATTCGCACTATTGCAGTTTCTCTATTCCCATATTGAACAGTGCAAAACTATAAATATCTGCATTTGTCTCAATTATTTTACGCGTTGGTGTGCCTGCACCATGTCCTGCATTGGTTTCGATGCGAATTAAGGTCGGATTTGAACCCGCTTGCTTCGATTGCAACTCAGCAGCAAATTTGTATGAGTGAGCAGGAACAACACGGTCATCATGATCACCGGTTGTAATCAATGTTGCTGGGTATTCCACCCCTGCTTTTACATTGTGCACCGGCGAATAACTTTTCAGATATTGGAACATCTCTTTACTTTGCTCTGCCGTGCCGTAGTCATACGCCCAACCAGCACCTGCGGTAAAAGTATGGTAACGCAGCATATCCAGTACGCCGACTGCTGGCAGCGCCACTTTAAACAGCTCTGGACGTTGCGTCATAACGGCCCCTACTAACAAGCCACCATTCGATCCACCGTTAATGGCTAACTTGTTTGATGACGTTACCTTTTCATCAATTAGGAATTCAGCCGCAGCAATAAAGTCATCAAACACATTTTGCTTTTGCATTTGAATGCCAGCGTTGTGCCATTCTTTGCCATATTCCCCACCACCACGAATGTTCGCTACCGCGTAAACACCACCAAGCTCTAACCAAGCCGCACGTGTCGGACTAAAAGATGGCGTGAGGCTAATGTTGAAACCGCCATAACCATATAGGATGGTTGGTGCACTGCCGTCCATCGGTGTCCCTTTTTTATAGGTGATGATCATCGGCACTTTTGTTCCGTCTTTTGAGGTGTAAAACACCTGGCGAGATTCATACAAAACAGGGTCAAATGGCGCTTTAGATTTGTAGTACACCTCGCTATCACCGTCTTTGATGTTCAGACGATAGGTAGTGCTTGGCATCTTGTAGTTGGTGAAAGAATAGTAGACTTCGGTTTCTTCTTTTTTCCCTGAGAAACCGTATGCGCTGCCAATATCAGGCAATTTGATTTCTCGGATGAGTTTGCCGTTCATGTCGTATTGCTTCACCATTGAGATCGCATCAACAATATAGCTCGCAAACAAATTGCCACCCGCGGTAGAAACACGTAACACGTTCTTTGTTTCAGGAATCACATCTTTCCAGTTTTTGGGTTGCGGCTGACTTGCATCCACCGTCACGACGCGTTTGTTCGGCGCATTAAGGTTCGTAACCAAGTACAGTTTCGTGCCTTGGTTGTCTATCACCCAAGTATCAGAACTGGTGTTATCTAAAATGGTTTTCAGCGGGCTATTTGGCTTACTCAGGTCTTTGAAGAACAGTTTGTTGCCCGACGTCGATACGCTGGCTGAGATAAACAAGTAGCGTTCATCTTCCGACGTGTAACCCCCAACGTAGCGATACTTTTCGTCCTTTACACCACCGAAAATTAATTGGTCTTCACTTTGTTTCGTCCCTAGTTTATGAAAGTAGAGCTTGTGTTGGTCTGTCTTCGCGGAAAGTTCACTCCCTTTTGGCTTGTCATAACTTGAGTAATAGAAGCCTTGATTGCCGAGCCAACTGATGCCGCTGAACTTAATATCCACCAGCGTTTCGCCGACGGGCTTTTTGGTTTCTGTGTCTAACACAATGACTTTGCGCCAATCGCTACCGCCTTCCGAAATGCTGTATGCAACCAAAGAACCATCACGTGAAAAGCTCACTCCCGCTAACGATGTGGTGCCATCTTCACTAAAAGTATTTGGATCGAGGAAAATTTCTGCTTCGCCATCACCTAACTGCCGATAAAGCACATCTTGGTTTTGTAGCCCGTCATTTTTGTAGAAATAAGTGAACTTACCCTCTTTGAACGGTTGGCTTTGCTTTTCGTAGTCCATGAGCTTAGTGATGCGCTCTTCAATCTGCTCGCGGTAAGGGATTTTCGACAGATAATCAAACGTCACTGCATTTTGTGCCTTAACCCATTCTGCGGTTTCTGGGCTGAGATCGTCTTCCAACCAGCGATAAGGATCACTCACTTTTGTACCAAAGTAGCCATCGACAACATCCACTTTTTGTGTGGTTGGATACGTGATGGTTTTCGGGGTTACCTGTTCAACCGACGATTGCGCCGCTTCATTTGCATACGCCACAGACAACACACTTCCGAGTGCGAGAGCCGTTGTGAGTGCTAGGGTGTTCTTTTTCATGAAATTCCTTTTTATTTTTCTGTTGTCTTTTTGTGCAATACATCAGAACTCTACTATATATCGACAAAATGAATCTAATTTCACTAAACGAGTTGTGAAAGCCATCCTAACTCCCTCATTTCCTTCCAGTTCTACAAACTAGTAAGTGGAAGTGTAGAACTTGGGAACAATACTGAAGAGCTACGATGGCGTTTACTCTATTTCGTCTAAGTCAGCTCGATTTGGCGCAAAACCCCAGACTCAGAAGCGAAATCTTGGTCGTGACTAATCAGAACAAATCCACCTTTGTATACATTTAACGCCTGACTAAGCATTATTTTTGACTCGAGGTCGAGATGGTTATCTGGTTCATCAAGCAGCAGCAAAGGCTGAGAATTTTGGTGGCTGACTATCAGCATCGCGAGCTTCATCTTCTCGCCACCGCTCAGTAGGCGCCCCAATCGAAACACTGCATCTCGACGAAAACCGATCCCGGCCAATAAGGTCCTCGCTTCACTTTCCGTCATCTCTTGGCAGCTCTCCATTACGTTCTCAAGTAACGAAAGATTTGGATTCACTGCACCAAAATGTTGGTCGAGATAATACAAAGGCGTATTCACTTGCAACTCACCACTCTGCAACGATAACTCGCCAAGCAACGTCTTTAACAAGGTTGATTTTCCGCAGCCATTTCTCCCTTTGAGATGGACTTTGTCGTTCGCAAAAATCTGCAACGTGATAGGCGTAGAATTCCCAAAAGGTAATATACCTTCTTGTATCGACAACACTTTTCGCGAACGGTTCGGATTATCTGTAAGATAAAGCTTTTGCGCCTTGAGTTGCTCATGTCGCGATTGCAACGCCTGTTCTTTGGCTTGTAAATGCGCTTGTCTGAGTTGCTCATTCTTATTGCGATTTGAAGCGCTGGCGGTCGCGCTATCCTTTTTTCCATCAAGCAAAATTTTGGGCTGACTGCCGTCTTTGCGCAGTTTGTTCCCTTGCGCGGCGCGTTGGTCTGCTTTTTCGCGATTTTTCTGGGCTTGCTCGGCTAACCGTTTTTTCTGTTTATCGACTTGCGCTAACTGCCTCTCGACCGCTTGCAGTTCAGTGCGTTTTTTCTCGGCGTACACATCGTAATTTCCACCAAAAACTTGTAAGCCTAGGCCCGATAGTTCCCAAATTTCCTCCATCTCTCGTAGCAGCTCACGATCGTGACTGATGAGTAAAATCGCGCCACCGAAATGCCTCATAGACTCTATCAGCCATTGTTTCGCCTCGGTATCGAGGTGATTGGATGGCTCATCAAGAATCAAAAGCTCCGTTTCGTTTTCAAACAACTGCCATAACTGCAAACGTGCCAACTGACCACCACTGAGCCGAGCACAAGAGAAATCAGGGTCTTGCGGCAAGCCCATCGCAGCAAGCTGCTGTTTGAGTTTCTGTTCAATATCCCACTGTTCGCCAACCAGTTCGAACCAATGCTCAGAAACATCACCTTGTTCAATCTGCTTCAAAGCATGTAAGACCGAGTCTGTTCCCAGAAACTGGGCGATCGATTGCTGGCCTGAAAGCAGATCAGACGGCTGCTGGCGATACATCATGAAAGAAGAGGGAGAAGTCACAACACCGCTGGCAGGCTGAGTTTCTCCCGCCAAAATGGAAGCCAAAAGCGACTTACCGATGCCATTGCGCCCAACCAAACCAACACGTCGTTTAGTCATGGAACAAGAAATAGACTGAAATAGCGTCTCGCCATTATCAAACTGATGGCTAACATTAAAAGCTTGTAAAACCGGCATAATTTGCCTCCTGTATGACAGGGACAACAGCCGTAGCTATGATTTGAAATTGCAACAAAACGCGTGCAAAAACGCATTAAGCTCTATGTAAAGTTCGACGATATACGTCAAATCAAAAAGTCGTCTTGTTGCAAAGAAATATCGGAAAGTGAGCTACGCCTACTAACCCTGCAGATCCAAAAAATAAGTAAAAATATGGATGACAGGTTTAGTTCTTCATGTTGGCGTAATCTCCTAGAGAAATGATGCGCAGAGTGTAGTCGCTTTTTTGTTCAAAAAGCAAGCTTTCTAACCAAATGCGAACAAAAAGAAAGTTTCACAGTAAGTTGTTATATCACATTAACTTTTTAACAAGTCTTTGAACAATTTCGAGATCTTAGCAACACAATTTTTATCCAAGCCATACTATGCTTAGGGTAAAGATAATCCACATAAGGGCGTGGTTATGAAATACAAACATATCCTTGTTGCACTCGAACTGTCAGATGAAAGCACCGTGCTTATCGACAGAGCGGTATCAATGGCAAACTATCTCGACTCCGATATCTCCTTTATTCATATTGATGGTACGCACGGAGAAATCTATCGTGAGCTTGTAGACATTAAAGAAAACCCGGATCAAAGGCCGTTGAATGAGCATTCAATGGAATGTTTAAAAACATTTAGTGATTACATGGATTACCCACTTAAACATTTCTTCGTAGGTACTGGCGACTTGGCTGATAAATTAGAGGTCACCATTAAAGAGCAAGAAGTGGATCTTCTGATTTGTGGTCACCACCAAGATTTCTGGAGCAAGATTATTTCTTACTCCAGACACTTAATTAACAAGTCACCGGTGGATATTCTAGTCGTCCCTATTCATGATTAGTAAAACGTAACGCTTCCCAAAACCACCAATTTATTTGGTGGTTTTTTATTGATATTGAAACAGCTTAAACAGTTTTCCAAACTAGCTTGGCGATCATTTATGAGTTACATTTTCTAACCAACCCGCGCTCCTACTGGGCATGGTTATTTAGATAGCAAGGATCCCTATGGCAAATAAAAAAGTACTCATTCTCTTTGCTCATCCTTCCCAGCATCGTTCAGAAGTGAATACTCCACTTTTCAAAGAAGCTCAAAAAATTGAAGGCGTGACATGTGTTGATCTCTATGGCGAATACCCTCGTTTCGATATTAATATCGACCGTGAGCAGCAACGCCTACGTGAGCATGACGTGGTGATTTTCCAATTCCCACTATATTGGTATTCAACGCCTGCAATTTTAAAAGAGTGGCAAGATCTGGTTTTGGAATATGGCTTTGCTTACGGTACAGATGGCACAGCACTGCAAGGTAAGACCATGCTTTGTGTGCTGTCTGCAGGGGGTAAAGAAGAAGCTTATAAGGCAGAGGGCTACAACCACTTTACGATTCGTCAACTGCTTGCGCCTATTGAACAAATGTCCGCACTGACAGGCATGAACTACATTGCCCCTCTCGCGATGTTTGGCGCACGTACAGCAGATGAAGAAGGGCGAATCCCTCGTCATGTTGAGCGGTACAAGAGCCTGCTAACAGCTTTAGTCGAAGATAGGTTGGATGTTGAAGCTGCGGCGTCATTAATCAAGCTTAACAGCGCATTGCCAGAGCTCATTAAGGAGGCTTCATGACAGGGATATTCTTACAAGCCTTCGTATATTTGATTGCTGCTGTAATTGCAGTCCCACTTGCTAAGCGTTTGGGACTTGGGTCCGTTTTAGGCTATCTCATCGCAGGTGTGGTCATTGGCCCAATTATCGGTTTAGTCGGTGAAGAAACAACAACAATCCAGCACTTTGCCGAGTTTGGCGTGGTGATGATGCTGTTTCTCGTTGGCTTAGAGCTCGAACCCAAAATGTTGTGGGCAATGCGCAATCGCTTAATGGGCTTAGGAGGTCTGCAAGTCGGCGGTACCGTCGCGGCGATTATGGGTATTGCCTTGTATTTTGACCAGCCTTGGACCATAGCCTTAGCCATAGGTTTGATCTTCGCCCTCTCTTCTACTGCGATTGTTTTGCAAACTTTTAGCGAAAAAGGATTAACGAAGACGGAAGGTGGACAAAACGCTTTCTCCGTGTTGCTTTTTCAAGATATTGCAGTGATACCAATGTTGGCGTTCATTCCTCTATTGGCCTTACCTGAATTAATTGAACAGGCACAGTCCGCGGCTCAAACAGCCGCAGCGCACCATGAAGAATTAAGCCTCGTTGCGGGGTTGCCCGGCTGGGCATACGGCATCGTAATCACAGCATCGATTGCAATCGTCGTCGTTGGTGGACACTTTTTAAGTCGACCTCTGCTCAATTATGTGGCTAGCTCTGGTTTGCGAGAAATCTTTACCGCAACTGCACTCATGCTGGTCATTGGTATCGCTGCGCTGATGAGCTTAGTGGGCTTATCTCCTGCCTTAGGAACCTTCTTGGCTGGCGTTGTATTGGCGAACAGTGAATTCCGCCACGAGTTAGAATCCAACATCGAACCATTTAAAGGCCTATTGTTAGGTCTGTTCTTTATTACCGTTGGCGCAGGGATCAACTTCTCGGTCCTTTTTGGTGATTTCTGGTTGGTCATGGCATTGACCATTGGCGTGATGGTTTTGAAAGCCTTGGTGCTGTTTATTCTTGCACTGATATTTAGGGTGAAAGGCAGCAACCGCTGGCTGTTTACCCTAAGCTTGGCTCAAGCAGGTGAATTCGGCTTTGTGCTTCTAAGCTTTTCAGTGCAAAACCACGTCATCCCATTTGAACTTTCACAAACTCTTGCGTTAGTGGTTGCGATTTCGATGTTCCTGACACCAGGTTTGTTTATTCTGTTTGATAGAGTGATTCTGCCGCGCTTTGAAAGCCAGTCAAATGAACGCGAAAGCGATACGATTGAGGAAACAGGCACGGTGATCATCGCCGGCATCGGCCGCTTTGGACAAATAGTGAATCGCCTATTGGTATCAAACGGCGTGACTACCGTGGTACTTGACCATCAATCTGACCAAGTCGATAACATGCGCCAGATTGGCACTCGCGCCTATTTTGGCGACGCGACTCGACCAGATATGCTACATACAGCCGGCATTGAGCACGCCGCTGCGTTGGTTGTGGCGATTGATAACCAAGAATCGAGTGTAGAACTGGTGAAGTACGTTAAGCACACGTACCCAAAAGTAACAGTGATTGCACGTGCCTTTGACCGTGGACATGGCTATCTTTTGCGTCAAGCGGGAGCTGATATTATTGAATCAGAGACCTACCATTCTGCATTGGAGATGGGCGGTCACACAATGAAAGCCCTTGGCATTCACCCCTTCTTTGTTGAACAACAGAAGGCGACATATAAGCGTGTTGAAGCACGTAAGTCAGAAATACTCTACAAAGCTTGGGAAGATGATTCTGAAGGTGAACGCTATGACAACAATTTCCGACAACTGTTTATTCAGTTAGAGGAGAAAATGGCGGAAGAGATGCAAAAAGATCGTCATGACAAACTATCGCGGTCAGAACGTGGTTGGACACCGCCACCTAAAGGTTACGCCGATGACTTTAATGAAGATAACGTCCAAGAGCTAACACCACCAAGAGAAGAGCCTATCCAACGATAACGCACTCCATATTAAAAACCTCCCGCTTGGGAGGTTTTTATTTTTTCAGTACAGAGCCACACGCCGTGCAGGATAAAATGATCTTCTCGATATTACATAAGATCATTCATTAAAATCTCATACTCTTCGTTTGCTTCTTCCACTAAATGAGAAAGCTCTAACGCATCAGTAACTGCAAGATTGAACTGCCACGGAGTTGTGTCTTCTTTACCACAGATTCGAGTTTCACACCCACGACTCTCAAAAGACAAATCATCAAACTCTGTGGTGTGGCGCTCTTGAAGTTCAACAATCTCAACTTCTAATTTACCGACAGGATTGACTTTAACGTGGGCATGTAACTCCGAACTGTTAGACAAACAATAATCTCTATGAACCGCAATCATGGCCGCCTCCTTGGTCTGCCAACTGACAACTCAACATTGAGTGTAGACGAGGGATTTTGAACGTGGCGTGAAATAATAATGAAGATTGATCTGTCTCATTAGAACAGACAACTGTTGTCATGAAGGCATGAGCCAGTATGAATCTCATCTGATTTAAATTGTTCTGAGATCGTAATAGTTGGCATTTACTGAGACTTTCCCTATTATCGAAACAAAATTACTGTGGTCATTCTTTAGAGGTCAGTATGGAGCTTGAAGCCGTTGCTAAAGCACTAAAAGAGTTAGGGCATCCGACTCGTTTAAGTATTTACAAAGAAGTCGTCAAAGCGGGATACAAAGGTATCGCGGTAGGCGGTGTACAAGAAAAGCTTGGCATTCCAGCATCCACTCTCTCTCATCATATCTCTAGCCTTGCTTCAGCCGGTCTTCTCACCCAGCGCCGTGAGGGTAGAACCCTTTTTTGTGTTGCAGAATATCAGTGCTTAGATGACGTAATTGGTTTTTTAAAAGCAGAATGTTGCGTTAACGAGTGCTCATAAATTTCTAGCAAAAACGAGAGAGTTTGAGTTTATATTGAATTTCAGCAGAACGTGAATGACGATGAAAAACATACACACCGAAGTTGCTAAGCTCGGTGTGTACATCTTCTAGTTCGCGACAAGTAACATCGACGACTTAGATGGTACGATTAACTTACCGTCAGTTGGAATGATTTGTTCTGTCATCAAATCAACCCAATTGCCATCCGTTTTTAATGTCAAAGACTGTTGACGCTGTGATTTATTAAGCACCACAATACCTTTGTCACCTCGCTTAAGTACGAGCATGTCATCGTTACCTTCAAGAACACTCATCGGCTCGCCATGCGTCATATTATGGAACTGGATCATTTTTGCCATTCTCGGGTCGCTCCATGCACCTTGCCACCTTGGCTGACCATTTTTACCTTTAATACCGCTGGTGTTTAAGTCGGTATAAATCAACGGCACACCGCCATCTCGGCCTAGAATATAGGCATAAGCTAACCATTCGTTTTCCTCGTCCATGATGAGATCAAGAAAGACATCATTGTTAGGAATATCATGTGTGATAGCAAATGTAATCGCACGACCGGGGGACAAAGCCTGACCAAAACAATAGGGATCAATCAGAGACTTGAAGCTGCCCTTTTTAGCAAACGCCTTAAACATGGTTGAGAACAAAGGGAAATCGTACGCACCTAGGCGAGTTTCCTGTAGATACGGCTCAAGAAACAGCTGATACTCTTCTTCCGTCGCACCGCCATCGGTAATAATTTCACCAAATATATGCACATCCCGCGTGATGTCGTCTGTCCAAACACGCTTAAGATGCTCTAACGTCATGTGTTTCGCAGCGTCAATACGAAAACCTTTCACACCAATAGCTTTCAGCGCCTTTAGGTACGCTCGCTGCTGCTCAACGACATGGTCACAAACACGAAGAGTTGGCAAGCCAGGATCGGTTGGCCCACCTGTGATACGTCCGTTTTGAACCTGCCACTTATCTTTCCAGTCTTTGATGCCGAATGCTTCAACAAAGTCCTCTTCATCAAAAAGTGGTTGAGATAGATCGCCAAACAACGCTAGCGACTGATATTTCTGTTTGTTGTTCTGGTATTCCTCCAAGACCTCTTGTCTTGGGTACTGAAGGTCTCTGCGAAGGTGGGCCTCATTTGCCATATGGTTAAACACTACGTCGGCATAAACCCACACACCAACTTGCTCCAGTTCACGAACCATATGAATAAAATCTTTGGTATCACCCAAAGCATTATCGATAACACGATAATCTTGTGGTTGATAACGCTGCCACCAGCGCTCATCGTGTGCGCTTTTCATTGGTGGCGAAACCAACACAGAGCCATAACCAAGCTCGCGGATTTCTTTTGCTCGTTGGGCAATGTCAGCATACTTCCAATCAAACGCATGTAAGATAACGTTTGCACCGAATGATTGTGTTTCCTGTGAGCCACTCATGTTGTTCTCCTGCTCGTTTCCACTCACGATTACTTGTTTGCATTTTTTTGTGAGTGAATTCAATAATCGAAATTATAAAAGCTATTCATCAGAGGCACTCACCCTTTTAGCACTAACTCAAGGCTGAAATCGAAGGCGTAGCGACTCATCCATTGCACAGCGATAAATCGTTCTGAGTGAATAACGGGCACACGACATACAACCCGAACAGACCAACATAAAACTAAGGCATTGTTTTGATTAACAAAAACTTAAATTTAAAAAGATAGAACATAAGACCTATGTACGCCCTAAAATAGGCCCAAAGGATAAAAATAGCCAAGCCAACCCGTTGAGTAATCAATTGTTAATAAAACGAAACTGGCAGATGGATCACGTTTGGCGCGTTTCAAAAATCCAGTAAATCACCATACCTAGCGTTAAAAGACTAAAGATTTCTGTTTGTATCTGTCCCGAAATGACTTCAAAATGCGAAACTTAGCTTATCTCTATGGGGTATGCTCTACCTTGGAGGATAATAATGAATATCAAAGAATTTTCTGACCTCGTCGGGCTATCTGCTCATACACTTCGATACTATGAAAAAATCGGTTTACTTAAACATGTCCATAGAAACGCGAGTGGACATCGAATGTATAGTTCGAAAGATCTAAACTGGATAAGCTTTGTTAAGCGTTTAAAAGAAACTGCAATGCCACTTGAAGAGATTCTAGAGTATGCCAAATTAAGGGAAGTCGGCTCTCAATCTGTACCACAACGTCAAGCCCTGTTAGAACAACACCAAGAAAACCTCAAACGCCACATTGAGCAACAGAAAAAGCACTTATCGGCTCTAGAAGAAAAAATTGCCTTGTATACAAGTGGAAAAGTTCGTTGACTTAGAGTTAACTCTAACGATTAAGGTGTGTTTACATTTATTCACTAGGAACATACCGATGGAACAATCGCGCTTTAACAAAGGATTAGAACTACTCTCTCAAATTGATGGCGACGCTGGTCATAATGTCATCGAAAGCTTACAAGATATTTGTCCAGATTTAACTCAGTACACCATTGAGTATCCGTTTGGCGATATTTATGCTCGCCCGGGCTTAGACCTAAAATCGAGAGAAATCGCAACCGTCGCCGCGCTAACGGCAATGGGGAATTGCGCGCCGCAACTAAAAGTGCACTTAAATGCAGCGCTGAATGTAGGCTGCAGCGAGGATGAGATTAAAGAGATCATTTTGCAGATGTCCGTCTACGCAGGGTTTCCCACGGCATTAAACGGCATGTTTGCATTCAAAGAAGTGCTAGCGGAAAGAGCAGAGTAATAACAACGTTGAAATCAATTTAACCGCAATTAAAAACGGCCCTTGGGGATCGGGCCGTGATTAAAACAACGAGTGAATTAGCGCTCAGGAGTTTCAAGCAGTTTAACTGCGCAATCTACCGCGTTGTTAATGCCTTGACTGCTCTCCAACTTACCTGAACTTGCAGGACCAAGGGCACAAGAATACAAAGCCAGCTGCTTATCGAACGGCAGATCCAACTGTTCATAGAGATTTTGTCGGATTCTTGCATGTTGTTCTGGTTCTTGGTTAGCAAGGCTAATCAACGTTTCATAAATAAGCGTTTTCATGTCTTTCCCTTTTCACTTTATTGCACGGGGTGCATATATATTGTATCCATTTGGGAAGCACAAATCAGAAGCTAGGTCACAGAACGCGTCGCTAAAAAAGTTTATGTACGCGGTAAATTGCAATACAAACCTAAAGCCGTTTAGAAAAAGGGCAACTGATAACTCGATAAACCAGCCGATTAACTAGCATTCGCCGCTGTTTGTTCATAATCGTGTCCGATATAAACAAAAACGCCGCTGTATCAGCGACGTTTTATCTCGACTTTAGTTAATCGAATTTTTAGTTGAAGTGCACTAGCATTTCAACGTCATCGCCTTGCTCTGGAGCCTGAAGAGCGAAGTGCACGTACCCTACTTCAGTAACAGGAATCGCAAGGTATTCATTGCTGCCTGCATAGTTGGACGCATACTCGTGCTGCTCTACTGTAGGCCAATGCTCCCTACTCGCGTATAGATCGACATTACCAGTTTGAGAGTGGGCCGTTAGCCATACACGAACCTCTTCAACACCTTCAGGCACATAAACTGCTGCATAACGCTGCTTGTGAACGGTAAGCATTTTGGCTTCACCAGACTCTAATACCACAGGTGCTAAATCATCTTGCACTTGGGTTGGCGGTGTTTGCGCTTCCACTTCTAACGCAGCCACAAGATTCACTGAGTCATAGCTATCACGTCCAGTTAAGCTGATGTAGTAACGACCCGCTTTAACGTAACCATCTTGCTCTGGTTCAAACACAATCTCTTCATTGCTGCCATCAGCATAATGACTCATTTCGAAATCATAGTAATGCGCGACTTTGTTGTAGCTCATGTAAAGATCCGCATCACCCGCACCCTCAATAGATACATTGAAGTTAACGGTGTTGGCTGGAACATCAACGTAGAACAGTTTTTCGCTGTATGCTTCGCCACTGAGCTGAAGGCTTTGGTTCGCCGTCAATTCAGTCACTTGTGCTTCAGGGCTTGTTGGTTCTGTTGGCTCTTCTGGGTCTGTATCAGGTTGCTCAGGTTCCACTTTTAATGTGTCCAACCAACGTTCAAACTCAGCATCGTATTGTTGACCTAAAGACGTCACCTGCTGTGCCCATTGTTCGAACTGGCCAGAGCGCGACAATGCCAACAAGCTTTCGACGTCTTGTGGATGATTTTCTAACATGAATCGAACAGCTAGATAACCCCAACGATAGATACGATTGGTATCGTGAGAGTACGTGGTATCAAACACAGTGGAAAGGCTCAGTTTACCATCTGCAATCAGCTCAATCGCAGCTTGGTAACCTTGCTTGTAATGCATGTATTCAGCAAAACCTTCTAGCCACCAAACAATATGACCATGAGCCAAGTTATCGCTGAACGAACCGTATTGGTTAAATCGTGCATCTAAATAGTGCGTGTATTCATGTTCTAGGTTCAAGATAGAGAGATCTTCACCATTCGCGTAGCGATAAGCGACGAAACGCGCAGTATTGTCCGCTTTTGAAGGGTCACCTTCTAGGTACTGACCACCGTTGTCCGTTGTATTACCAAATAGGAATGAAGAGTAATCAACGTAACTAGTGTTACTCGCGAATACCGCCACTTCAACACGATCATTCAAATCATCAGCGACAGGTTGATTACCCGTATTCGCAACTCGATGGAAGTCGGCTTCTTTTGCCGCTAGCACTTCACACGCTTTCGCTGCTTGAGCATCGGTCAGATCCTCAGAGCGAATAATGGCAGGTCCCTGACATTCAAAACGATTTGGCATTACACGTGCAGCTAAATCTTGCTTGGCTTGCTCAATATTCAGACCATTTAGGCCTTCTGGTGCGTAGTAGCTCATCATTTCAACGGCAGCAAGCCATAGTTTGTCATGCTCACTACCCAGTGGATAACGCTGCATCACCTGTTGCATTACTGCCAATGCTTTGCGTTTGGTCTCCTGATCTGGGCTCGCGAGCAAACGACCAGTTTCACGTAATGCATTGAAAACGATAAAGCTTGCATCCGTATCTAATGCCCAAGCATTATCAGATGCGAATTTCACCAACGTATCAATATGGTGTGTATTGTTTGCCATGTATCGGTAGAACGCATCGTTCGCCGCATGGCCTGCCATAGAGCGGAACAAGTTGTTTAAACCATCGACCCATTGCGTGTCCTGCGCGGTTTCACGATTAAAGTGCATCAACGCGGCCATCATGCTATCCATGGTCAGCGGCAACTGCTTAACGTTATCAACCATCAAAGTCAGGCTCTTCATTGCACCAACTTGTTCACGACCTTGATCCAAAGCATGAGGGTTGTTTAGGAATAGGTTCGTCGACTGAGCAAAACGCTGACTCAACGCTTGCGAAAACTCAGGTGTACCAGTACCAGCGTTGTAGCGAACGTAGTAGGCCGCTCGAATAAATTCGCCTAGGTTCTCTAGAATACGAGCTTGATCTGCTTCACCACGATAGCGAGCGATTTCTTGATCCAGCGCGACTTGGATACGGCTTAGGCTCGCTTCACTATAGATATCATTCAGCGTTTCTGAAGGTGCTGAAAACCAAGCGTGGTAGCAATCATACTCAGCACCAGAAACGGCAGTAGCCAGATCTCGCGATTGTTGTAAATCAGCAACAGCACACTGATTTTGTGCAAAAGAGAAGCCAGACACACTCGCTAGCATACAAGCAAGCGCCAAACGATGGCGCGGGAAAAAACGGATATGAGACATAACAACACTCATTGATTATTAACATACATTGAGTGGGGATTTATATTCTTTACAGCTCAAACAGTGAAATCAGTGTCATAAAATTTATGAAACCGCTCCCAAAAATAGGTCTTTTACTCTAATTAAATGGGAGCAATCCCACTCCCAAAAAACTCACAATTATCAATAAAAACATTAATTTACCTTTTTCTAAATAACGACTTTATGAGGAAAATTGCCCTTAAACGCCCCCCTTAACTCTTCCAGATAGAGTTCACGACAATCAAAGGTTCTAAATTAAATTTTGATGCTTGATACCATCTATTTTTATTTGTGACTCATTCCCAATAAGTCATCGAGTGCATATCAAAAGGCTGGCATTAATGGTAAATTCTCCGCCAAATCAAACACATTTACTCCTCCAGTCATTGATGAGTGAATAAAGCAGATATTTGGCTAGGGATAATACATGTCACTTTGGGGATTTTTGGGAGCGGGGATTGCCTACTTCATGACAACGTTTGCCTTTGTTTTTGGTGGCATTTTTTGGTTATGTGCTGAAGGTAATACATTAAGAGAAACAAAGCGCCAATCATCAATAATGTCCGGGGTTATTGCTTGTACTATTGGAACTTGGGTGCTTGCTTTTGGTGTTTACGTTTACGGTTACTTTTGGGATAACTCTTCTCACTATTATTTTTATTTGCTCGCTCCATGGGGACTTGCCATTTTTGGGGTAAAACTTCGTAACCGCTGGGTTAAGCAATACGCGCGTGTAAAACACGCAAAAGAAGAACAGTGGCAAAAGCGCTGGCGAGAATTATTAGGGGAAGATACTGAAGAGCTTCCACCATATACACATGATTACGAGCTCTACTCGGGCATTTGGCAAGCCAATGAAGCGCTCCAAGAACAGTGTTTTGCAGCCCTTCCTCACGGGAAAGCAGTCTACGAGAGAGTGAAAGCCTTCCAAACGATGGCCTCCCCCGCTGGTGACATAAACAATCAAGTTTTGCTGAGTAAACTCGATCAACTAGAGGATGAAATCATTCAAGTTCTTGAGCAACACTCGCAAAAGAAAGTAAGCATTGAAACTGGCGCAGGTACTTTACACAAAGAGTCAAAACGCAATGTTTATCACCATGAGAATGGCCCAACAGAAGAGCAACTGTACGACTCAATCAACCTCCAACATGATTTGGATCGAGAGCTACGCAACATTATCTATGATCGGCTCGGTTACGATGGCGAAGATGAGTACTTTTTCCTCCAAGCGCCACTCGAAGAGCTTACCGAGAATGAAACCGCAATCAACTGGATGCTCTGGGGGTTAGTAAGCAACCATTTTGCTGTTGACCCATACCAAACGGCGTTGGATCTCAGCCTAATGAATGCGGAACCAAGATGGGGGCAAAATGAACGGTTTGTAATGATTACGGCTCAATAAACGCAAGTACTAAGTCTAATTTTAATACAACCTATTCTGAGACCACCCTCGCGTTGGTTAACTTAGCCAGTAAGCGGCCAACGCGATCGCGCATTTCACGTCTATCGACAATCATATCTAGCGCACCATGCGCTAGTAAAAATTCACTTCGCTGAAACTCGTCTGGTAACTTTTCACGTACCGTTTGCTCAATGACACGTCTTCCCGCAAAGCCAATACTTGCTTTAGGTTCACCAATATTGATGTCTCCTAACATGGCTAAACTCGCCGAGACGCCACCATAAGTTTGGTCCGTCAATACTGAGATATAGGGTAATCTGTGCTCAGATAAGTGGTTTAACGCGGCGCTGGTTTTTGACATTTGCATTAGTGCCACCAAAGACTCTTGCATGCGCGCCCCTCCGCAAGCGGAAAAACATACTAACCCAGATTTTGTATTAATTGCGCTTTCAACTGCTCGGACAAACTTCTCGCCAACCACTGCGCCCATCGAGCCTGCCATGAAAGAGAATTCGAATGCACACGCAACAACAGGCAGCCCCAATAACTTGCCCTCCATCACCACCAACGCATCTTTTTCTCCAGTCGTTTTCTGTGCTAAAGCAATTCGCTCTTTATATCGCTTTAAGTCTTTAAAACCCAAAATATCTTGTGGCTCCAACTCACTTGCCAACTCTTGTTGTGTTCCATGGTCCAGAAAAGAGATCAACCTTTGACGCGCAGCCATTCTCATGTGATATGAGCATTTAGGGCATACTTCCAAATTTTCTTTTAACGCGGCACGATAAAGTATTTGTTCACACTCAGGACACTTTGTCCAAACTCCCTCAGGGATAGACGCTTTGCGCGAACCTATTATATTTTTATTCTCAAATAACCGTTCTAACCAGCTCATAAATTCACCACTATTGATTACGTTCTAGCGCGATATTTCGTTGTTTGTTCGCTTAAACTTGTAAATAAGATTGTATGTAACTTAGTACAGGGATAAAGTGCGATATGCTGGCTTGATAATCCAATAAAGTGGGATAATGAAATGTTTGATAACGTTGACCAAATCTGGTTAAAAAGTTTTCACTGTGTTTATGAGAACAACAGCTTTAAGCGAGCCGCTGAGTGTTTGAATATACCAACATCAAATGTCAGCCGACACATTGCCCTGCTTGAAGAAAAGTTAAACATTAGGTTGTTCAATAGAACAACAAGGCGAATGACGCCTACCGAGGCTGGAGAAGAGCTCTATAGCAGCACTCGTCCGTTATTGGAGCAACTCAACGCCGCACTAGAAACGGTAACGCGCCACTCACACACGGTAACAGGGGAACTGCGAATTCTTATGCCAGACACACCTGTACTGGCCAAAGCGGTTGTCACCTTTTGCACGCAATACCCGTCAATCTCTTTGTCTTGCGATACAACGCTAAACCCTAAAGATGATGTTATTGACAGCTTTGATGTCATTTTGAGTTTTCATAGAGGGACTTTGTCAGACAGTAACTGGGTGGCGAGAGAGATAAAACGCTGGCCCAGTGCCATTTTAGCCGCGCCTCAACTAATTGAGAAATACGCCACCCCTTACAAAATTACGGATCTAAGTCATGTTCCCTGCATCACGACGCTTACCGCAGTAAATGGTGCACCATGGGTATTCAGAAACCCTGTTGGGGGCCATATTACTCAAACTGTGCAATCTTCATTCAAAGTAAACAGCGGTCATCTCGCCAGATATGGCGCGTTATCAGGGCTTGGATACGCAATATTGCCAATTGAGTCATGCCAAAATGAGATCAAAAATGGTGAGCTAGAAATCGTCACTCTAGAGTACGAACCTGAGGATTTAGTGCTTTACGCCTTTTACTCGTCTAGAAAACATGTAGCTAAGAAAATATCTATGTTTGTTGAACATTTAAAGCAAAACGCAAAACTTAACGCCTAGCTAAGCTTTACTCAACTAATTTATCGTATTCTGTTTTATCGTCTAGAAAGGACAAACACCGCTAAGCGATTTGAGACTCGATTTTTTCAAATAAAAAAGCCAGCAATTAACATTTACTGGCTTTTATTAAAGAGGGTCAGTTGGCGTTTAGATTCTAAACGCTCCTACGTGACGATCGAGTGTTCGCGATAGCTCCGCGAGTTGTTGACTTGATTCTTCTAGTTGCTCACTCGCCGTTAGCGCACTTTTCACTGAGTGGCTGACGGTATCCATGTTCATATTAATTTCGTTTGCTACCGTTGATTGCTGTTCTGTTGCGGTTGCTACTTGAGTATTGATATCTGAAATAGTCGTCACTTGTGCAGCTATTGCTTCTAAAGCCTGTCGAGCTAACTCGGTTTCTGCCGTTCCTTCTTCAATAAGAGTCTTACTATTGCTCATTGAATTCACCGCACTTTGAGCTTCAGTTTGTAGCTGGTGAATCATGTTGTCAATTTCATCGGTAGAATGAGCCGTTTTAGTCGCTAGGTTGCGAACTTCATCAGCTACGACTGCAAAACCTCGGCCGGCATCACCAGCGCGTGCAGCTTCGATAGCCGCATTGAGAGCCAATAGATTGGTTTGCTCCGAAATACCTCTAATAACCTCTAGAATACTACCAATCGACTGAGTATTTTCAGCAAGACTCACGATAATGTTGGAAGTGCTGTTCATCTCGTTTTCAAGATTAGTCATCGCCGTTTTGGTTCTTTCTAGCGTCGTGTAGCCATCTTGCGCTTCATTACTTGCTGCACTCGCAGCATTTGCCGCTCCGGCAGCATTGGAGGCAATTTCATTGACCGTCGCAATCATTTCGTTCATGGATGTGACAACCAGCATGGTTTGCTCGTTCTGCTCTTGCCCTCTTGTGAGCGCTTGCTGAGATTGCCCACGCAAAGCGACAGCTGAACTATTAAGCTCCACACCAGTATTTACAACTTGTGTAATAATCTCATGTACTTTCCCAACAAAAACGTTGAAAGCAGAAGAAATTTGCGCGACTTCGTCATTACCTTTCGCTGGCAAACGAACGGTTAAGTCTCCGTCTCCTTTTGAGATGTCTTGTAGAGCGTCTTTAAGCGCAGAAAGCGGTCTCATCAGTTTATTTAGCAGAAGTGACAGAATCAAAACACACATAACGAAGATCGCCACCATAGAGATCAACTGGTAAGTAATAATTCCATTCGTCGCTTGGCTCACTTCGGTAATAGGAATACCAATATCAAAAGTACCGTATAACTGACCATCCACATAAATTGGTGCCATGATGTCAAACACCCATACTTTCTGGACATCGGCATACCACTTTGAGTACTGTTGAACACCTCTCGTCGCGCCTTCAACAGTATATTCATCGTTATAGGTTTTGTTCAGCTTGTGCTTATCACTGTGGGCTACTGCCGTTACGTTACGGTCAATTACAACGGCATAACTCACGTCTGAACGTTGTTTCAGCCCCTCAACAAGCGATTGTAAATCTTGCATTGGATTGGCTGAGTTCTCCAAAATATAACTCGCATTTCCCGCTAGAAACTCAGCTTGAACTTGGGATTTGTTTAAGATGATGTCATCGATTTTCTGACTCGAAATTAGGTACGTTGATGCCATACTCGCCACGACAGCAATACCAAACATGGCGCAGACTGCTAATAAGATGATTCTTTTCATTATAATTGTCTCAATACAATTCAATTGATGCTCATTAATCGAGCGCTAAGCCTTTCTTCTCCAAAACCAACCAAACTGCATTTTGGGTCTGTTTGGCAGAGCAAGACATAACTTTATAACTATGTATCTGCTTGGTTCCCGATTACTTTAGACAGAAGGAAAAAAAGTCTTCAAAACGTCACATTTCTACGAGGTTTGGCGAAGGGACGAGTACGCAAAAGGAAACGTTTGCATAGTTAAATTTAACTATGCGACCAAATTGGTATCGAACATTAAAGAAAAGACTTCTAATTAGCGTTTTGACCGTCGGGAGCGCTGTGGTCAGTGCTCCCGTTTTATCATTTAGTATCTCAGGTTCAGATATTAGAGCCACAATCGCAGCGGTTGTAATACGAGATGTTTGGTGAAGCGAGAATGACTTGGTTTGTAGATATGGCAGCGATGTCAGATCGAGTAATTCTCAATCAAGAATCGGCAGCAAAATAGGTAAACCAAGGCATGAAGCCATTGCCCATAAAAAAGAAAGGAAAAAAATCTTTACCACAGAGTTTAACTCGTCAGCGATATGTATCCATGCATACCCATGTATAAACCAACTGCACTGATCAAGACGCCCGATAAGTAAGGAGCTCGACGTGCAACATCATTCAAACCGCTCCATTTAGATGTCGCTTTTTGCACGCCCACTGCAGCCACAACGCCAACAGCAACCAGAGTCAAGGCTAAGCCAATACTGAATGACACAACTAAAGTCGCACCAAGAGTCATTGCCTTAAGCTGCAAACAGATAAGCAAAACCGTTACCGCAGCAGGGCATGGAATCAAACCGCCCGTTAATCCAAACAGCAGAATTTGCCCATTCGTCACGTCTCGATTCTCAAAGCGCTTTTGAATGTCTAAAGCGTGAGCGCGCTCGTGAGCATCTTGATATTCCTTATCTTCGCTTTCTAAATGAGACCCAGGACGGAAATGTACATCAAAGTCATGGGTATGATCATGGTGCCCGATGATCAAAGTGACAGAAAGTCCATTAGAGACTTCAATGCAAGACGCCGATTCCAAGTATCCATCACGCTCTATAAAGTGATAAATATCAGCAGGTTGATAACCATCACTCGATACCGAAACCTTGATACCTTCAGCAGTTAAAGGTTTACCGCTGAGTGTTCGCAATTGGAAACGG
The DNA here is from genome assembly GCF_033339395.1 of Vibrio sp. 397. Taxonomy (NCBI): domain Bacteria; kingdom Pseudomonadati; phylum Pseudomonadota; class Gammaproteobacteria; order Vibrionales; family Vibrionaceae; genus Vibrio; species Vibrio sp. 397. The sequence goes on along the minus strand of NZ_JAWOUN010000021.1, from coordinate 26,144 downwards.
TGATGCTCCCCTTCCTGTGTAATCGAAAGCGAAACATGCCCATGTCCTGTATCCACAACTTGCGTCGTCCAGTCGCGAGCATGCTCCTGAGCTTTGTTCCAAGCTCGCTCATCGCTCCATGTCCGCCAAAACATCCATACGCCGGTTGTCACGATAATGACCCCAGAGATAAGTTGCATCCATGGTTCAGCCGCTTCAGCGGTGAATTTCTGGCTAATATACATCCCGCCAACAGCGATTAACCATACAATTGCAGTGTGAGAAAGTGTGGCAGCTAAACCCAGCATCACGGCTTGTTTGACCGTTCCTTTCACAGCGACAATGAACGCCGCCATCATCGTTTTAGAGTGCCCAGGTTCTAAACCATGCAAAGCGCCAAGCAAAATGGCACTGGGAATAAAGAACCACCCATTACCTTGTTGTAGTAACGCGACAAAATCCATTGTTGTTCTCTGTTGTTGATTCTAATTTATCGCAAACTATACTCCCCCCTAGTATTAAATACTACCCCCCAGTATAAATTGAGTGCTACATTATCAGTTAGAATAACTCGGCCCGTAACTTAAAGAAGATAAGACATGTCGCATACAACCAGAGATCAAAAGAAGCTCAACACTCGAGTCAGTAAAATACAGGGTCAGGTGAATGGACTTAAAAAAATGCTGGAAGAAGAGCATGAATGCCAAGATGTGTTGCAGCAGATTGCCGCTATTCGGGGAGCAGTAAATGGTTTGATGCGAGAAGTAATTAAAGGTCACTTACTTGAGCACGTTGTACTTGAGGAAGACAAAACTCAACGTGAAAAAGATATGGAAGTCGTATTAAAAGTACTGGACTCTTATATAAAGTAACCCTACTTCGCTAGAGTAAAGTCACTAGGGTTAAACTCGAATAGATCCTTTATAGGTAATCGCTTACTAAGCGGGAAATAACAATTCCATTTCATATTGATTAAGTTGAAAATGGAACCTATATCGGTTCGAGTTAAATAGTTTATTTATAAGAACTAAAACGGCCCAAACATAGGGCCGTTCATATTATTAAAAAACTCTAAACTATCTGATAAAAATACATATTGTGATAGGTTTTTACTTTATGGAAGAGTACAAGTAAACCTTTATACCTCTTGTAATTCGACGTGCTTAGCGCTGTAAGATTTTGTAAATGCAACACACCCCAAAAGTACAGCAAGTGGTAACACAGGATCAAAGATTGAACCATGAGATCCGAAGAATAAGTTAAGAATCATGACTAATGAACCACCAATAGCCCAAGCAATTGTTGTTGGAATAGTCCAAATAATGAGTTGTTTCTTAACCTCAGTCACCCCCATTAATCGATTAACAATATGGAATAGCGAGTCATTAAAGTAGCCAGCAAATAGAGATCCCATCGTAGCTGCCGTCGCTGCGAATAAAAGGTTAACGTCAGGAATATTTACTAAAACTGGGGCAGATATAGAAGCAGCGGTTATCATGGAGACTGTACCAGAGCCCTGAATAATACGAACTAACGTCGCAATAATAAATGGAATCATAACCGCAGAAATAGGAAGCCCTGCAACTTGGTTAGCAATCTCTGCGCCCGCACCCGTTTCACGCAATACGGCACCTAACGCGCCACCAGCTCCTGTTACTAACAAAATGATGCCACAAGTGGAGATTCCTTGTTCCATCTTTTCATTCGCTTCTTCTTTGGTAAGGTTATTACCCAATGTGTAAACCGCTAATAACGTCGCTATTGATAGTGCAATAGTAGGGCTGCCGATAAAAGCGATAAATTGACCAAATGTTGTTGCAGTCAGCCCTTCGAAACCGAAAGTCCCCTCTAATAAACCCATCACTGATTTCGCAAGTATAAGTAAAATTGGGATAATAATTGGAGCGATAGATTTACTTAAAGATGGTAGGTCTTTCGCTTCTTTACTTGCAATGTACTCTTTGTGATCATTAATCAGTTGCTCACTAGACTTCGAGAAATGTTCGGTTGGAATGAATTCAGGAAACTGCTTTTCTAACCATCTTGCATACCAAACAATACCCATGACACAAGGCGCTGCGATCATCAAACCAAAACCTAACATGCTGGCAAGATCGACACCAAAGATACCAGCAACTCCCAAAGGCCCTGGAGTCGGCGGAATAGCGTGATGCGCTACGACCAAGCCGCCCGCCAGAGCAACCGTAAGCGTTAAAATCGAGCGATTGGACGTTTTTGACAAAGACTTCGCTATTGGATAAAGAATGATAAGCGCGCTATCCACAAAGATTGGGATGCTAACAATATAGCCAGTTACAGCAAGAGCGGCCTCTTCTTTCTTTTTTCCTAACCACTTTATAAAATTATAGGCAATACTTTCTCCTGCTCCAGAAGCCTCTAAAATAGCCCCCATCATAACGCCGAGACCGATGACAATCCCTATACCGCCTAATGTTCCACCAAATCCTTTGCTAACGGTCGCAATCGTGTCGTCAACACTTAACCCACCAATAATACCTGCGATACATGCCGCAATTAACATCGCAATTAACACATGTACTTTTGTACGTAATACAAGAAAAACAAGGACTGATACGGCTACTATTAGTCCAATTACTGAGGTTGGTAACATTAGACAATCTCCATATTGTTAACAGAAATAAATTGTTGTAATACATCCTTGAAATTACTGTCTGATTTAAATCCAAGCTCCAGTTCTTTAGTACAATCAATTTTTTGTGGCCAACTACTCACAATACGATCAATACCCGCATCATGCTCATAGGTAATATAATTAGAAAGTTGTTTACCCATTAGAGTGTCCATTGTTTGAATCATCTCAGCTGGTGTAGTTTGAATACCAGGTAAATTAAGCGTTCTATAGGACAGATTATTTAACTGCTCATAAGGCATTAGCCCTGCATATTGAATATTGTCCACCACTCTAGACGGGCTCGATATCCAAAGTTTTAGCGTAGGGTCTACAGGACAATTTGATTCTTGAGCATTCAAAGGCTCACGAATAATTCCGCTTACGAAAGAGCTAGCGGCAAGGTTTGGTTTCCCAGGGCGAATACAAATAGTCGGTAAACGTACGGATACAGCTTTAACAAAGCCTTTACGGGCATAGTCGTTCACCAATAACTCACCTATAGCTTTTTGCGTCCCGTAGGATGACTGAGGATGAAGTGCTGTTATTGGTGTAATCGTTTCCGGAAGATCACCACCAAATACAGCTAAAGATGAAGCAAACGTAAAACGAATATTAGGGTTTACTTTACGGCAACGCTCAAGCAATAACTGTGTGGTCGTCAGGTTTACAGCTACGCCTAAATCAAAATCTTGCTCAGCATGGCTCGATACAATTGCCGCTAAATGAAAAATGTGTGTCGTTTCGGCAGTAATAACTTGGTCTATATTTTCTCGCTTTGTCATATCCATGACTAAAGAAACGACTCGGTCATCAATGCCCTCTAAGCGCGACTTTTGAATGTCGACAATAGTAATACTTTCAGCTTTGTTTTCTTTTAGTAGTGATTTGGCAAGTAGGGTTCCGAGAAAACCCGCCCCTCCAGTTATGATAATATTCATAGTCACGACCCTTTGTTTTTGTAATTGGTTTCAAGTTATTTATGGATAGAAATTAAAATTGTTATAGGTATGGTTTAACCCAACTAAGGCCCAGCTGCGTGCTATGCCTTGGGTTGTATTCACAACCGATCCAGCCTTGGTAACCAGAGTCATCCAAAACATTGAATAGGTGTGGGTAATTCAGTTCGCCTTCCGATGGTTCGTGCCTTTCAGGCACAGAAGCAATTTGAATATGGCCTGTGTATGGCGCCACATCGCGAATCAACGTACTCAGATCACCGTCCATAATTTGTGCGTGATAGAGATCGAGCTGCAATTTCACGTTTGGACGAGCCACTTGTTTGATGAGTTCCACCGCTTCACGTTGATGTGCAACAAAGTAGTTCGGTACATCGCGATTGTTGAGTGGCTCAATCATCAGCTCAACACCATGTTCGGCAAACTTATCCGCTGCATAACGAATGTTTGAGATAAAGGTTTCAATATGCTGATCACGAGTGAAGCGTGAATCAACAATGCCAGACATAGCGTGAACCTTTTTACAGTTCAGTGCCTTGGCGTACATCAGCGCAGTCTCGACGCTCGTTTTAAATTCATCCTCACGCCCCGGAATAGCTGCAAAACCTCGTTCACCTGCATCCCAATCACCTGGAGGCATGTTGAATAACGCTTGCTCAAAACCAAACTGCTGTATCTTGCTTGCTAGTTCTTGCGCTTCGAATGCGTATGGGAAAAGGTATTCCACCGCTTTGAAGCCCGCTTGGTGTGCTTTTTCGAAACGATCTAGAAAAGGAACTTCTGTGAATAACATTGTCAGATTTGCCGCGAATTTAGCCATTACTTACCTCTCCCTTTTAGGTCTTGAATCTCAGTATCCGTTAAGTAGCGGATGTTGCTGTCTTTCAGAATGAACGCTAGCTTCGCTGTCTCTTCTAGCTCTTCTGCGTTATCCACTGCATCTTCAAAGTCCGTACCCGTGATCACTGGACCATGGTTCGCCAGGAGGAAAGCTCGGTAGTCACTAGCCCGTTGCGCAAGTTCTTCAGCAATCTGAGGGTCGCCCGGGCGCAGGTACGGAATCACTGGCAGTTCGCCAATGCGCATTACAAAGTAAGGTGTAAAAGCTTTGATGGCATTCTCGCGATCTAGACCTTCAAGACAAGAAAGCGCCGTCAAGTAAGTAGAATGCAGATGCACAATCGCATTACACTTTGAGTTATTTCGATAAATCGCCAGATGAAAAGCGACTTCTTTTGATGGCTTTTCACCAGAGATATGGTTGCCATCAATATCCACAACCGAAAGCTCTTCAGCAATCAAGCGGCCGAACGAAGAACCAGTTGGCGTTGCCAGAAAGTGTCCATTAGGCAGTTTTAGAGAAAGGTTGCCAGCGCCGCCAGTCGCATAGCCACGTTCAAACATAGAGCGCGCCATAGTGACCATTTGCTCTCGCAGTTGTTGTTCTGTCATCAATTCTTTATTCATCACAACCTCACCTATTCAAAAAACGACTGTGCTTTGGCAAAGAAGTGTTCATCGCCGAAGTTGCCCGATTTCAGAGCCAAAGAAAGCTCGCCTTCAAGTGACTTCACCCAAGGTACACCTGGTGCGATTTGAGGACCGATATGAAAACCTTTTACGGCTAGGCTTTGGGTTACAACCCCTGAGGTTTCCCCACCCGCAACGATGAAATTTTTCACACCGTTCTGCTGAAGTTTAACTGCAAGTTGGCTAAAGAATTGTTCAACCGCGTGACTTGAAGCATGCGCGCCAAACTCTTGTTGAATCGCTTTTAACGCCGCTGCATCTGCGGTTGCGTAAACCAGTGGTGCGAACTCGCTTTCGATGTTGGTCATGACCCAATCAAACACTTGATTTAAGTAATCTTCTTCCGTCAGACACGCCTTCACATCAATAGCAAAGTGTGGCGCTTTTTCTTTGTAAACAGCGACCTGTTGGTTGGTCATGACAGAACAAGATCCAGATAACACAACGGTTGGTGCCTTTTTAGGGTTCCCCTCTTGCTTCGCATCACTTTGATCTTCAAGGTTCTCTATCCAGTTCTTAGCAATACCCGCAGCCAAACCAGAACCACCAGTTACCAGTTTTAGAGACTTCGCCGCTTGACCAAGTGTGACAAGATGCTCTGCATTGAATGCATCAACCACTGCATAGCGGTTGCCTTGTACTTTTAGCTCTTCAAAGCGCCCAATTACCGCTTTTGGACCTTGTTCAATTATTTGGAAGTTCACCAGGCCAGATTTGCCTTGAGATTGAGCATCCATCATACGAACTAGGCTTGAATCAGTCATTGGTGTCACAGGGTGATTACGCATACCTGAGTCGCTTAGCAAGTCTTGGAATACAAATAGATGGCCGTTGTAAACTGTGCGACCATTCACTGGTAATGATGGGCATACAATGGTGAACGCTTCACCTAGCTCTGCAAGCAGTGCATCCGTTACAGGACCAATGTTACCTTCTGCTGTGCTGTCAAACGTTGAGCAGTACTTGAAGTAAAACTGCTGACAGCCATTTGCTTGCAGCCACTTAAGCGCCGCTACTGAATCCTCGATTGCCTCATCTACAGGACAAGAGCGAGATTTAAGACTGATCACGACCGCATCTGCGTTTACATCAATCTCTTCTTTTGGAATACCGTTAAGCTGAACTGTGCGCATGCCGTTTTCTACAAGAAAACCTGCGATGTCTGTTGCGCCAGTAAAGTCGTCTGCGATAACGCCTAATAACATCATTTTTTCTCCGTTTTACGTGCGCTTATTTCTGTTTGTTTTCTACACCTGGAAGCTCAATACCATCAAAAATCTTGATAACGGAACTGTCGTCCTCCTGGCCAAAACCAGCATTGCTTGCACTCAAAAACATGTTTAGTGCTGTGCTTGATAGAGGAAGTGGAAATTTGAGATCTTTTGCTGTGTCCGATACGAGGTTTAAATCTTTCACAAAGATGTCGACCATAGATTTAGGGGAGTAATCACCATCAACTACATGCTTCATGCGGTTCTCAAACATCCAAGAGTTACCCGCTGCATTCGTCACCACGTCGTACATCAGGTCAAGAGGAATGTTTGCACGTGCCGCTAATGCCATTGCTTCAGCACCAGCTGCGATATGAACACCTGCTAGCAATTGGTGGATAATCTTCACAGTTGCGCCTAGGCCAATCGCTTCACCGATGTTGTAGACTTTAGCTGCCGTTGCGTTGAGTACTGGTTCAAGTGCATCAAATGTGCTTTGCGCTCCCGACGCCATAATAGTCATCTCACCTAATTCTGCTTTTGCAGCACCACCAGATACCGGTGCATCAAGCATCACAAGATTGTGTTCTGCCAATTTCGCTTCAATTTGTTTTGCGTCTTCTGCTGAGATGGTTGCTGAAACCATTACTGGCGTATTCGGCTTAAGCGCTGTAGCAAGACCGGTTTTGAACAAGACCGTGTTAACTTGAGCTGCGTTCACAACAAGAACTAGAACCGAATCAAGCTTATCTGCAAACTCAACTGCATTTGTAGAAACAGCTTTTGCACCGAATGAACCTAACTCTTCAAGCGCTTGAGAATTTAAATCGAAACCATAGACATCGAGGCCTGCACGCACACATGACTTTGCGGCGCCCATTCCCATAGAGCCTAAACCGATAACACCTACAGATTGAACTTCACTCATAAAAACAATGCCTTCTGGTCTATTAAACTTTGTTAATTCTTGTTTGGTTGATGTGATTATATGTGAAGATTAATACTAAGACCTCGCTTTGAATCACATTTTTTCACACAAATTAACAATGTCGTGATATATACCTCTTTATGGGCAGAGATAATCCGAGCAGTTAACACAAGCGAAGGCTGTTCTTACAACGTTGAGAACATAATTCACAGATATTCACAACAAATGAAAAGATTGGTAGGATACTGAAAAACAAGAATATAGAAGTGAAACTATGATCCCAGCAGAACGTCAAAGAACCATATTATCCCTGTTATCACATCAAGAAGTGTTAAGCATTTCAGATTTAACCGACCACCTTGGCGTATCACATATGACCATTCGTCGTGATATCGTGAAGCTTGAATCCTCAGGTAAAGTCGTTTCTGTTTCTGGTGGAGTGCAACTCGCTCAAGCTCTACATTCCGAACTTTCCCATGATGCGAAGGTCGAGCAACAAGCGGATGAAAAAATTCAAATTGGTAAGCTGGCGGCTACGTTAATTGGTCAAGACGCTACGATTTACTTGGATGCGGGAACAACCTCTCTAGAAATCGCCCATCAAATAGCAAATCGTAATGATCTTTTAGTGATCACCAATGACTTCTCTATTGCTGCTTTCCTTATGACGCACAGTGAATGTGAGCTTTACCACACTGGGGGAAAAATTGACCGCGAGAACCAATCCACCATTGGAGGAAAAGTCGCAGAGTTCTTGAATGGGCTAAATATTGATATCGCCTTTATTTCGACTTCATCTTGGAGCTTGAAAGGCTTATCAACACCTAATGAAAATAAAGTTCTCGTTAAAAAAGCAATCATCAAGGCGGCACAAACCAATTATCTGATCTCAGACTCAACTAAATACGGTCAGATAGCGAGCTTTCATGCATTAGACATCGAGCAATTGGACGGAATTATTACCGATCGAAACCTATCCGAAGTGGTCACTCAAGAATTAACGGATAAAGGATTACGTGTGTATAAAGAGTAACACTACCTAAATATCTGAGTTCGCGTAACTTTTATACTCGTTAATTTATAGGTGCTTCCAATATACATAGACCGTGCTGTGTACTTTCTGGCAGAAAACACATCCTTTTGTTTTCTAAATTACCAAATTACTGATTACATCTGGGATATGGAAGCTCACTTCGCTTTATCGCTGCTCGTCACTTGTCATCAAAAATCAAATTCACCGCAATTGCCATCAAAACTAAGCCTAAGATTGGCAGCAAGACACCCAATGGTGAGCGCTCTATGTAAGGCAAGTTTTCAGCAATCAATAAGCCCCACTCAGGTTCGGGCGGCTTAACGCCAAGTCCGATAAAACTCAGAGACGTCAGGCTAAGCGTAATGTAAGGCAAACGCAGAAACGCATGACGAATCAATGGCGGCAGCACATAAGGCAACAAGTAGTAGCGGAGTACTCGCCACTGACTGGTTCCCCAAATGGGCGCAAGATGCGTATAAGGCTGCGCTTTGGCTTCCATCAACAAGCTCGCGCAGTGCGCCGCTAATGGTGCCCATGACACCATAACAATCGCAATCAAAGCACTGTTTGGGTTCATCCCCGTTAGACCAGCAATCAGCAGACCAGCCACAATGTATGGCACACCTTTGGTGATCTCAATTAAGCCTTGGCTATAACGAGTCACGAAGCCGAGCAGCAAACCAATCACCAAACTTAGGAACGTCGCGATGATGCCCATTTTGATTGTCGACATCATACCGCCGCCAACGCGAGCAAGCAGATCTCGTCCAACCGCATCGGCACCAAACGGTGCTGCGAAGCTTGGCGATTCAAGGCGGGTAAATTGGATGGTGTAAGGATCGCGCATTAATGCCCATCCCGCACAACCAATCAGCAAGGCAAAGATTGTGGCACTGACGATGCGTTTGGTGGTGCTTTGGGTAAAACGGAACGTGCTGTGACTGCTGATCAACTTGCCACTTGTGACACTGTGCCCGAGTAACCAGCGTTGCAATAAGATGCTCGCACTGCTGATCAACATCGAGAACACCAGCAACACCAACAAGCCACCTTGCAGCATCGGCAGATCTTGTGACTTCGCGGCGCCTAAGATTAGTCGTCCGATACCCGGAATGGAGAACACTTGCTCCACAGCAACCGCGCCGCCGGTCAAACCAATCACCGTCATTGCGATTTGAGGAATCAAGTTACTAACGGCACGCCACAAGGCAAAGCGTAAGATTTGAAACTTACTGACGTTCGCCGATAGCCAAGTGATCACCCAAGGCTCATCTAGTACACGCTTGAGGCTGTCATTGAGCAAGCGCCCGAACAAGCCAGCAGCAGGCAATGCCATTGCCAAACTGGGTAGCCAGAGGTTTTGCACACCTTGCCAACCATAAGGCGGGAACCAGCCAAACCAGATGGAAAACACCATGATCAGCAACGAAGCAATCACGTATTCAGGCAATGAAACCAACACCGAACTGAGCGTGTCATGATGCTTGTCTAAACGATTCTGTTGCCAACGACGCACGGTGTAAAGCACACTCGCCATGCACATTACAAATGCCATGCCTAGCGCTGTAAGCATCAGTAATAGTGACTTTTTTGCGGTTTGTTGAACGCTCTCCATGACGGACGCCCCGCTCACCCAAGAGACACCTAAGTCACCTTGCATGGCAAGCGTCAACCAATCCCACAGTCGCTCAGCAGCGCTGCGGTCAAGTTGAAGATCTTCTCGAATTGCTTGCAGAGCTTCTGCCGTCAGCAATTGTTGAGCACCCGCACGGGCACGGAGGATTGATTGGCTTGGGTCGATACCGGCAATATCCGGCATCAAACCCACCAGCACAACCACTACCCCGAGAGACAGGAAGCGCGACAAAAAACGCGTAAACCATTCAGGCATACAAGCGCTCCAACGAGAGCGCATGTTGGCAACAGACGACATCGAGTTAGTTCACCTCAGTAAACTGGTCGATCAGGCGACGCTCACGTGGGTCACGTTGTGCATTCTTCACGCGATCACTCTCACCTTGGATTACACGCTCGTGAAGCAGTGGAATCACAGCGTATTGCTCAAGGATTTTGCTTTCTGCTTCGATGATCGCTTGTTGGCGTTTCTCACCCAACGGCTGACGATCAGCGTGTTTCAATGCAGCATCCACTTCTTCAGAGCAGAACTGACCTAGGTTGTAAGAACCTTTACAGCTAAAGTCACTTTGCATGTACGCCACTGGGTCACCAGAATCCAACACTGTTGCACGTGACAACAAGAACGCATCGAACTTACCTGCTAGTGCATCGTTTTCGATTTGTGCGTATTCACGAACGTCTAGTTCAACCACAAACCCAGCCGCTTCAAGTTGTTGCCTTAGCAGCACCGCCACTTCTGGCAACTCTGCACGGTCGGTAAACGTACCAATGGTGATCTTCTCACCATTCGCGTGGCGCATTTCCATGGTTTCCATACGAGGGTTCGCGTCACGAATTGGTTGAGCCCATGCCAATGCAGGACCTAACAAACCTTTCGCTGAGTCGGCGTGGTTCTCGTAAACCGTTTTGATGATTTGCTCACGGTTAACCGCTTGAGCCGCTGCTTTACGCAAACCGAACTGGCTAAACACATCTGATTTATTGTTTAGGTAAAGCGTGTTGGTACGTGGCATTGCGACTTCGTGCAGCTGTGAAGATTCCATCATCGCGATTTGCGATACAGGAACGGCTTCAACGACATCCGCCTCACCGGTACGTAGTGCCGCAGCACGAGCAAAACCGTTTGGTACGTATTCAGCAAAGATACTGTCTACTTTTGCTTTTTCGCCCCAGTAACCGTCAAAACGCTTCAATTTAGCGCTGGTTGTACCGTTGATTTCTGTCAGAACGAATGGACCGGTACCCGCATTAATTGGCACAACGCGACCGTTTTCTTGATATGCAGCACCAGAAAGGATCGCTAGCTGTGGGCTAGATAGACGGCTTGGCAACAATGGATCGTTAAAGGTCGTTTTGATTTCAACAGTGAAGTCGTCCAGTGCGCTAACTTGCCATTCGATACCATCCAAAATGCGTGGTTTTGGTGCAGCATCTAATGCTTTTTGTAGAGAGTTCACAACCGCATTGGCATCAAGGTCAGAACCATCGTGGAATTTCACGCCTTTACGTACCGTAAACTGCCACGTCATCGGGTCAACTTGTTCCCACTCTGTTGCCAGCATAGGTTCTGCTACCGACTGATCGTTTAGGTTCACTAGCGTTTCTGCCGTGCTCCAACGTGACAGTTTGAACGCGTCATCTGAAAGTGGCGATAAACCTGTGCGTGGTGGTTGCATCATGGCAACGCGAATTTCCGTTGCTTGCGGTGCAGCTGCTTTTTCCGCTTCTGGCTTGCTTTCGCCAGAGTCAAAACAACCCGTCAGCAATGCGCTTAAAGCCAGCGACAAAGCTAACTTGGGAGTACTAAGGTGCATAAGAAACCTCTCCAATGGTTTTTGTGAATTCATTACTTTTGTGTTGAGCGCTCATCAAGGCTCTCGTGATCAAGTGCGATGGGTTATTTGTCACGTTCTGTGCTGTGCCGTGCTCGACAACGCGTCCTTTGTCTAACACTAGGATTTCATCGCATAGGGTTTGTGCCGCATCGAGGTCATGTGTCACCAAAATCAGGCGCATCTGACGACTCTTTTGAATGCCTGCCAACAAGTCGAGAATCTGTTTACGACTGACGGGGTCTAAGCTGCTGGTTGGCTCATCGGCAACCAACACACAAGGCTCGACAATCAAAGCTCTAGCGATAGCCACACGTTGCGCTTGCCCAACTGATAATTGCTGCGGGTTACGATCCAACAATGTGAGATCCAAACCGACATCCGCCAACACCTTTTCCACCTTCTCATTGAGCTCTTGTGTCAAACCAATGTTGCTTAGCGGCTCCAGTAAGATCTGGCGAACGGTGTAATAAGGATTCAAGCTCGATTGCGGCTCTTGCGGAATCAATTGAATGTGCTGGCACAACTCTTGGCGCTGCTTAGCCGAGCTACGCGATAGCGGATAGCCACACACATACACTTCACCAGATGTGGGTTTACGAAGACCAAACAGAAGCTCAATCAAAGTCGATTTACCCGCACCAGAAGGACCAACAATCGCAATGTTCTTTGTGTCGATGGAAAGATCCAATTGTTCGAGCGCTTTAAACGGTTTGCCCCCCAACCAACTTGGTTTGGAGTAATAGTGAACACTGGCTTGCTCAAAGCGAACTTCCGCCGATTTAGGCTGCGTGTGCCCGCTCAAGTTGTGCTTAGTCAAAATAGGCTCCAGAGATGAGGTTAAGGCAGCAGTTGCGCAAGTTGTTGGCAGAAAGGATGCGAACTTTGCTGAATGGCTTGCCAAGGTGCGCCATAAGCCACCATGGTGTTGTCCGCAATCACCAAGACTTTGTCACACGCCAAAGCCGCAGACAGATCGTGCGTGATCAACAAACCACTGATGTTGCGTTGCTGAACACTACTGCGAAACAACTCAAGGATCTCCGCTTCGGTGATTGGATCGAGCGCACTGGTGGGCTCATCAGCGATGATCAAGTTGGCACTACCAAGCAACGCAATCGCAATACAAATACGCTGGCGCTGACCACCAGATAACTGGCTTGGATGCTGCGCTAATGCTGCTTTTGGATCCGCAAATCCGAGTTGAGACAACAAGGTCGTCACGGTGTCTCGGTTTGCTGAAGACAAGCGCGTTTTTTTGCCCGTCAATGCCAAACACAGTTGTTGTTCGACAGACGCCAATGGATTCAGCGCTTTAAGTGCATCTTGGAAAATGACCGCGGGACGCTGCAATTGACTACGTTGCAGCATGACAGTTTGTGCGACTTCACTGCTGTTAAGCTGGATACTTCCGTCTACCCAAATATCAGACGGCAAAAAACCTGCGACGGCTTTCGACAACATGGATTTACCAATGCCGGAAGGTCCCATAATGGCAAGAACTTCACCTTGAGACAGCTCAAAAGAAATGTCTTTGAAGAGTGTACGCTCTGAGTCATTATTAACGGAGAGTATTGGTTGAGAAATCACGGCATAAAGTAAATGTAATAATATAACATCACAAATAATATCATGCGGGTTAAAGCAAGGAAACCAGTCGGAAAGGTTATTTCATCACCTTTTTCAGATTTATCAACAAGGGCAGATGGCTCCACCCTTGTTATAAGAACATCTAAATTAGGTCGTTTGTGACAGTGTGAATTAAAGACACTTTTGTTTAACTTGACCGAGGTATCGAAACAAGAAGACAAAGCGCCCAACGTAGAACAAAGTGAATGCCAGCCACAAACCGTGATTGCCCCAATATTGCACCGCAATAAATTGCGTCACTAAGAACAAAACCATGGTTAGGAAGGTAGAGTTACGCACTGGTCGCGTCGTCCCTGTACCGGTAAAGATGCCGTAAAACGTAAGACCAAAACCAGCAACCAACGGGAATGCCAATAACCAAGGGCTCATGTCTAGATACAGCTCAACAAGGTTTGGCAAAGTGGTAAACAACGTCACTAATTGGTGTTTGAACTGCACCAACAGCAAGGTCAATACAAGAACGAACGCCGCGGTCCATTGCGTGTTTAGCTTAATCACGTTATCAAGCAATGTTGGATTCTTCTGCCCTACCGCTTTACCTGCAAAGACGCTCGACGCGTTCGCTACACCGTCGAACATGTAGCTGACGATAAAGGTCACTTGCATCATGATTGCGTTCGCAGCAAGCACATCAGAACCAAGCTGAGAGCCTACACGCGCCATCATGTTGAAGAACACCAATAGACACACAGTACGAAGCAGCAGATCCATATTGGAAGACGCAATGACTTTGAGATCTTTACGCGTCATTTTTGCGGTCTGAATGTGATCAAACAGCGGGAAGCGACAGGTTTTCAACACCAGCACCGCACCAATAACAAACGTCGAGATTTGCGCGATAAGTGTCGCCACCGCAACACCAGCAATGCCCATATCGAAGTACAACACAAAGACGATATCCAGCACGATGTTCAGCACGTTACCAAACACTTGCGTGAACAAGGTTTCTTTGGCTTTCGCCTGCCCCATCAGCCAACCAATCACGGTGTAGTTCAGCAGTACAAACGGTGCACCAAAGATCATGATATCGAAGTAAATCTTCGCGTTTTCGGCCACGACTGCATCAGGGGAGATAATCAGCTCTGCCCCCATCCAAATCACGGACTGCAACGCAATGAAAATCAAGCCAAGGCAAAGCGAAAGCACGAAAGGACGAAATAAGCTGCTCGCTTGATCTTCTGGGCTATTTTTACCTAATGCGATTGCACTTTGCCCCGTAGTACTTACGCGGAAAAAGCCAAACAACCAATACAAGGTGTTCATGATGACGGTGCCGATCGCCACACCACCAATCATCTCAGCCACACCGAGTTTACCGATCACCGCGGTGTCCACCGCCCCCAACAATGGTTGGGTAACAGTAGAAACAATGAAAGGAAATGCGATTTTAAAATAGTCTTTATGAGTCAGGGACATCTTAAATTATGAACGGGGTTAATTTTTATAAGGTCGCTATCATATGCGAATGGCGCCCGAACATGAACCAAAGTTCGCCAGCAAGAAATAGCATTGATAATTGATACAACCAGCAAACGTATTCTCATACCAAAGCTTGAAATAGGATAACGACTTATGAGAAAAGCCAAGTTAACTGCATATAAATGAGTTTCTAGTTTGGAAAGATTAGCGTTTGGTTGAGCATGGCAGATCAGAATGTATCTGCCATGTCATGACGGTAGTGATTGGTGAAAAGAGACCGTACAGATGATATTTAATGCTTGTGGGTTTCATCTGACAATGTTTAGGTCGATACCAAGCCTTATGTTCTGTAAAGCACCTTTACAACATGCCAACCGAACTTGGTTTTAACTAAATGCGGCGTTAACACTTCGCCAGAAAAGCACACTTTGTCGAATTGAGGTACCATTTGACCACGGCGGAATTCACCAAGGTCACCACCGCGTTTGCCTGACGGGCAAGTTGAATACTTCTTCGCTAATGTCTGAAACTTTGCGCCTTTTTTCAGTTGCTTGATTATGTCTTCCGCTTGCTCTTTGTGCTTCACAAGAATATGTAATGCGGCTGCTGTATTTGCCATTGATCTATCTCTCACTATTCTGGTCGCGCAAGTGTACCCAATCCTTTTTAACAGACCAAACATTTCTTAATAATAGCTCAGCGGTAAAGGCCCCAATACACGAGGAATATAAAATCGTCTACATAATGAGTTTAAAATACAAACAAGTTTTGCTCAGTTAATCACTATGTCTCTAAAAGATTGTCTAAAAAGCTCACATTTGTCTCTCCGATGGTTGAAGCCTTCGTCTGATAAGATTAGATTAGACACAATTCGGTGGTGTTTATAAGGTTATTTTCATGGCAAAAGTCATTAGCAAAGCGAATCAATCTCAGGGCATGTTGATGTTTAAGCTCACCCTGCAACAGAGTTTCGCTATCGGTACGCTAAAAGTCCGTGAAATCGTCCCGTACATGCCAACGACAAAGATCCCTTACTCGCATCATCACGTCATTGGAACCGTTACGATACGTAACTTAACAGTACCAGTGATCGATATGTCAGCGGCTGTTGGCTTTCGTCCTATAAGTGAAGAAGAATATAAAAGCTGCTACTTGATCGTGACAGATTGCTTGCGAACCGTGGTAGCTTTTATGGTTCGTAGTATAGAGAAGATCATTGAGTGCGATTGGAAAGCTATTGAAACGCCACCTCCGAGCGCTGGAAAAAATATTTTCGTGACTGGAATTACCCGCTACGAGGACAAAACTGTTCAAATGCTGGATGTGGAGCTTCTACTTTCCAAAATTTATCCGCAGTACGAGAATTCAAAGATCCCAATGCTGACAGATATTGAGCGAGAACGCCTAAAAGCACTCAGTATTCTATTGGTGGATGACTCTTCCATCGCTCGTAAACAGCTGTGTGACGCACTCGATAGCATCAATATTGGGTATCAAATCTGTAAAAATGGTTTAGATGCATTGGAACTGATGAAAAGTGACGCTGCGGCTCATCGCCCAATTGATATTCTGGTCAGCGATATTGAAATGCCCGGATTAGACGGTTATGAATTAGCATTTGAAGTTCAGAATAATTCCTCTCTGAACCATTCATACCGCATTTTACATACATCGTTATCGAGCGAAATCTGTGTAGACAGAGCTCACCAAGTTGGCGCGCATGAGGCACTTGAGAAATTCAATGCAGGAGAACTAATCGAAGCGATGCTTCGCGGAGCAAAAGAGCTAGAAGCCAAAGCTATGACTTCTTAACTCTTATTGGACGAGTTGATTTGAGAATATAATGCAGTGCTTGTCCTATCCCTGATGCTCACATCCGCTAATTTCTCAGCTCACTTCTTTGGCATCGCGTAACTACGAGAAACGAATTCCGTCTCTTTGACTTGATGAGTATGATTAATATAAGAAGCTAGGCTGTAAAGTACATTCGCTAATAAGTTCGCGTAACGAAACAAAATAGGTGCGGGCTGCTTCTTACCTGTATGTTCAACGGCAACTAATGCTCGTACCGTTTTTTTAGCTTGGCAACGGCACAAATGCAATTGACTGGCTGCCGGGTGTCCTCCGGGTAGAACAAAGCCTTTGAAGCCACCATCAATGCGTTGCTTGAGCAAAGCATAATCGGCCTTTAACTCTTCAACTTCCGTCTCTGTAATCGCTAATTTTCCGCGAACCGAACCATTTAGATGATAAACATTAGGCTGCATTCTTGTCAGTATATCACGGCTAAACTCGTCCAACTCCATAGCGAGAACAAGGCCAATACGACTACAAAGTTCATCTGCTGTAATTTCAAAGTCACAAACCGGACTGTCCTCGTAAATAAACGGATAGCAAATCTCGCTCAATTCCTTGCTTACAGGTTTCATGCTTTTGTTCCAATATAAAAAAGGGAGTCAGTATAACCTAACTCCCTTTAAACGTTCATTATGCCAAATAATCGACATTCATATGATCGGTTTACAATCAGGCACTTTCGACTTTCTTGTGACCTTCTTGAAGGTGAACAAAATCGACTAAATCATCACCAGACACTTGATACGCCTGACCAAAACCTTTAACAAATAGCCCCGATTCTGGCTTTAAGTTGAACAAAACGAAATCCTCTAGCTGGCTTAGACCATCAATAATCTCACCAAAACGCTCTTTCATTTGTCCAACAACTTGTTGCCACATCTCTGTGTCTCGCTCAACTACATTTGCTACCGCATCAAAAGTTAAGCGCTTACGAGCAAACAGCTGCTTTGAAGACTCTTCATCTTCGATCATCATCAATGAAACATTTGGATTTTCTAAAAGGTTACGGGCATGACGAGCGATTTTAGAAATGAGAACGAAATAACCTTCCTGGTTTTGAACATAAGGCGCGTAGCTTACATTCGGGCGACCTTCTGCATCGACAGTTGCAAGCTGAAGTGTACGGCGCTCCTGACGAAACTCTTTGATCTCTGGCCCTAAACGACCTTGCAAACGCTCTTGTTTAACTTGTTGATCCATATTGATACCTGACTTTACTAATTAGTATTCGAGTTAAGCCTCGATTATGTTTGTGATTACTTTTTTAATTCGGCTTGTAGGGCGCGAAATGCGGTTACTTGCTCTTCAATCAACTCGCGCTTTTCGTTACGGCCTAAATAAACCTTGAAAATATTGCTTCCGCACTCCGAGAAAAAACCAAAATAGTGACTCTCTCTACCCATAAACGGTTTACTGACTAATGCGACATTTTTAACGTTATCTAATTTAAGGTGGCCGTGCAGTTCACCTTCTCTACCCATTAAATTGTAATAGCCACGCGCCACTTTTCCTTTTGGAAACGGCGCTTTAACTTCAAAGATAGAACCAAAAGAGTGGACGATGGTCGTCACCGGGCCAAAACCAACCAAACTTTCTAGGATGCTTTGCGCTTGCTCTCCTGGTGCAATAGCCACCATTTCCTGAGGTAGAGCCGCAACAACCTCAAACTCGGAAATGCCAAGACGCTCTGCCATCGCAGCTGGCAATAATTGTGGTTCTTGCTCTAGTAATACTTCAACTTGTTGCTTGATTGATTCCATTGTGTCTTCCGTTTTTGTTCAATTTGTTTTCATTAATTATTGGATGCTTTCGGTACGGTTTCGTTCATCTCCGACGTGAGTACCTGAATACAACTTTGAGCCAATGACACTGCCCAGAAGCTGCCTGCAAGAGTAAGGACTGCGCTACGTTCATGTAGTTGTACTAAGCCTTTCGCTTGCCACACTTTAAATAGAGGCAATAAAAACCCGAACGCGTCCTCTCCCATAAATGATGGAAGTTGATTTGCTTGAACAATGCCACGGTCAAACGCAGATTTGAGTGCAGAAAAAAGTGGTTCTAGAGGGCTTTGCTTCATCATCATCGCGATGGTGCTTTGACCTTCTTTGACCGCTTTAATATAGGTCTCTAGTGTGCGGTGTTGCATCATCCCGTAGCCACCGATATTACCTCCAGCACCACAGCCAATTGGCAATACCTCTGCATAAGTCTTGGCTAAACTATTGTATAAACTACGCTCGCGGTTATCGATTGCCCAATGGTTCACACTCAGTTGCTTCATATGGTGTTTGGCCATAAAGTTCACACCGAGCTCATACATTCCCGCTTTTTCTGGTGTGGTCGCAGGTGGCGGGATTTTTCCCTTTTCTACGAGGTTGAGCATGGGAGCTGACCCACCAACCACTAACTGATACAAATCCAGTCCGTGTGCGCCAGTCGAGAGGAAATCATTTAAATCTTGCTCTAACACTTCTTTGGTTTGATAAGGTAAGCCATAGAGTAAATCGATAATGACCGGAATTTTGTCTTCTTTGGCGATCTCGCTCACTCGTTTGAGGACATCTTCCCTATCATCTAAACGTTTTGCGCTGCGGCGCACTTGTGTATTAAAACTTTGCACACCAAAAGAGAAACGATTAAACCCACCCTCTAAAGCGCCTTGATACAACTCATCAGAAAAACGATTGATGCGACCTTCTAAGGTGATTTCGCAGTCTGCAGCCAAAGGAAAGTGGTCTCGGATAGCCTGGCCTAACACACGAACCTGTACTGGAGATAAATCCGTTGGCGTTCCGCCCCCGATATATACGGCGTGAAAAATACCATTTTGTGTCCAAGGTAATGCCGCTTTCTCTCTAAGCTCCTGCATTAATGCTTCAAAGTACTCATCAACCAGTGTGCGACTTGCAGCATTTTGAAAGAAGTTACAAAAAGTGCAACGAACGCGACAAAACGGAACATGAATATAAAGACAGCGCTTATTGGTCGCTTTAATTGAGTTAGCCGTAATACTCGAAAAAATCGCCTGTTGTTGAGACGAGGGCACAGGTACGCTCGCTCCCCCGGCATGTGCAGAATGCTTCTTAACAAAAGCAAATCGCAATGGATCAGGACTATCACTGCCCAACACTGATTCATCAAGCTTATCGATATCGACGCTCATATATACTCGCTTAACTCCCATCATGTAAGGGATGGAAGCTGATCTTAAAAATTCTGCAAGAATCATAATTTGAGCGTAATGATAATGCAATTGATAATTGATCTTATTTCCATTGTAAGTAATAATCTGCCCAAGTTTTCATAGTTTCCCGAGATATTCCGTGAACGTACAAAGATATGTCATTGCAGGAGGTGCTTCCCTTGCCATCCATGCCGCACTTCTTTTTGTTTCTCAAGAGACAAAGGTGTTCGCGATGCCGGCTGGAAACCCAGCAAGTTCGGTAAGTCTAAATCTTGTGTCTGCTCCTCCCGCTGTCGAAAAATCTACACCAGAAAATGTAGCGCCACCAAAAGAGCAGCCTCAAGACCAACCTGAACCAGAAAAGAAGATTGTAAAAAAACAGGTCGTCAAGAAAGACGCTGTTAAGAAGAAGGTAGTAGAGAAAAAACCAGAACCGGTTAAACAATCTAAACCTAAAACGGTCGAGCCCACCAAAACCGTAACAAAGCAAAAGGTTCAGCCCGAAGCGAAACCAAAGAAAAAAACGGAACCGGTGAAGAAAGAGACGGTAGCTCAACAATCCGCACCTGCGAGCCAATCCAAAGGGGCAACGTCTCAGCCTGTCTTGGTCGACAAACCAACGTTTGTGAGTCAACCAACACAACCCCGTTACCCAAGGTCTGCACAAAGACGCGGTATTGAAGGTGTAGCCTTGTATGAGATATGGCTAGATGAGAATGGTAACCAGATTAAACAGGTTTTGATTGAGTCTTCCGGCACAGAGTCGCTAGATGCCTCAGCACTTCGTGCGATCAAACAGTGGCAATTTACACCACATATTTCAGGTGGGCTAAAAGTCGCTCACCGAGTACAAGTACCTGTTCGTTTTAAGTTGGATGGATAATGGAACAACTACAAGAATTACAAACTCAATTTGGGCTGATGACATGGCCTTTGATCATTTGCTCAGCTCTAACCGTGATGATCATCGCCGAGCGATTATTCCATGTGTTAATTAGCCTTGGTGTAGGAAAGCGAGCCATTCGCCAAAAGCTCACAGGATTAGACCCAACAAATGGGAGCGAACTTGAAGCACTTGCTGAAGAGTTGTCGAATAAGCGGCCGCTTCTGTACCGTGGTGTTGCGATGTTGCTTGCTCATCATTCGTTTTCGAAATCTTTAAGAGAAGATGCCGCAGGTATTTGGCTGCAAGAAAAACGCCATCAGTTGCATTCCGGCCTTCGTTTGCTGACGCTGATTGGCGTCATCAGCCCTTTAATTGGCTTGCTTGGTACGGTACTTGGCTTAATTGACATGTTTAAAGGCATCGCGGTTTCAACGGGGAATATCACTCCGAATGATTTAGCTGACGGCCTAGGTCTTGCTATGCGCACCACTGCCGCGGGTCTCATTATCGCACTTCCTGCCATTTCAGGAGCGCAGATCATTGGTTTGTGGGCGGATCGTGTAATCGCCAAGCTTGAGCACACTTTAAACTACGTCAACTTATGGCTTGAAGGTATCTCGTTACAGCATGTCTCGCCAGACCACTCAAAAGTAACACTGCGCTCTTCTGAGAAGATTGAGGCTGCAACTCAATGATTAAAACACCACAAGAAAATAGTCTTAACGGTTTAACCCCCGATTTAACACCGCTGTTAGACATTATTTTTATCGTCATGGTTTTCCTGATGTTAACCGCAGCGGTCAAACTCGATTCATTAGACGTCAATTTACCGAGCACAGAATCTCAGGCTGTTGCAGATGTCGATAAGCAATCCATCACGGTAAATATTCTTAAAGACGAGCCTTACTGGGCTATTAACGGCAAGACATATATCGATTGGGACAACTTTACCCTCGCGCTGTTAGAAGAGAGTAAGTCAAGCGATAAACCGATTGTAATTGGAGCAGAAAAAACCGCGAATATTCAGTCGCTAGTACAACTTCTCGGCTTTTTACAAGAAAACGGAATTCAAGCAACTCAGTTACTCACTGAAGAGCCATCATAAAAATAAGTAAGATAGAGATCCTTTCAAAATGAAGAACACACGCATCACTATTCATGCTGTTGTCACGGCAGCTATTTCCCTACTTGCGAGTAGTCAACTTTTTGCCAATGAAACGCCATCCTCAGAGCGCGTTGTTAGCGCAGGCAGCGCCGTCACTGAACTCTTGCTTGAACTCGACGCTAAAGATAGCTTGGTTGCTATCGACGTCACCAGTCAATTACCAAAAGGGATGGAACTGCCTAAAGTGGGCTACCATCGTCGTCTTTCAGCGGAGGGGTTGCTCGCCTTACGTCCGACAAAAGTCATTGGTTCTGATGAGATGGGGCCGAAAACAACATTGAGCCAATTGAAATCGGCTGGCGTAGATGTAGAAATTGTTAATACTGATGCAAATGTCGAGGGCCTTTATCAACGTATTGATCAAATTGCGAACCTTATGGATCGCAAGGCTCAAGCTGAAAGCTTAAAGCAAGATGTCCAGGCGCAAGTACAAGCACTCAATGCAAACCAACCTGATCAAGCGAAGAAAAAGAAAGTGCTCTTTCTGCTGATCCATGAAGGGCGACCTGCAAATGTTGCGGGCTCACAAACGACACCCGATGCAATTATTCAACTCGCCGGCGGACAAAACCCAGCCGCTACACAACTCTCGTCTTACAAGCCTCTATCCACAGAAGCGATGGTAGAGATGCAGCCTGACGTGATTCTTGTTAGCGGTCGCAGCTATGGAACGTTGGGTGGTGCCGATGCAATTTTAAAAGCAATGCCGCTTCTTGCTGCAACACCCGCTGGAAAGAACAAAGACATCATAACGATTGATGGCCATGCTCTGGTAGGTGGTTTGGGCCTTAAAAGCCTTGCAGAAGCTAAACGCTTGAATGCACTGCTTTACCCATAGAGACATGACATGTTGTTAAGACGCATCCCCCTTTCAACGACGTTATCAGTGCTTAGTGGATTTTTAGCATTTATTGCTATCGCCTCTATTACCGTTGGCCCAATGAACATTAGCTTTGCTGACAGTTTGCGTAGCCTAACGGGAGGCAGTTCTGATCTCGCTCCTCACATTCAGTTGGTCATTAACGAAATCCGATTGCCTCGCACCATTTTGTGTATGTTCATCGGCGCCATTTTGGCAATTTGTGGTGTGGTTATGCAGGGCTTGTTCCGTAACCCATTAGCCGAGCCTGGTATCATTGGTGTGTCTGCTGGCGCTGCTCTTGGTGGTGCATTCGCTATTGTTGTATTTGCTGAATTTAGCCAAAACTATCCGCAACTAATGAACTTAGCGGCTCTGCCTCTTTTTGCTTTCCTTGGCGGTGCACTAACGACTATTCTCGTTTATAAACTCGGCACAAGTAAGTTTGGTACCTCAGTTACAATTATGTTGTTAGCCGGCGTTGCCATCAGCGCGCTCTCGGGTGCTGCGATTGGCTACATGAACTTTATCGCAGATGATCAGATGCTGCGAGATTTGACGCTTTGGTCGATGGGCTCATTAGCTGGTGCAAATTGGTCAGGGATTGCTCTATCTGCTATAACACTCGTCATCCTATTGCTCTGGTTTCAGAAGAAGTCGATGGCGCTGAATGCTCTGTTGTTAGGGGAATCAGAAGCAAGACACTTAGGAGTTCCGGTTCAAAAACTCAAACGTCAGCTTATTTTACTTTCTGCACTGGGTGTTGGTATTACGGTGAGCATCAGTGGTGCAATTGGCTTTATTGGGCTCGTGATTCCTCACTTAGGGCGCATGCTCGCTGGGCCTGACCATCGAACGCTATTACCAATATCTGCCTTAATGGGAGCACTGCTTCTTACTGCCGCAGATATGTATGCTCGTGTTGCCGTGGCACCAGCTGAATTACCAGTTGGAATCGTGACCGCATTGATTGGCGCGCCCTTTTTCATCTACTTATTGTTCCAGCAAAAAGGGAAGATTTTGTAATGAACCAGATCGTTTTATCGGGGAAAAACATTTCGATGACGTATGGCAACCGTGTGGTGCTCGATGACATCAACATTGATATCCGAGCTGGTGAAGTGACCGCCCTACTCGGCCCCAATGGCGCAGGTAAAAGTACTTTACTCAAGCTTCTATGCGGTGAGATCTCTTCGAATCATCACATCACCTACTTCGGCAAACAAAAGCATGATTGGGAGCCTGAAAAAAGCGCCAAACATATTGCAATGCTCCCGCAGCACAGCACCTTAACCTTCCCATTTCTAGCCAGAGAAGTAGTAGAGCTGGGGGCAATACCGCTATCACTGTCCAATAAAGAAACCACTAAACTGGCTTTACATTACATGGAACAAACCGACGTATTGCATTTAGCAGAAAGCCTGTACCCGTCTTTATCTGGTGGAGAAAAGCAACGACTGCATCTAGCACGAGTGATGACACAACTACATCAATCTGGCGAAAAACGAATCTTAATGCTTGATGAACCTACCTCAGCGTTGGATCTCGCCCACCAACACAACACGTTAAAGATTGCTCGTGAAACGGCAAAAGCACAAAACGCAGCGGTGGTTGTGGTGTTACATGACTTGAATCTAGCCTCTCAGTACGCAGACCGCCTTGTACTCTTGCATAACGGGAAACTAGTTTGTGATGACACGCCATGGAATGCACTAACGTCAGAGCGCATTGAGCAAGTTTATGGCTATCGATCTATTGTGACAAAACATCCGACGCTAGACTTCCCTCAAGTGCATGCCGCAGCATAAAGCGTATTTCCTCTAAGCCGTCTCTAAAACACTTTGATACGACAAAGGCCCGCAATATAAGAATTGCGGGCCTTTGCTTTGATAGTGGCAGAATTTGGTGCTTTAAAGGCTATTACTTGCTCATTTGGATCAATGATCGACCAATCAACCACTCAAGCTCTTTGTCACCACCCGCACCAAACTGGCTTTCAACCATTTTGTATAAGCGGTCAATACCATTAGCAGCAAATTCTTGCGCATTTTCAGCGGTGACAATGTGATGGAATAGCAGTCGTAAAATCGCGAGAAACTCAGCATCTTCCAGCGCTTTAATCCAACTTTGTGAAAATGCATTTAATCCTTTATCAAACTCTAAGTGTTCAATAAACATTTTAAAGATACGGCCATCCAGTGCGGCGGTGAAGTCCGTTTTCTTAGGGAAGTGATGGCTAATACCGGTACGCGATATACCTGTCTGCTGGCTTAGCGTCGTGTACGACATTTTGTCGTAACCTAATCTGAGTAGCTGATCAATAACGGCATCCATGATCTTTTGGATAGTGATTTCGGTATCTTCTTTACTACGCTTTGGCATATTTTAAGCTCTTCTCTTTGTAAATCCATCTAACTCACTATTAAATGAGGCCAGAATGAAATCATTCTTAGCATTATACCCGGCTCGCCGATGCGGTTCGATTAGCGAAAACCTAGAAATCAGGTTGCTAAGCGCTGCACTTGAAAGCGCTTTGGGTATATGTATTGCGACTATTTAATATCATGTCGAGTTCCAAACCATAACGTCTTTACACTGCGTAATGTGTAATTTTCAGTTATGTTTTTGTCAATACATGCTACTCAAAATAAGGCGAAAAGTTAGTCTCATCAAAACCTTGCGCCAATTATTCATCGAAACTATTCAAAGACCAAGAATGATAATTATTAAAAATAATCAATCAAGAAATAGTCTTATAAATTAACCATTAGTTCAACTGGACTGAGCAAAATCTCGTCACTATGTTCGTTAATTGATTTTAAATGTTGATATATATCACATTAACGTTCTTGATGATTTAGTAATCCAATCTTTAACCCTTACTTAACAAGTGCCTATTCTGTTCCTTTTTTACGCAAAAGTCGTCATTTTTGTAGATACAGATCAAATACCTGATAGAATACCCTTAGTATTTACAAGAGGATTCGTTATGAGTGTCGAATTAGAAAAAAACCAAGTATGTGAGGCCTGCGGCTGTGCTGGCGAGATAGGCTTTATCATCAAAGAAGGTGACGAAGTTGCCGACGTAACGGTTTTCGCACAGACAAAAACAGAGCTAGAGTCTGAACTACAAAAATACATCGAGCTCGCTAAATCAGTATGTGCTGATGTTGAATACAATGTTTCAGAAATAACCGAAGAAGCGAACCAAGCGACGGCTCGATTCAAATTTGAAGTAAGTGCTGAAAAACTTATCTTTGAATTAAAAACTCGCTCACTCGCGCGTTAGTAAATTACCACCTTCTAAAGAAGGTGGCTTTGTGTGAGCCCCCTAAAAGGGGGCCTTTGTTTAGTCCAGCGCCAA
>NZ_JAWOUN010000020.1:0-63494 GCF_033339395.1 Vibrio sp. 397 | reverse complement strand
CCATAGCGTTTTGGACCCACCTGATTTCCATGCCGAACTCAGAAGTGAAACGAAATAGCGCCGATGGTAGTGTGGGGTTTCCCCATGTGAGAGTAGGACATCGCCAGGCTTTAGTTTTATTTTCACTTTTTCGAAAAGTGAAGACAAAAGCGGACGCTTGCTTATTAAAGCGAGTGATACCACTGCGGAGTGGTAGTTCAGTTGGTTAGAATACCGGCCTGTCACGCCGGGGGTCGCGGGTTCGACTCCCGTCCACTCCGCCACTTATATTAAGCCTCAGTCGAAAGACTGGGGCTTTTTTCGTTTTGGTTAACCGACTTACCTTAAACCCACTTTCGTATTGAAACCTTGCATCGAGAGGCCGGCTTCCCTCTGGCGATGCTTTCTAAGCCCTGTTATGAGTGAAGTGGAACTCAGTTTTGTGTGGTTTCTACTGAACCGGGTCCTAGTATCGAGCGCTAGTTCTCAGCCCTTGTGCTTACTTACCAAAGCTTCCTTTATTATTACCTGGAAAATTTATTCACTAGGTTATGTTATTTTCGGGGGAGATTTCTCTGCTTTAGATGTTTTGATTTAGCCATAGGCGCTTATTAATATAAACTCAGCGCATTTAAAACTTTCCAAACATGGATTTTGTTTTGTCGACCTATTTAAGCCAGTGTCTTAAAGTATATTCGCTACTTCTTCCCTCTAACCCTCTCCAACCTTCAAAGCCACCACTACGTACGTATAACGTGAGCGGTATAGGTGCTTTCATAGCTGTGTTTGCTGAGTAAGCAGTTCACCTGGCACATTGACTGAGGAAAAGTCTTCTTTCTGTGGACCTTCGTGTAAGTCACGATAGTTTTAATAATTATCTGGTACTTTTTATTCTAAAGGTGTACGCTTCACATCGAATATTTTTTCGACAGTAAATCATGTTATATCTCTTGTTTAAAAGCTTTGTAAGAAGGCTGAACTCCGTGCAAAAAACGCGATGAAGTGTTGCCCGGAGTCTTAAATTAATCTTCATCAGGTGTTTTATGCGTGAGTAACTTCGCTGAAGTTATACGCAGGCGTCTGTACACCTGATAAAAGAGAAGAGATGGCCGGTGATATTTCATCATCGGCCTTTTTGTATCTGTTAAGCAGCTACAAAGCATTATCCAGTATTGAAATAAGGGCCGGTATTGATCACCGGCCCTTTTTATTTGGTTAAAAGCATGAGTATTTTACAAGTTAAAAATTTGTCTTATCAGATCGCTGATAAGAGTTTATATAACAACGCGACATTTCGAATTAACGTGGGAGAGAAAATAGGTATCACTGGAGCGAATGGCGTTGGAAAAAGCACCTTATTAAAACTGCTTATTGGTGAATTATCTGCAGATAAGGGCTGCATTGACTGGTTACCAAACCTTGAGGTGGGGTATTTAGAGCAACATTTTAAGATGGATAATGCGCTGACGGTTTATGAATGCTTAAAGAGTGCTTTTGAGAACTTATACGCTGCCGAGCAGAAGCTTTGGACTTTGTATCAGGCGATGACCGAGTCTCACTCTACATCTCTTTTAAGCCAAGTCGCTCGGCTACAGGCATATTTAGAAGATGAAGACTTCTATGCAATTAATACCAAAATTGAACGAGTTGCTGTAGGTCTTGGTATTTATCAATTTGGCTTAGATACACCGCTTGTCTCGCTAAGTGGCGGTCAAAGACACAAAGTCCTTTTAGGCAGGTTGTTACTTCGCAACCCCGATGTGTTAATTCTTGATGAGCCGACAAACTATCTTGATGCTCCGCACATTGAATGGCTAGTCACGTTTCTCAATGATTACATTGGCACAGTTTTACTGGTTTCTCATGATGTTGATTTCCTTAATCAAGTAGCGACCAGTATTTGTGATATTGATTATCAAACGGTTCGAAAATACAGCGGTACTTATGTCAAAGCAATGCAGCAAAAGCAGCACGACGGTGCTTTATTAGAAAAGCAATATAAGGCTCAGCAAAGTGAAATTCGAAAGCTAGAGCAATTTATTGCCAAAAATGGTGCAGGAGTTAACGCGAGTCTTGCTAAAGGGCGTAAGAAAAAACTGGATAAAATCGAACGTATTCAACTGAATAATGTAGAGAAAGTATCGACGTTTGACTTTGCTTACCAGCCCATTGAGCAACCGAATGTGGTTGAGGCAAAAGCGTTGATGATCGGTTATCAGCAGCCTCTGCTTCCAGTATTTGATATCACGTTAGCGCGCGGGGAAAAGTTGGTTGTTGCTGGCTTTAACGGCGTGGGTAAGTCGACCTTACTTAAAACCCTGATGGGGGAGATCGAGCCACTCTCTGGTGAGGTGGTATTGGCAAAAGGTGCAATGATTGGTTATTTTTCTCAAGATTTGTCTTGGCGCCATCCTCAGAACACGCCTGAACAGGAGCTGTGCTCTTGTGCGCCAACAATCTCAAGCAAAGAGTCACGCAAGCTATTAGCTCGCTTTGGGATCTCGGGGGATAAGACGCAGCGCCACTTAGATACATTGAGCGGTGGTGAGCAAACTCGGGTGAAACTGTGTTGTTTATCGGTTCAGAAATGCAATGTTTTGCTGTTGGACGAACCAACAACACATTTGGATAGCAGCAGTAAAAATGCGCTTAAAGAGGCTCTCCAGCGCTTTTCCGGTAGCGTGATTGTGGTATCTCATGAGAAGGCATTTTTGCAATCTTGGCCTGATAGAGTTTTAGATATTTCGTTGCTCACTTGTGCTGAATCGGAAACAGAACAGGAGGTGGAGCTATGATGCAGTCCATGGTCCTATTTCTCGTTGCTTTTCTTGTTGGTGTTGATGAGTTGATGCTTGGATCTATTCTTGAACCCATCGGAAATGATTTAAGTGTTCAACCGAGTCAGGTTACCTTATTTATTACGGCATATAGTTTAGCCATAGCAATTTGCGCTCCTTACTTGGGCCGTTTATCAGACCGAGTTGGGCGTATTCGTATCATGGTGCCTGCTTGCTTTGTATTTGGGGTTGCGTCTATTACGACGGGCATAGTTCATGATTTTGAACTTGCTATTGCAACTCGAGTGATCACTGGTATTGCAAGTGCAGGCATGTTGCCAATTGCATTCGCGTTAGCGGGAGACGCGAAGGGTAATAGAGCGATGCGTCAAATTGTGATGGTTCAGGCGGGATTAACGCTAGGTATGATAACTAGCCCTGCGATCGGAGCATTGTTGACCCAGCTTTTATCATGGCGTGCCGCTTTTATTATTTTGGGCGTTGCGGCTCTTCTTGTCAGTGCTATGAGCGTAGTGTTCATGAATGACCAGCATGATGAGTCCAAAATGTCAGATGCTCTGCCACCTATAACAGGTGTAATTCATGTTCCTGGCGCGTTGAGGGCGATTTTAGCGATGTGTTTAGGTCTAGGGGGAGGTATTGGTGTATTTAACCTGATAGGCCTTCATATTCGAGATACCAGCGATTTGGCGCTCGGTTGGGTGGGCGCTATTTATGCAGCTCTAGGGATCGTGAGTGTGGTTGGAAATATGTGCGTGGCGAGAGCTTCTCGCTGGCTTGGTAGCTCTCGAGCCGTTATGCGAGTGGCTTTAATGGTGTGCATACCTTGCAGTGCATGGGTGTTCTCAAATGAGATGAGTACGGTGACCGCTTATCTTCCAGCTCTAGTGCTCTGGTCTCTTGCTGGAGGGGTTGGTTCTCCGGCATTACAAGCACATATCGCAAGCTTATCTGATGAATATCGAGGTGTGTTAATGTCTTTTGGAATGAGTATGATGCACTTTGGTGTCGCGATTTGGTCTGCCTTGGCGGGCTTCGCGTATTCTGTAGGCAATGAATGGGTCGCTTTCGTGGCTTTCCTATTGTTTGGCTCAGCAGTAGTTATCTTAAAGCCAGTTGGTAATACTGAACAAAGTGAGCGTTATTCGTAGTGTTTTAGTAGATAAAGAAAAGCCGTTACCTAAAAAGGTAACGGCTTGTTCCAAATACTTTTTGAAAAACGGTCTTAGTTCATGCCGTATTTCTTAAGTTTCTTGCGAAGAGTACCGCGGTTGATACCCATCATAGTTGCTGCGCGAGTTTGGTTACCGCGAGTGTACTGCATGATAGTATCTAGTAGTGGCTGTTCAACTTCAGCTAGAACTAATTCGTATAGTTCTGTTACTTCCTGGCCGTTTAGTTGAGCAAGGTAGTTTTTAAGAGACGCTTTAACAGAGTCACGTAAAGGCTTCTGAGTAATCTGGTCTTGTGACGTTACTGTAGTTACTGTTAATGCTTCTGAAGTCAGATTTTGTTCGAACATATTCGGTCTAGCTCTTCTCTTAATTATGATGCAACGTTATCAAAATAACCTTCTAACGCCTCAATTTGCAGCGGAGCTGCGTCGATAGCGTTGAAGGTACGGCGAAACTCACTTGCCTGTTCATGCTCTTTCAGGTACCACCCAACGTGCTTGCGCGCGATACGTGGACCTAAGAACTCCCCATAAAACTCATGCAGAGCATTTACATGACCAAGCATAATGGTTTTCACTTCCTCAGTTGGAAGTTCCTCCATTGTGGTGCCGTTTTCCAAATAGTGATGGATTTCCTGGAAAATCCAAGGACGACCCTGGGCAGGGCGTCCAATCATTAAAGCGTCCGCACCGGTGTACTCCAGTACAAATTTGGCTTTCTCCGGGCTATCGATATCACCGTTCGCGATAACCGGAATTGAAATCGCCTCTTTTACCGCTTTAATGCTGTCATATTCGGCCTCACCTTTGTACATACATGCTTTCGTTCTGCCATGCAGAGCAAGAGCTTGTATGCCGCAGTTTTCGGCTAATTTAGCGATCTGGACACAGTTCTTGTTGTCTGTATCCCAGCCAGTTCGAGTCTTTAACGTTACAGGAACGTCCACTGCATTCACGACCGCTTTCAAAATCTCTTCGATAATGTTTGGGTATTGAAGCAGAGCAGAGCCCGCTAGCTTCTTATTCACTTTTTTTGCCGGGCAGCCCATGTTGATGTCGATGATTTGTGCACCGTTCTCAACACTGAATTGAGCTGCGTCCGCCATAAGCTGTGGATCGGAACCCGCAATCTGTACAGAGCGAATGCCCGATTCGCCCTCGTGTACCATGCGCTGTTTCGACTTTGACGTTCCCCATAGTTTTGGGTTAGCAGACATCATTTCACTGACGGCCATTCCCGCACCATAGCGAAGACACAACTCGCGAAACGGTCTATCCGTTACACCAGCCATAGGGGCTACGATTAGATTGTTCTTAAGTTGATAGTTTCCGATTTTCAAAACGTCATCACAGTTCTGTACCAGCAAGGGCGCGCATTTTACGCATTTTTTCACTGCGTGAAAAGACTAATATTTGAGCATTTACAAATTGTTTTTGTAAATTGTATGAATTTCAAACAATTAGCTCTGAAAACCTTGTCTAGCCTTGCTTACGACCAGAGATGCGACACCATTCACTTTGCTCAACAATCGGGTCAATGTGAAGCTCGTCACGGTAATAGTTCGCAACATCTTCAGCTTGAGTGTCTAATACGCCGGACATAGCGAGGTCGCCATTTGGCTTAACTAGTCCTTTGATGATAGGTGCAAGTTCACGTAAAGGTCCCGCAAGGATGTTGGCCACAACGACGTCAGCGACGAGACCTTCTGGTTGATTTTGCGGTAAGTAAACTTCTAGTTTGTCTGCAACGCCATTACGCTCAGCATTGTCTTTTGAAGCAAGCAGGGCTTGAGGATCAATGTCGATCCCTATCACTTTTTCAGCGCCCAGTTTGATCGCTGCGATCGCAAGAATACCTGAGCCACAACCGAAGTCGATAACGGTCTTACCGCTTAAGTCCATGCTTTCTAGCCACTCAAGACAAAGTGCTGTTGTAGGGTGAGTACCCGTACCGAATGCAAGGCCTGGATCCAACATAACATTAACAGCGTCAGGATCTGGAATGTCGCGCCAGCTTGGACAAATCCATAAGCGTTCACCAAATTTCATTGGGTGGAAGTTTTCCATCCATTCGCGTTCCCAGTCTTTATCTTCAAGCTGTTCTACTTTGTAAGCAAAATTGTCAGCCAGCATATTGCTCGCTTTAATTTGGTCGATGATGAAGTTAGTGTCTGCTTCTGCATCATACAGTGCCAGAATATCAGTATCGCCCCATAAGCGAGTTTCGCCAGGTAGAGGTTCGAATACAGGTGTATCCTGCGCGTCTAAGAATGTAACAGACAGCGCGCCAGTCTCTTCCATTAGCATATCGCCGATTTGCTCAGCGTTTTCATTGGTCGCGTTGAGTTTGATTTGAATCCAAGGCATTGGTTTTTGCTCTTAAAGTGAATGAAGTGGCGCAGAGTTTACCAGAACTCTACGATTTGTTTGAGTATATACCCAAATAAGCCGATTTATATGTTGAGCCCTTCGCGTACATATAAAACAAAAATGCCCACGGGAGTGGGCATTTTTTAAGACGTTTGCTTAGGCTTATTGTAAGCCAAGCTTCTTCTCTAGGTAGTGGATGTTTGCACCACCGTGTTGGAAGTTTTCGTCATTCATAATGGAGAATTGCAGTGGCACGTTAGTTTTGATGCCTTCGATGATCATCTCACCCAGTGCGTTTTTCATACGTGCAATCGCTACATCACGGTTCTCACCGTAAGTGATCAGTTTACCAATCATTGAATCGTAATGAGGTGGAACTGTGTAGCCTGTGTAGATATGAGATTCCCAACGTACACCCATACCGCCAGGAGCGTGGAAACGCTCGATCTTACCCGGAGATGGTAGGAAGCGCTCAGGGTCTTCTGCGTTGATACGACACTCAATCGCATGGCCACGGATCTTAATATCATCTTGAGTGAATGACAGAGGCTGACCCGCTGCAACACGAAGCTGTTCTTTGATTAGGTCGATGCCAGTAACCATCTCTGTTACTGGGTGCTCTACCTGAATACGAGTGTTCATTTCGATGAAGTAGAACTCACCGTTCTCGTATAGGAATTCAAACGTACCTGCGCCGCGGTAACCGATCTCGATACATGCACGAGTACAGCGTTCACCGATGTACTTACGCATTTCTTCGGTGATACCAGGTGCTGGAGCTTCTTCCACTACTTTTTGGTGACGACGTTGCATTGAACAGTCACGCTCACCAAGGTGGATTGCGCCGCCTTGACCGTCAGCAATAACCTGAACTTCAACGTGACGAGGGTTTTCTAGGAATTTCTCCATGTAAACCATGTCATTGTTGAACGCCGCTTTTGCTTCAGCACGTGTCATTGCAATAGCTTGGATAAGGTCTTTCTCTGCGCGAACAACACGCATACCACGACCGCCGCCGCCGCCAGATGCTTTGATGATTACTGGGTAACCAATGCGCTTAGCAAATGCTTTGTTTTTCTCTTCGTCATTGTCTAGAGGGCCGTCAGAACCCGGTACACAAGGAACGCCTGCTTTCTTCATTGCATTGATAGCAGATACTTTATCGCCCATTAGGCGGATAGTGTCTGCCTTTGGACCAACGAAGATGAAACCACTGCGCTCAACTTGCTCTGCGAAGTCTGCGTTCTCAGACAGGAAGCCGTAACCTGGGTGGATAGCCACAGCACCAGTCACTTCTGCTGCAGAAATGATGCGTGGAATGTTTAGGTAGCTGTCGATACCACGAGCAGGGCCGATACATACGGTTTCGTCTGCGAGTAGTACGTGCTTAAGATCGCGGTCCGCTGTTGAGTGAACAGCGACGGTCTTAATACCTAATTCTTTACAAGCGCGAAGAATACGAAGTGCAATTTCACCTCGGTTCGCGATGACTACTTTGTCTAGCATAAGGCAAGCCCCGCTTATTCGATTACAACAAGAGGTTGGTCGAATTCAACTGGTTGGCCGTCTTCAGCTAGGATTGCTGTAACAACGCCAGATTTGTCCGCTTCGATTTGGTTCATCATTTTCATTGCTTCAACAATACATAGAGTATCGCCAGCATTTACTTTCTGACCCACTTCTACGAATGCTTTAGAGTCTGGGCTTGGAGAGCGGTAGAAAGTACCAACCATTGGAGAAAGAACTTGGTGACCTGCAGGTGTTGCTGCTGGAGCTTCTGCTGCTGGCGCTTCCGCTACTGGTGCCGCTGCTACTGGAGCAGGTGCCGCCGCTGGAGCTGCTGCGTAGTGAATTGGTGCTTGAGGGGCTGCAGTGCCATGACGGCTGATGCGCACTGACTCTTCACCTTCAGAGATCTCTAGCTCAGCAATGCCAGACTCTTCAACTAACTCAATTAGCTTCTTGATTTTACGAATATCCATCTTTTCTTTCTCTTTTATCTTGTGATTAAGACAACCCTCGTAGGGTTGCAGAGTGTTAGGGTTACTTTGCCTGTAGCTTATTGATCGCTGCAGACAGAGCAAATTCATAACCTTGTGCGCCTAAACCGCAAATCACACCCTCTGCTTTATCTGACAGATAAGAGTGATGACGGAATGGTTCACGTGCGTGCACATTTGATAAGTGCACCTCAATAAATGGGATGGCGACGCCAAGTAATGCATCTCGCAGCGCCACACTAGTATGAGTGAAAGCCGCTGGATTGATGATGATGAAGTCAATCTTGCCATAGGCAGCGTGAATGGCTTCAATCAGTTCGTACTCACGATTTGATTGTAGGTGTTCCAGTTCTACCCCAGCGTTATGGGCTTGCTCTGTAAGAGTATCCACAACTTGAGCTAAGGTACTGTGACCATAGTGTGTCGGTTCGCGCAGACCCAATAGATTAAGATTTGGTCCGTTTAGAACAAGAATCCGTGACTTTGCAGACATTGTGTTGCTATCTTCCCTTATCGTGAGTGGAACGTTTATATTCCCAAATATACGATAGTTCAGCACGATTTTTTTGTTAAAACCGAGCAAATTTTAAAAAATCGACCAAGATTATAGCTAATTCATAGCAATTAGCAGCAATTTACTGGTCTAATCTCCTAATAGCCACTCTCGTTTCTGTAACCAAGTTAACAAAAACAACATAATTGCCATATTTTTTGTGTGGCCAATTTGTGCACTAAAGCAAAAAACCGCCATGAGTGATGGCGGTTTTTAAAGTGCTTTTAAAACAGTTGGTTGAATTTATGCCAATTCTGCTTTCTCTGCGATAAGTTTATCTACAACGCTCGGATCGGCAAGCGTTGATGTGTCTCCGAGGTTGCTGGTATCACCCGTTGCAATTTTACGCAGGATTCGACGCATGATCTTACCAGAACGAGTCTTCGGTAAGGAATCCGTCCAGTGCAGTACATCTGGTGTTGCAATTGGACCAATTTCTTTACGCACCCAATCTTTCACTTCTTTGTGTAGCTCTGCTGACGGGAATTCACCATCGTTCAAGGTAATGTAAGCGTAGATAGCTTGGCCTTTGATATCATGCGGAATGCCCACAATAGCGGCCTCAGCAATTTTATGATGTGCGACAAGAGCCGATTCTATTTCAGCGGTACCCATGCGGTGACCCGACACGTTTAGTACGTCATCAACACGGCCTGTGATCCAGTAGTAACCGTCTTCGTCACGACGAGCACCATCACTAGTAAAGTACATTCCCTTGAAGGTTGAGAAGTAGGTCTGTTCAAAGCGCTCGTGGTCGCCATAAACAGTACGCATCTGACCTGGCCATGAATCAAGGATCACCAAGTTACCTTCTGCTGCGGTTTCTTCAATGATGTTGCCCATGTTATCAACCAGTGCTGGTTGGACTCCGAAGAATGGTCGAGTTGCTGAGCCTGGTTTTAAGTCTGTTGCGCCTGGTAGTGGTGCAATTAAGATACCGCCGGTCTCTGTTTGCCACCAAGTATCAACGATAGGCGAGCTCTCGTTACCAATCGTTTTGTAGTACCACTCCCACGCTTCAGGGTTGATAGGCTCACCTACTGAACCCATTACACGTAAGCTTGAACGAGATGTCCCTGCTACCGCTTCGTTACCTTTTGCCATTAGTGCACGAATAGCGGTTGGCGCAGTGTAGAGAATGTTCACTTGGTGCTTATCAACCACTTCACTCATACGAGCCGTGCTTGGGTAGTTTGGAACACCTTCAAACAGAATGGTTTTGGCCCCGTTCGCTAGTGGACCATAAATTAGGTAAGTATGGCCTGTAATCCAGCCCACATCCGCGGTACACCAGAAGGTTTCACCTGGTTGATAATCGAAGACATATTTAAAGGTCATTGCCGCGTAGACGAGGTAACCGCCTGTAGTATGTAGTACGCCTTTAGGTTTACCTGTCGAGCCAGATGTGTAGAGGATGAACAGCGGGTCTTCGGCTTTCATCTCTTCTGGTGGGCAAACGTCAGAAACGTTGGCTGTTGCTTCGTGCCACCAAACATCACGGTGTTCATGCCATTCAACATCACCACTTGTACGTTTAAGCACGACGACTTTATTGATGGTTTTTACGTCTGGGTTGGTTAGTGCTTCATCCACGTTCTTTTTCAGTGGAACAGCGCGTCCGCCACGTACGCCTTCGTCAGCGGTGATCACGACTTTAGCGTCAGAGTCGATGATACGGCCGGATAGTGCTTCTGGTGAGAAACCGCCAAATACTACGGTGTGAACCGCACCAATACGGGTACAAGCGAGCATCGCCACTGCGGCTTCTGGCACCATTGGCATGTATAGACACACCACGTCGCCCTTGCGTACGCCTTGCT
Organism: Vibrio sp. 397; assembly: GCF_033339395.1. Classification (NCBI taxonomy): domain Bacteria; kingdom Pseudomonadati; phylum Pseudomonadota; class Gammaproteobacteria; order Vibrionales; family Vibrionaceae; genus Vibrio; species Vibrio sp. 397. The sequence goes on along the minus strand of NZ_JAWOUN010000020.1, from coordinate 52,800 downwards.
CTTTCAATGCGTTGGAGAATTTACACACTTCTTTGTGCAGTTCGTTGAAAGTGAGTGTTTTGTCGTCGGCTGGATCATCGCCTTCCCAAATGATGGCGACGTCGTCCCCGTGTTCTGCAAGATGACGGTCAATACAGTTAGCCGAGACGTTCAGTGTGCCATCTTCAAACCAGCGAATATCAACATGGCCAGTGTCGAAAGAAGTGCTTTTTACTTTGGTGAAAGGTTTGATCCAATCAACGATTTTGCCGTGCTCGCTCCAGAAGCCCTCTGGATCGGTTACCGACTGCTGATACATGGCTAAGTAAGTATCATTATCCGCGTGTGTATGAGTTTTAATATTTTCTTTTACCGGATAAACGTGGGCTTCGCTCATGGCTTCTCTCCTTGTGCCTTATTTCTCGGCCTTACACCAATCTAGATAAGATTTTGAATATATTTTTGTAGGGCTGTTTTTTTGGTTCTAAATAACTTGGTCGTGGTAATGACGACGTTGTGCTTATAACTGTCAGTCACCGCGCGTATTTCCACAATTAGACTTTAGGATGAGAGTGATGGAAGCGCCGGGAAATCGCTGAAACAAAAGTATTTCTGGGAGCTAGGTCAACTGATTTTTATGTATACGGCGCGGTTAGGTTGGGTAAATCGCCTTTCGTTAAGCGGACAAAGACCAAAGCGGCAGAAATCGCGTCTTGCAAGGCGTCGTGTTTGTCTTGGATAGGAAGTTCGAGGTGTTTACAAATGGCATCCAGACTTAAGTCGAAATAGGCATTCGGCAAATGTCGTTCCAACTTATCGTGATAAATCTGACTGACCTCGATAAGTGGGTTAGGAAGTGGGAAGCCAAGTTGCCGCAGACAAGCAAGGTCTAAGATCTTTTTATCGTAACGAATGTGATAGCCCACAAGTGGTCGGTTGCCGATAAAGTCGAGCAGCTCGAGCAGCGCCTCTTTTTCACTGATGCCATCGACTAAGTCTTGGTGGCGAATTCGATGGATCTTGACCGAGCCTGAGTCGAGCGATTGCGGCGCGCGTAAGCGGGCTTCAAATGGTTGACTGGTGATGATGCGGTTGTCGATGATCTTGGTGGCTGCAATAGTCACCAGCTCGGCGCGATTTGGGTCAAGGCTGGTGGTTTCGCAGTCAAGAGAGACGTATTCTGTTTTATCTGGCGTGCAAAACAGCGACTGATAAGGCGAACCTTTCAGTTTGTAGTGCCAGTATTTGCGTTGTAACCAGTTCATTGCCTACGCCTCTGTGATTTATGAAAATCAGGGTTAATCACGAATTTGATAATGGAAGCCTAAAAATTGCTTAAATTTCTTCACCACATGTAAGCTGTGGCGAAGCAAATCACGCTCAGTTCTATCCAGTTGTTTAATATCAATGTTATTCAACGCTTCTTGCTTTTTGAGTTGCTGATTAAGACGAAGTTTAAAGAACAATTTCAGTGCTTCGTTGAGATTATCTGCCGTTTCAGATTCTAAGATGCGCTTATTTCTCAGAGCTTCAATGCGCTCAAACGTGTTCTTCTCCTCAATGGCATATTCCAAAGACAAGGTGCGAATGCCGTGTACAATTGGGAAAATACCGCCGCGTTTAATGTCCAATCCGTCTTTAGCACTTTTTACGTTGCCAAATAGAGTTAGGGGCACCGAAAACTGCAAGGCAGGGCGAGTAAAGTCAGACAATATCAACATGCGATCTTTCATTGTGTCACGAAGATGCGCCGCAATTGGAGCCAGCAGCTCGCAATTCCCAGCAACAGCATGGGCGTCACTGAAAATGGCTAAGTCCATGATTTGTTGTGGTTCGGCTTTAGCTATCCAGTGGTTTAGGGTGCTTATCCATTCTTGCTGTGTTTTGACCCATTTCGGGTTGTTAACCATCACTTTACCAGGGCAAAGTGGATAACCGAGCTGTTGTAGGGTGTGTGTGAAGGATTGCATCACTTGTTCGCAATGAGGCCATTCCAGACCATCTTGAATAATCAGGGCATTGTCTTGATCGGTTTTGAGAATTTGCTCTCCTCGGCCTTCAGAGCCGAGTACGATCAAGCAACAATGGTCGTGCAAGGCTGGTGGTATCACTAACTCGAACGCTTTCTCGATAATTTGCTCGTTTACGGCTGAGATAAGCTCCATGATGAAGCGAGTGCGGATACCGTTTTTCAATAAGCTCTCGACCAATTGACGTTGGCGGTTTGAGGCCAAAGCGAGCTCTTCCACGCTGCTTGCTCGAGCAATACTGAGCGTTAACACGTGGGAGTGGGTTGAGAACGCGCTGAGAATTTGGGTCATATCCAGCATGCCGACGGCTCGGTTGCCTTCACATACCATGAGGCGTTTCATTCTATTTCTGGTCATTGTGATCATGGCGTTGAATAGAAAGTCACCATCATCAACGTGATAAACAGGAAAGCTCGCGATCTCACCCACTGGTGTGTCGAGCGCGCAACCATCCAACATCACAGAATGCAGCATATTAGTACGAGTCACTATTGCGTACGGGTGGGCTGATGGCCATTTTTCCAATCGTGGATCATCGCCATGGAGTTGAACCAATGCAGCGTCAATCCCATTTTCTTTTAAGGAACGTGTTACCTCGTTAATTGGTGTATTTGGTTCGAGGATCATCGGTGGGTGATAAATGCTGCGGTCAACTTTAGTGAGAATAAACTCCGCTAAGTTTTGCTGTTGATGGGCCGCTTCGATGAGCTCTTGCCGTTTCGATAAATTGTTATCGAAATAGGCTGCAAACTGGCCATTTTCGTTGTAAAGGGCAAGGAAAATTTCTTTCGGCAGTAGGTAAGAGAGCGTGTCCTCAAGCGCGATGTAGTGATGACGTACCTTGTCTTCAAGTAACGAGCGTACATCGAACATATCGTCGTTGGCATAATGTGCGAACACTTCCTGTTGATCGTTGGAGCGCTCTTCTACCGCGCCTTTGATCAGAATATGTAAGTGGGGGTTCTTCTGTCCGCAGGATAAAATAACATCTCGAGCTCGATAGTAGGCGACGTCCAGAGACGATCGCAGTCGCGTTTGTTGTGCTTCAGTTAAGCGATCGAACGGTGGAGATTGCATGTTAAATTTGTCAGGCATGAGAACACCCAATAATGATGGAAGGAACACTCTCTAAGTCTGACAAATTTCTTACCGGAAGCCAGACGACTTTGGTCTAAATTACGATGTTTTCGCTTGAAGATGCCAAATGTCGCAAAGTTAGTATTCCATCGAGGAAACGATAAGTTTCTTATTCTTCCCTTTTTATAATACGCATGGCGATCCATAATTCCCGGCTCGAACGTTGGTGTTCCCGTTTTAGGATATTTGTAATGTTGAAACCTTCTCCGTATGGCTGGATTTCCCAGTACTTTCTCGGATTCTTCTTTGCGTATGGCGTGTATCTGCCATTTTGGTCACTTTGGTTTAAGGATCAGGGCGTATCTTCGACAGATATCGGTTTGCTGGTCGGGTTAGGCCTTGCGACACGTTGTGTTGCCAATATCGTGATCACCCCACGAGTACACAAAGTCGAACATCTTATGCCTGCTTTACGTTGGTTGAGTTTCGCTGCCCTCCTTTTTGTTGGATTTCACTTTTTTACGGGTGGTAGCTTTTGGTTAATGGCACTAGCGACAGTGTTGTTCAATCTTTGTTGTGGACCGATTATTCCGTTGTCGGACGCGATGGCAAATTACTACGCTCGCCTGAAAATGCTCGATTATGGCCGCACGCGGCTATGGGGTTCGATCGCCTTTATCGCAGGCTCGACGGCAGTGGGCTACCTGGTGGCTGAATTTGGCTCCGATATGATCTTGTACACTGCGATGTTCGGCGTGTTTATCTCGTTGCTGTTTGCTATGCGACCGACTAACCCAATGCCTGTAACGCACGGTGGGCAAAGCGCAGAACGTCCAAAGCTGACCGCTCTTTTGACCGACAAGCCGATACTAAAATTCTTAGTGTTGGTGTCACTAATTCAGGGCAGTCATGCGGCTTACTACGGCTTTAGTGCGATTCACTGGAAGGCCGCTGGTCACTCGGAAGATGTCATTGGCTACTTGTGGAGCTTAGGAGTGGCCGCAGAAGTGGCAGTGTTTGCATTGAGTAAGCGCTTATTCGTAGGTTGGTCAATACGCGCGCTGTTTATTGCTGCTGCCGTTGGTGTAATGATGCGTTGGGGTATTACGGCGTCGACAACATCAATTATTGCTTTGGTGGTTGTTCAACTATTGCATGGTGTGACTTTCGCTACCGCACACATTGCCGCGATCCAATATATCCAAAACTCCGAAGAAAATAAGATCGTAGCGTTGCAAGCGTTGTATAACGCGATTCCGTTGGGCGCATTTATCGCGTTAATGACCGTATTGAGTGGCTGGGGTTATGAGCACTGGGGACCGCTTGTGTTCTGGGGCATGGCCGCGATGGGGTTATTGGCTCTGTTCATCAAGCTTGATTCGCAAGACCCACATCAGGTGGTTGATGTATCAGACAAGCCACTTGAAACACAGAATTAGACTTATGTAACAAAGGTTAAAAACTAAGCTTTGTCTCCGTTATCAAAGCAGTGTTAAATGAAACCTCTCCCTCATGGAGAGGTTTTTTTATTCTCTTGCTTTAAAAGTAGCAAGAAAGGCAAGAAAGGATATCGGATGCAAGGATGGCTGGTGGTTCCCGTTTCTTTAGCGTATTTGGGAGCTTTATTTATCATCGCGTGGTACGGCGACATTCAGAAAAGGTGGCTAGCGCGCTGGCGGCCTTGGATTTATAGCCTTTCCATTGCGGTGTACTGTACATCGTGGACCTTCTACGGCACGGTCGGGCAGGCCAGCAGTAATCCTTGGTCTTTCTTACCCATCTATATTGCTCCCATTTTAGTGTTTACCATCGGATGGCGCGTTTTAGCTCGGCTTATTTTGATTGCTAAACGGGAACACATCACGTCGATTGCTGACTTTATCGGAGCACGCTACGGTAAATCCCAAGGTTTGGCCGTGGTTGTTACGCTCATAGCGGTTGCGGGAATTTTGCCGTACATCGCTTTACAGCTGCGTGGTATCACTATGGGGCTTGAAATCATTGCTCCGGAGCTGGCTACTGATTTTGGTTATCAAAACGATAGCGTGTCGTGGTTTGTTGTGGTCGCGTTGGCGATTTTTACGATGCTATTCGGTACCCGCCACATTGATAACACGGAACACCATCGTGGGATGATGATGGCAATTGCCTTCGAATCCATTATCAAACTGCTGGCTTTTTTAGTGGTTGGTGTCTTCATTGTTTGGTTGGCGATGAACACCGAGAGTTTGAGCTTACTTGATGTTGCCGCACAGACGTATCAGTCACCAAATATCCCGACTATATTGATTCATACTGTACTGACCATGCTGGCGATCGTTTGCCTTCCGCGACAATTCCATACGATGGTGGTGGAAAATGAACGTGCTCAAGATTTGCACGTGGCTCGTTGGTTGTTCCCCATTTATCTGATCTTAATGGGGATTTTTGTTTTACCTATTGCGTGGGTAGGGCAAGGTCTCTTGAGTGGCGCTTCGCCTGATACTTATGTCATCAGTGTGCCGATGTCGGTAGGGGCGAGTGAAATCGCCTTACTTGCGTTTCTAGGCGGTACTTCAGCGGCAAGTGGCATGGTTATCGTATCGACGATTGCCTTAGCGATCATGGTCTCGAATGACTTGGTTATGCCATTGCTATTGCGTCGCATGCGACTGACGCAGCGTAACCATCACCATTTTTCTGAATTATTACTGCGGATCCGCCGTGGTTTGATTTTAGTTTTGTTGATTGGCGCGTGGTGTTTCTATCAAGCGTTGGACACCATTCATTCACTTTCTGCTATCGGCTTTCTCTCGTTCGCGGCTATCACGCAATTCGCTCCTGCGCTGGTTGGCGGTATGTATTGGCGTCAAGGGAATAAGAAAGGTGTGTATGTTGGCCTCGCGGTGGGTTTTGCTACCTGGTTGATTACGTTAATGAGCCAAACAGACATGCTTGCCGGAGACGCCAGTAATAACTTCCTGATCTGGTTGATTACGCCACCAGAGGTATTGGCTAGTTTTGATATCGCGATTTCAGATTGGGGGATGATCCTCAGCGTGGTCGCTAATGCAGTGTGTTTTGTTGTGGTTTCTATGGCTACCCGACCAAGCCTAAGTGAGCGCTTACAATCGGCATCATTCGTTGGTACACCGTTGCCTGAAAGCGAAAATATGAGTCTGTACCAGAGCCGCGTTACGGTTGCAGAACTGGAAATGCTAGCGTCCAGATTTGTAGGACGAACGCGAGTTAAAGCGGCGTTTCAAGCCTACTGGAGCCAGCAACGAGAAGAGTTGATGCCGAATCAACAAGCGCCATCTTCTCTGATTCGGCATACGGAGCGTGTGCTAGCAGGGGTATTTGGTGCATCTTCTGCTAAGTTAGTGCTTACTTCCGCTCTGCAAGGAAGAAACATGCAGCTTGAAGAGGTGGCGACTATCGTCGATGAAGCCTCTGAACTGTACGATTTTAGTCGGGGTTTACTCCAAGGCGCGATTGAGCATATTGGACAAGGTATTGCGGTCGTCGATAAGCAACTACGCTTGGTTGCGTGGAACCAACGCTATTTAGAACTCTTTGAATTTCCGCCAGGCCTGATTCAAGTAGGTCGACCGATTGCGGATGTGATTCGGCACAATGCAGAGCAGGGGTTGTGTGGCCCTGGTGACCCTGATGACCACGTCCGTCGCCGTGTTTATCACCTCGAGCAAGGGACTCGGCACACCTCTTCTCGGGTTCGTCCCGATGGTCGCGTGATAGAGGTGCAAGGTAACCCAATGCCAGGTGGTGGCTTTGTGATGAGCTTTACCGACATCACCGTATTCCGTGATGCAGAGCAAGCACTGAAAGACGCCAACGAGACATTGGAAGAAAGGGTACGTCTGCGGACTCGAGAATTAGAACAACTTAACAAGCAGCTGGTGGAAGCGACGCAGCGCTCGGATTTGGAATCGAAGTCCAAATCACGGTTCTTGGCGGCAGTAAGCCATGACTTGATGCAACCGCTCAACGCGGCGCGTCTATTCGCATCTTCACTATCGGAAGTCGCCAAAGACAGCGAAGCCAAAAAGCTGTCAGCACACATTGAAAGTGCTTTAGAGGCTGCCGAAGACTTAATTGGAGATTTGCTGGATATCTCGCGTTTGGAATCGGGCAAGTTGGAAGTCAACGTGCATGGCTTTGCGTTAAATGATGTGTTATCGAATTTGAATGCTGAGTTTAGTGCGTTAGCCAAACAGCAAGGTATAGAGTTCACCATGATTCCGTCCTCACTCATGGTTAAGTCGGATCCCAAACTGCTGCGCCGTGTGGTGCAAAACTTCCTGACCAATGCGTTTCGTTATAACCCGAATGGCAAAGTCGCACTCGGTGTTCGCCGCGTGAAAGGGCGAGTGCGTATTGATGTATGGGATAATGGAGTGGGGATTGAAGAAGAGAAGCAGCAAGAGATTTTTGAAGAGTTTAATCGCGGAACTCAAGTTCGTTCCGACCAAGGTCTCGGACTTGGTTTGGCGATTTCGAAAGGAATTGCTCAGGTACTTGGGCATGAAATTTCGATGCGCTCTTGGGTTGGAAAAGGCAGTGTTTTTTCCATCACCCTAGATAAAGCTGATCATGTTCAGCCTCATCCAGTTCACGTGGCGATGAATAAGCAATCTGAACTTGGTCATCTGAGAATCCTTTGTGTCGATAATGAGCCTGACATTCTAGTCGGCATGGAAAACTTACTTTCCCGATGGGGTTGCGATACACGAGTTGCGATTGATTTAGTTGAAAGTCTAAAAGCGCTTGAGGATGGTTGGATTCCGGATGTAATTTTCTCCGATTACCGACTTGATGATGGTCGTACTGGTTTAGAAGTGCTACAGCAATGCCGCCTGAGATTAGGCCACAGCTTTGAAGGCGTCATCATCAGTGCAGATCGTACCGATGATATGCTTGATGGCATCAAAGCAAATGGGTTCAGCTTTATTGCTAAGCCAGTTAAGCCGCTTAAGCTGCGTTCGGTGCTCAATCGAGTCGCTTAGGATTGGAGTGTTTGAAAAATCGCTATAAAAAGAGACCTCCGAATGGAGGTCTCGATGTTTGTAATCTTAGTTGATAGGCTGAGTTTGCCGCTTATTCTGCGACGCCGCCTTGAGTCAGTTTGGCTGGATTAAGCAATCGCTCTAGTGTGGCTCTATCCAAATCCGTTTCTTCTTCCGCGACATCAATAATCGCGCGTCCCTGTTTGTAGGCTTTTTTCGCGACTTCTGCCGCTTTTAGGTAGCCAATGACCGGGTTGAGAGCCGTGACCAAAATAGGGTTTTTGGCGAGTGCTATATCCAAGTTATCTTGGCGAACTTCAAACGTCGCAATGGCTTTGTCAGCTAAAGCGGTTGCGCTGTTAGAGAGTAACTCGATGCTCTCCAATACGTTATGAGCAATAACTGGCAGCATGACGTTAAGCTGGAAGTTGCCCGCTTGGCCTGCGACGGTAATGGTGGTGTCATTACCAATGACTTGCGCTGATGCCATAGCTGCGGCTTCTGGGATCACAGGATTTACTTTGCCAGGCATGATGGAAGAACCCGGTTGCAAGCCTTGTAATTCAATTTCACCTAAACCAGCCAATGGGCCTGAATTCATCCAACGAAGATCGTTTGCGATCTTCATGATCGCAACTGCTGCTGTTTTGAGCTGTCCCGACAGAGCGACGATCGCATCTTGACTGCTTAAATTGAAAAAGAAGTTATCACTGGCCGTGAACTGAATACGAGTTGACTGGGTTAGGTTGCTAGCGAATAAGTCCGCAAAGCGTGGATCGGCATTGATCCCCGTTCCAACTGCCGTACCACCTTGGGCTAAGGCTTTTACAGCAGGAAGTGCTTGTTCAATCGCTTGTTTTGCGTGCTCGATTTGGAACTGCCAACCGCCAAGTTCTTGAGCAAAGGTAATTGGCATCGCATCCATTAAGTGGGTGCGACCGGTTTTTACAACATCTTTCAATGCTTGTTGCTTAGACTCTAGTGTTTGGCTTAGGTGTGACAGGGCCGGGAAGAGCTGTTTTTCAATGGCTAATGCTGCGCTAACTTGAATGGCCGTCGGTACCACATCGTTGCTGCTTTGTCCCATGTTGACGTGATCATTAGGGCTGACAGTGCCGCCTAGATGCTGGGAGGCCAGTGTTGCAATTACTTCATTCGCATTCATATTTGAGCTAGTGCCTGATCCTGTTTGGAACACGTCAATTGGGAATTGCTCAATATGATTGCCTTCGATAATTGCTTGAGCTGCGTCAGCAATCGCGTTGGCAATATCTCCTTCAAGCAGCCCTAGCTGTGCGTTGGTGAGTGCCGCAGTCTGCTTGATGTGTGCTAACGCTTTGATAAAACCAGATGGCATTTTATGTTGACTGAATGAGAAGTTATCGACGGCGCGTTGAGTCTGGGCTTGGTAGAGAGCATCTGCAGGGACAGTAACTTCGCCCATACTGTCAGTTTCTATGCGGAATTCGGTGCTCATGGTAGGGATCCTTTTGGTTAATCAAGTGAGATTTGAATCAGGCGTAATTGTTGTTGTAGTGCGAGAAATTTCACGTCGCCTTGTTCAAACTGGTAGTAATAGCGTTTGAGACAGAATAATGGCGTATGGATAGAATCGAGACAGACACGACGGAAGATACGACTGCGAGTTGAGTCTTGAATTGCGTCTAGTAAATGGAAATAAACCTGACGTAAAAACAGCTCACACAACAATAGATTTTCTTCATCGGCATCGTGTTCATAACAAGAAGACAACACCATTCCCCAATGAATATAGTCATGAATCACGTCTGGCTCAAAGCCATGTGGTGCGGCGAGAAGGAATCTATCTTGGGCTTTAAAAAATGCGTTAAAGATGTCCCGTTTGTTGTCCATAACCACCTCTCATTAAATGTAATGATAATTATTATCAATTAACTTGTGAGTTGGCAACCCTTTTTAGAGTAAGAGGTTGTTGAAGAAAGACTTACGGAAACAAAAGCCGACGCAAAGGCGTCGGCTGAGTAGGAATTCATTTATGCTGAGTGAAACTAATTCAATGTCGTTTGAAGACCGGTGAATTAGCTTGTCACCGTTATTCAGTAAATAAGGTTTCGTACTTCACAAATGCGGTTTGTGTTTCACCATAATACAGTGTGCCGCCTGATTGAATGACGACTCTTAACCAGCTTTCTGCAGATGCAGGCTTTGGTAAGGTGATGTACCAGCTTTGGCCTGCTTGATCGGCGGGCTTCATATCAATCGGTTGAGCGTTTTTCTCTTTGTCACTCACAATAGAAACTTTAACACCTTCGAGTGGGTAAGCGGCGTTGAGTGATAATTCTAAGTTATTTTTAGTGAGTTTTTCCGAGCGAAATTTCACTTTAAAATCGCCATTTTCCATATCACACAGACCACTGGTGTAACGACAATTAGACTTACTCGCGAGTTTGTAAGTTTCCCCTTCTTGCGCCGCGTGGGGCTTCTCGCTGAGGGCCATATCGGTACCGAAGTAAGCGATCAAAGAGAGAACTGGCGCAATCAGTAGAGCGAGAATAAAGTGCTTGTTTTTGAACATCTTGGCTTCCTTGCAACGACATACTGCGAATATGGTAACTGAAAAGTGAGAATAAAAAAGCCCCGGACGGCAGGTTCCAAACGGGGCTTTTGTGGTTTTGATTAGTTTTTAGTGATCCACTGCGCTACCAGCACCTACTGGTACGCGAACGTGTTCGACTAGGTCTTTTACTTCTTGTGGCGTTTCTGCAGTTACTTTGGATACAGCGAATGCAACAATGAAGTTAAATAGTGCGCCAATAGCACCAAACGCGTTTGGCTCAATACCTAGGAACCAGTTTGTTCCCCAGCTTTCTAGATATTTCCAATCAGCAACGAAAAGAATGCCTTTGTGTTGGAATACGTAGAACAGCGTAATACTGATACCTGCAATCATACCGGCGATTGCGCCTTCTTTGTTGATGCTCTTGCTGAAGATGCCCATCATCAATGCAGGGAAGATGGATGAAGCGGCAAGACCAAAGGCGAGTGCTACCGTACCTGCGGCAAATCCAGGCGGATTTAAACCGAGATAGCCTGCGGCTGCTATCGCTACTGCCATTGATATTCGACTAGCAAGTAGCTCTTTTTTCTCGGATATGTTCGGATTGATAACCCCTTTGATTAAGTCATGGGAAATAGCTGAAGAAATGGCGAGTAGTAAACCTGCTGCGGTAGATAGTGCAGCTGCAAGACCACCTGCTGCCACAAGTGCGATCACCCAGTTTGGTAGTTTAGCGATCTCTGGGTTAGCCAATACCATGATGTCGTTATCAACGCGCAGTTCGTTGGTGGACGCATCTGAAGTGTATTGGATATTGCCATCGCCATTTTTATCGTCAAAACCGAGTAGTCCAGTTGTTTCCCAGTTTTTGAACCACGCAGGACGCTCGTCATACGCTAGGTGCTGACCCGGAGCTGGATTTACCGTATTCATTAGGTTGAGGCGAGCCATCGCTGATACCGCTGGTGCAGTAGTGTAAAGGATTGCGATGAAGATCAGAGCCCAGCCTGCTGATGTACGTGCGTCGCGAACCTTCGGCACGGTAAAGAAACGGATAATTACGTGTGGTAGACCGGCAGTACCAATCATCAGTGACATGGTGTAGACAAACATATTAAGTGTGTCGCCACGTACTTGGGTCGTGTATTCACTGAATCCGAGTTCGGTCACCACTTGGTCAAGCCGATCGAGTAGATAGACATCGGTACCAGCCATGGTACTCCCCAGACCAATTTGTGGGATTGGGTTACCAGTGAGTTGCAGAGAGATAAAGATTGCAGGGATAGTGTAAGCAAGAATGAGTACGCAATATTGAGCAATCTGCGTGTAAGTGATGCCTTTCATGCCGCCAAGAACCGCGTACATGAAAACGATACACATACCAATTAATAGGCCGGTGGAGTAATCCACTTCTAAGAAGCGACCAAACGCAACGCCCACGCCTTTCATCTGACCGATAACATAAGTCACTGATGCGATGATAAGACAAACAACCGCTACGATACGTGCTGTGTTGGAGTAAAAGCGTTCACCAACAAACTCTGGCACCGTAAACTTACCAAATTTGCGTAGGTAAGGCGCTAGCAACAGCGCAAGCAGAACGTAGCCACCAGTCCAACCCATTAGAAATACTGAGCCGCCATAGCCCATGAAGGCAATTAAGCCTGCCATTGAGATAAACGACGCTGCGGACATCCAATCGGCTGCGGTTGCCATACCGTTTGCAATCGGGTTTACACCGCCACCAGCAACATAAAACTCTTTGGTTGATCCGGCGCGAGCCCAAATAGCAATCCCGATGTACAGGATGAACGTGGCGCCAACGACCAGGTAGGTAATAGTTTTCAAATCCATCTGAGTGACTCCTTATTCGTCCACGCCGAATTCACGGTCAATTTGGCGCATCTTCCATGCGTAATAGAAAATAATTCCTAGGAACGCATAGATGGAGCCTTGTTGAGCAAACCAGAAACCGAGTTTGTAACCGCCTAGTTGAAATTGATTTAGTACGTCGACAAATAAAATGCCGCAGCCGAAAGACACGACGAACCAGATGACCATTAGGCCGATCATGAGCTTCACGTTTTTGTCCCAATAGGCTTTGGCTCTTTCTTCGCTTTCAAATGCCATTGCCGTCTCCTTACGATTGGTATTGTTGTTAATGAAATGTTTCAATATGTACATTAGCAAGGTGTTGGCAATAACTCTTTTCAACTTTAGTCGGGGTGTTAAAAATGAAGAACCCCCATATTATGGGCTTTTGCAGCGAACAAAGGGGCAAAACGTTATGTTAATAAACTGTTAAGTTAGCCAAAGGTCTAAAGGTTGATTGGATAAACAGGCATGATTAAGACGGGCCATTAATCTTTTCTTCATTGAACTTGGAGATGCTGTGTAAGTATTGGTGGTGATCTTGTGGCTCTTAAAGAGAGAAGGCGTAGATAAGAAAGCTCACAAGTAATTTATTTACATAAAGTTTTCGCATCAAATCACCGTTTTAACGCACAATAAAGTAATATAACTGAGTCATTCTCGTACAACCTCGCATTTTGAGACGGTGTAAAGGGGAGGCAGATTAGGGCATTACCTCATTAACGAAGTAGCCTTGCTCATCACAATTATTATCGTTTTTCATTAAGGGAGGGTGAGAATGGACGCAGACACCATTAACAGTTTTTTTCTAATAGGTGCGTTGTTAATCGCACTTAGCGTTCTTTTAAGCCCAGTGTCTTCTAAGTTGGGAATCCCAATTCTTTTGGTATTTTTAGCCGTTGGAATGCTAGCGGGGGAAGACGGCTTAGGCGGCATTTTATTCGATAACTTTTCGATCGCTTATTTGGTTAGTAACCTCGCATTAGCCATCATTTTGCTTGATGGTGGGATGAGAACGCGGGTCGCCAGCTTTAGGGTTGCGTTATGGCCCTCGGTCTCTTTGGCGACATTTGGCGTTGCGATCACCACCATTTTAACCGGGCTGATGGCAACGTGGTTATTCGACTTAGATTTATTGCAAGGCATATTGGTTGGAGCGATTGTTGGTTCCACCGATGCTGCCGCGGTCTTCTCTCTACTCAAAGGTCGTAGCCTGAACGAACGTGTTGGTTCAACGCTGGAAATTGAATCCGGCACCAATGACCCTATGGCGGTGTTTCTGACCGTAACTCTGATTGCTATTTTAGCGAACCCTGGCGCAGATTTAAGTGCGGGCTTTTTGGCGTTCAGTTTTCTTAAGCAGTTTGGTATTGGCGCGTTACTTGGCTTCGCTGGTGGCTGGATCTTATGGAAAGTTATCAATCGCAATCAATTACCAGATGGGCTGTATTCTATTTTAACGGTCAGTGGTGGCTTGCTTATTTTTGCTTTATCTAACACTTTGGGTGGCAGTGGTATTTTGTCGATTTACCTCGTTGGTCTTTTATTAGGTAACCGTCCAACACGCAGCCGCCACTCTATTCTTCATGTTTTAGATGGTATGACGTGGCTAGCTCAAATTGGTATGTTCTTGGTGCTTGGCTTGTTGGTTACACCATCCAATTTACTCTCTATTGCGTTGCCAGGTCTTGCGCTTGCCTTCGGGATGATTTTGTTTGCCCGACCAATCTCAGTTTGGATTGGTTTACTGCCATTCAAGAGTTTCACGCCACGTGAAAAGTGGTTTGTCTCTTGGGTAGGATTGCGTGGCGCTGTACCTATCATCCTCGCGGTATTTCCGATGATGGCAGGGTTGCCAGATGCTCAACTGTACTTCAATTTGGCATTCTTTGTAGTAATGGTGTCTTTGATAGTACAAGGGGGCACGTTGACCAAGGCGATGTCTCTTGCAAAGGTCGAGCTACCTTCTAAGCCTGAGCCAATTTCGCGTACGGGGGTGGAGATTTACCCGACCAGTGAGTGGGAGCTGTTTATCTATAGACTTAAAGCAGATAAATGGTGCATTGGTGAGCCATTACGTAGTCTTTCGATGCCGGAAGGAACGCGTATCGCCGCTGTATTTCGCAGTAAAGAGCTATTGCACCCATCCGGCAGTACGCGCCTTGAGGAAGATGATACCTTGTGTGTATTAGCACAAGAAAAGGATTTAGATGCACTGAGCTTACTGTTTAGTGAAGCCCCAGAGAAAGCGTCGCTAGCGCGATTCTTCGGTGACTTCTTCCTCGATATTGAAGTGAAGCTTGCCGATATTGCCGTGATGTATGGTTTGAATCTGGGGGATGAACCGCTGGATAAAAGTTTGAGAAACCTTGTCGAAGAGCAATTAGGTAGCACGCCAGTATTGGGAGACCATTTCGAGTGGCAAGGTTTGCATTGGATCGTCGCTGATGTTGTTGATCAGCAGGTCACTAAAGTCGGTATCCGATTGCCAAACGAAAAAAGTAAGTCTGACGATAAGACGTCAATCTAGTCGCTCATTTCCGTCAGTATAATCACGGCTTGCGTGCGGTTCTTTACACCGAGCTTACGGAAAATCGCTGTCATGTGCGCTTTTATGGTGGCTTCTGAAACATTCAATTCGTAAGCGATTTGCTTGTTCAGCAAGCCATCGGACAACATTCCCAACACTTTATATTGCTGCGGTGTTAGCGCAGCAATCTTTTCCGCTAAGTCATTACATGCCGCGTTATTGGTGATCAACCCTTCAGGGAAGTATGGGTCGCCATTCAGCACTTGATTGAGCGCGTTCACTAATTCGCGCATGTCGCTGGACTTGGGAATAAAACCAAATGCACCATGGCTTTTCACCTGCGTCACGATCGCCGGCTCTTCACTCGCTGAAACGACGACGATAGGTAAATCTGGATGCTCTGCTCGCAAATGAATCAAGCCAGACATACCATTTGCTCCTGGCATTTTGAGGTCCAATAGCACTAAATCTGGCTCTTCCTCTCGTTCTAACAAAGCCAGAAGTGCGTCGAGTGAGTCCGCTTCCAGCAAATTTGCACCACTAATAGCCATGTGGATAGATTGAAACAAGGCATTCCGGAAGAGTGGGTGATCATCTGCAATAATGATGGTGTAGGTCGAATCCATGACGTTAAACACTTTTGACTATTTCGTTAAATTTATTATTGTCCAGCTTTGAGAGAGTGGACAATATTTATTCGCTAAAAGTCTGAACCAAATCGACTTTTATTAGGAAAATTGCATATAAACGCAATGTTCTTATTCAAATCTGAGCAATAAAAAACGCCAGTGGACATCACTGGCGTTTGAATATCTGGTTATCAGAACTGCTTGATATGCTCTAAGAAAGGCTCGGCTTGCATGAATCCCGTCAAACGAGCGTTTGAAACGTGTTCACCACTGGCATCCCAAAACTCAATTGTTGGTAAACCAAGCACACTCATGTGCTTCAGTAGTTCGATGTCTTGCACTTGGTTTTTGGTCACGTCCGCTTGCAGAAGAATGAAGTCTTGCAGTTTGGCTTCGACGCTTGGGTCATGGAAGGTGTACTTTTCAAACTCTTTACATGCTACACACCAATCGGCGTAGAAATCGAGCATGACGGGTTTACCTGCCGCTTTCGCAAGTGCCAGTTGTTCTTCAAGATCCGCCACGTTAGCAATGCGAGTAAAGCTAACAGTGGCTTGCTGAGTTTGTGTTGTGCTGTTGCCAAACCAGTAATTTAAGATAGGTTGTGCTGAGGCTAGCAAACCTAAGACGGCGATTATGCCCACGGCACTTTGTTTCCAGCCACCAAACTCTAGACTGTTTTTGATGTGGTATAGCCAACCAAAAGCAGCAATACCCAGTGCTGACCACAGAATCGTTGACCACATTTCTGGCATGATGCGTTCTAGTAAGAAGATAGGTGCGGCAAGCAGAATAAAGCCGAAGAGTGTTTTCACTCGGTCCATCCAACCACCTGCTTTTGGTAGCAGTTTGTTGCCGAAGACCGCAACAAGAATCAGCGGAATACCCATGCCCATCGCCAGCGCGTATAACGCGATACCACCGGTAAGCAAATCGCCGCTTTGTGCCACGTAAAGTAGCGCACCAGACAGAGGTGCCGTGGTACATGGTGAGCACACCAGTCCAGAAATCGCCCCCATGGCGAATACGCCTGC
Organism: Vibrio sp. 397; assembly: GCF_033339395.1. Classification (NCBI taxonomy): domain Bacteria; kingdom Pseudomonadati; phylum Pseudomonadota; class Gammaproteobacteria; order Vibrionales; family Vibrionaceae; genus Vibrio; species Vibrio sp. 397. Next base: position 36,107 of record NZ_JAWOUN010000020.1, on the reverse strand, counting down.
ACTGCTGCCGCCTTGCTGTTTGTTGCTGAGGTTGTTTAACCACGTTTGAACGTTGCTTGGTAGCTGTAATGAGTACAGACCAAACATAGACAAAGCGAGTGCGATGAACAGTACGCTCAAGCCAATCAGCACATAAGGGTGTTGCATTGCCGCTTGGAACTGCATACCTGCAGATGCCACCACAAGGCCGAGTAGGGTGTAAGTCAGTGCCATGCCTTGCACGTAGACGAATGACAAGCCTAGCGCGCGGCGTTGGCTTAGCTTGCCACTGCCAAGCACTATGCTGGTCAGAATTGGGTACATCGGCAGCACACAAGGTGTAAACGCCAAGCCCACACCAAGCGCCAAGAACAGAAGTGGTGTCCACCAGTTATCAGCAAGGTTGGCAGCAAGGCTATCTTGCTGTGTTACTGGCACTGATGATGTGTCACCAGACGTAGATGATTGCACCGCTGGTGGCGTTGCTGTTGGTGCCTGTTCTGCTTTTGATGCAGTTGTCGCCGTTGTTGAATCTGAGTTCGACGAAGTAAACGCGCTGATAGGAATCACGCGAGTTTCTGGCGGGTAACAGAAGCCTGCTTTCGCACAACCTTGGTATTGCACCACCACGCGCGCACCGTCTTGCCAATCATACATTGGTACGTTAACGAAGAGAGGTTGCGTATAGATATGCACGTCACCAAAGAATTCATCTTTATGCGGTGTGCCGTCTTCCATTTGCAGTTCGCCTAGCGATACTTTCTCACCAGCTACAGACAAGCGCTCTTGATATAGGTAGTACCCGTCACGTACCTGCCAATCGAGCATCAATTTGTCATCTTGCTGGTAGAAGTTAAATGGAAACGCCTGATCAACCGGAACAAAGCTGTCGCTGCTGCTACCAAAACTGTTGTTCTGGCTACTGTTAAACTGGTCTTTGCCAAATAAAGCTAAAGACGGAGTGGAAAAGGTAATGAGCCCTAAGAGTAAAACGGAAAGTAATGCGCGCATAAAAGAGTCAATTCATCTTAGATAATTGCCGTTAGTGTAACTCAATCAGACCCGGAGGCGAGTCAATAAGTTTCATGAAAATGAAGATTTATTGAGCATAAATCAAGACAACAGGCAATAAAAAAGGGAGCCGAAGCTCCCCGAGTAAGACTCTGTTTCTACTAGATCAGTAGACCACCGAATGCGAAGCCAAGTGCTACCGCAGAAGCGATGGTTACCACACCAGGTACAAAGAATGGGTGGTTGAATACGTACTTACCGATACGAGTTGAACCCGTGTCGTCCATCTCAACCGCTGCTAGAAGCGTTGGGTAAGTTGGCAGCACGAATAGCGCACTTACTGCTGCGAAAGATGCAACTGCGGTAAGTGGTGCCACACCGATAGCAAGTGCTGCTGGCATCAGCGCAACAGTGGTTGCACCTTGTGAGTAAAGCAGCATTGAAGCGAAGAATAGAACGAGTGCTAGCATCCATGGGTAGTCTGCTAGTAGCGCACCCGCAACTTCTTTGATGCCGTCAACGTGCGCGTTAACGAACGTAGAACCTAGCCATGCCACACCAAGAACACACACACATGCTGTCATACCAGAGCGGAATGTTGCTGCTGCTGGGATTTTGCCAGCATCGATTTTACAGCTCATTACGATAGCTGCCGCAGCTGCTAGCATTACCGTCATGATAGCTTCGTTACGACCTAGAGCAGGGTTCTCGATAAGGCCAACAGAGCCAGAAATTGCTGCTGCGTAACACACGACAAATGCGATTGCGCCTAGGAAGATGAATGTTGCTTTCTTCGCTGTTGGTAGGATTTCGCGTTTTGCTTCTGTATTTAGCTTGATTAAGCCTTTTTCTAGACGCTCTTGGTATTCAGCATCGTCTTTTAGCTCACAGCCCATGAAGTTCGCCACGAACGCACCGATCATGCACGCGATGAACGTCGTTGGGATACAGATTGCTAGTAGTGTTAGGTAGTCAACGCCAAATGGGTGCAGCATTGCCGCGAACGCTACAACAGCCGCTGAGATTGGTGATGCGGTGATAGCGATTTGCGATGCTACGACCGCGATAGACAGTGGACGAGAAGGGCGCACGCCTTGGCCTTTCGCTACTTCTGCAATCACTGGCAAAGTTGAGAATGCCGTGTGGCCAGTACCCGCCATTAATGTCATTAGGTAAGTTACGATAGGCGCATAAAAGGTGATGCGCTCAGGATGCTTGCGCAAAAAGTTTTCAGCAACTTGCACCATCCAGTCTAAACCACCCGCTACCTGCATTGCTGCGATAGCGGTGATTACAGACATGATGATCAAAATTACGTCAACGGGAATGTAAGCTTGGCTTGTTGGTACGCCCAAGATCAAAGACAACGCAATGACCCCAGCACCACCGGCAAAACCAATGCCGATACCACCGATTCTTGCCCCCAAATAGATGAAGAGCAGAACCACGAAGAGTTCGACCATGACCATATTGATACCTCTTTAGTTTTTTATTTGATTCTGATTTTTTGAACACTCAGGAACAGGAGTAAATGCTCAGAGAATGAGAACCTAGTGGTTTAGCGGCAATAAAAGCATATAAAAAATGTGGTTAACCGTATGAGAGCCTAAAAAAGGGGCCTGAGTGGCCCCCTTCGGATTCGTTATTACTCGTAACGTTTTGCTTTGTAAGTAGGATGCATGAAGTTTTCTACTGACAAGATTTCATCAAGCTCCTCTGCTGTAAGCAGACCGCGCTCTAGCACGACTTCACGAACACTCTTACCAGTTTCTGCACAAATCTTACCTACGATGTCACCTTCGTGGTGGCCGATGTATGGGTTTAGGTAAGTGACGATACCGATAGAGTTGTAAACGTAGTTTTCGCAAACTTCTTTGTTCACAGTGATGCCGTCGATACATTTATCGCGTAGGTTCACACACGCATTGTGTAGTAGAGAGATAGACTCAAACACGCTTTGTGCGATAACTGGCTCCATTACGTTTAGCTGTAGCTGACCGCCTTCTGCTGCGAAAGAAACCGTGTTGTCGTTACCGAGAACTTTGAAGCAAACTTGGTTTACTACTTCTGGGATAACTGGGTTTACTTTAGCTGGCATGATTGAAGAGCCTGCTTGCATTTCAGGTAGGTTCAATTCATTTAGACCCGCACGAGGACCAGAAGAAAGTAGACGAAGGTCGTTACAGATCTTCGATAGTTTCACTGCTAGGCGTTTTAGCGCGCCGTGAGTCATTACGTATGCACCACAGTCAGACGTTGCTTCGATAAGGTCTTCTGCTGCAACAACGTCAAGGCTTGTTACTTCCGCTAGGTGTTTTACTGCAAGCGCTTGGTAGCCAGTTGGTGTATTTAGACCAGTACCGATTGCGGTTGCGCCTAGGTTGATTTCTAGGAGGAGTTTAGATGTGTAATCTAGAGCACGAATCTCTTCGTTTAGTGTTACCGCCCACGCATGGAACTCTTGACCAACTGTCATTGGTACCGCGTCTTGAAGCTGAGTACGGCCCATTTTCAGTACATCTTTAAACTCAACGGCTTTAAGTTCGAATGCGCCTTTTAGGTACTCAATTGCTTCCATTAGCTTGTGTACGCTGTTGTATACCGCAATACGGAAACCTGTTGGGTACGCACAGTTGGTTGATTGGCTCTTGTTTACATGGTCATTTGGATTAACAAATTCGTATTGGCCTTTCTCTTTACCCATCAACTCAAGCGCAACGTTTGCGATCACTTCGTTCGTGTTCATGTTAACTGAAGTGCCTGCACCGCCTTGGAATACGTCTGATGGGAACTGATCCATGCACTTGCCAGTTTCTAGGATCAAATCACACGCTTCGATGATGTAGTTTGCAACGTCTTTTGGAATAGCGCCAAGTTCTTTGTTTGCTAACGCTGCTGCTTTTTTGGTCATTACCATGCCGCGTACAAATTCTGGTACGTCAGAGATGGTCATATTAGAGATGTTGAAGTTCTCGATCGCACGTAGCGTATGAATACCGTAGTACGCATCTGCAGGGACATGACGTTGACCTAATAGATCTTCTTCAATACGAGTGGCTGGGTTTGCTGTTTTTGGAGCATCAGATAGGGTAGCCATAGCAGGATCCTTAGATGATAATTCTGATAATAAAGTTATTTATTAGCCATTTCTGCAATCTAGAATCCATTCATCAGAATTTTTGGCTGGAAAATCCGTCCTGACTTATGTGGCACATGATACTGCACCTAGCGCATAAAAATAGTAACTAGATCACCTTTTTCGTTTTTCATGAGTCAATAATTTGCAAAGTATGAACGGGTTATTAATAACCCTTTATAGGTACTCGATTTTCCTCGACAAACATGAGTTTTTAGAGTTCGAAATTAGCACTTTAAAAGCACGAAAAAATCGGTATGCAATTGAATGAAACGCGTTCCCGCTACTTTGTCTAAAAGAGAAGGAGACCAGTATGAACACGCTTTTTTACAACGATTCGTTTGAGCTTAGTCTGCTTTTACCATTACACTGAATTAAACAAAGGAGGGCGTGTGTTTCCTATCTTATTATTAGCGTTTATTTTTGTTCCGATCATTGAAATCGGCTTATTTATTCAGGTGGGCGGCTTTTTAGGTTTATGGCCGACCATTGCACTAGTCTTAATCACTGCATTTGTTGGTGCGTCGTTGGTTCGTAGCCAAGGTATACAAACACTGATGTCAGTACAGGGGCGTCTTGAACAAGGTGAAATTCCAGCCCAGCAAATTTTTGAAGGCGTAATGCTAGCGGTGGCTGGCGTGCTACTGTTAACCCCAGGCTTTATGACCGATGCCCTTGGTATGTTGGTGTTGCTTCCTGCGCCACGCGCCGCGATAGCTAAATACTTGATGAGCAAAATGGTGGTGAAAACCATGCATGGTGGTGGCTTCCAAGGTGGTTTCTCTAACCAGGGGCCATTTGAGCAAGACCCGTTCCGTCGTGACCCTTTTGATTCCCAGTCAGATAATGGCAAGACCTTCGAAGGGGAATACGAGCGTAAAGACGATGATGATCGCAACAAGCTCAACTGATTGAGTTAGACAGTAAAGAAAACAAAAGGGCGCACCAAGCGCCCTTTTCTGTATTTGGAATTCGTGCTGCTTACAATGCGCCTTCAAAGCCCATTTGACGCCATGCTTCAAAAGCAATGATCGCAACGGCATTCGAAAGGTTTAGGCTGCGCGCATCTGGCATCATTGGAATGCGAATACGCTGCTCCATTGGCAAGCTATCGATGATTTCAGCAGGCAAGCCACGAGTTTCTGGACCAAACATCAAAACATCACCCGCTTGGTATTGTGCATCAACGTGGTGACCTGTGGTTTTGGTGGTGCAGGCAAACAATCGATAGTTACCTTGCTTCTCTTTCTCTAAATACTCTAAGAACGCTTGATAGTTTTTATGGCGTGTTACGCGAGCTAAATCATGGTAATCCAAACCAGCACGGCGGACTTTTTTCTCTTCAAGATCGAAACCCAGAGGTTCAATTAAGTGAAGGTTTGCACCGCAGTTGGCGCATAGTCGAATGATGTTGCCGGTGTTCGGCGCGATTTCTGGTTCGTATAAAGCGATATCAAACATGGTATTGAAATAGAGTTGGTCAAAGAGAGGGGCAGTATATACCCAAGTCACCGAGATATGCGAGATTCAGCAAGATTGACCTGGGTATGAAAGCAGGCATTAGCGCGGATGTTAATACCGTGAGTAGTGATGCTCTTTATAAGAGAGCGTGAGCATAGTTTTCTTCAACTGCTCGCCAGTTGACGACGTTCCACCACGCATCAATATATTCTGGGCGACGGTTTTGGTAGCTGATGTAATACGCGTGCTCCCACACGTCTAATGCGAGGATTGGTTCACCGCGCACATCCACTACGTCCATCAGAGGGTTGTCTTGATTACTGGTGGACGTAATGTGAATCTCACCATCTTTTACGATCAGCCATGCAAAGCCAGACCCAAAGGTATTGATGGCAGCTTGGGCAAACGCCTCTTTAAATTGCGCAAAGCTACCAAATTTATCGTTAATTGCTTGAGCAAGCGCGCCTTGAGGCTCTCCGCCACCGTTTGGTGACATGCAATTCCAATAAATGATGTGGTTGTAATAGCCGCCACCATTATTACGTACTGCTGGACTGAGCTTAGAGATATTGTCAAAGATCTCGTCTAATGACTGAGTTTCGAGCTCGCTCCCTTCAACGGCATTTACAAACTTATCAAAGTACGTCTTGTGGTGTTTGCTGTAATGCACTTCCATGGTTTTCGCGTCGATGTACGGCTCTAGTGAATCGTACGGGTAAGGCAGAGCGGGAAATGTATGTGACATAGTAAATCCTCCTTAATTGGAAAATTTACTTTAATGCTAACGATAATTATTATCAACTTTGATCTTTGTAAGGGTATTCTAAGAAGCCTCGCCAATTTCTAAAGTGAGGGTGGGGCTGTGAATCACTCACTCTAGAAATATGGTGCGAATTATTGTTAGTTCATCAAATTGAGACTAACAATTGATCGGTAAGGTGATACTCATGCGCAATCCGCCTAACGGACTTCGGCTGGCTGCGATCGTGCCACTGTGCTGGCGAATGGCACTTTCGGTAATGGTTAGGCCGAGACCTGTGCCGCCAGAGTGGCGATCGCGTGCCGTGGAAACGCGATAGAACGGGCGAAAAATCGCGGCCAGTTCCTCTTCTGGTACACCTTCTCCATTATCGTCAACCGTGATACGAAGCGTATCGTCATCGGCTTTGATGTCGATTTGTACCTCATCTTTTCCGTAGTAAATGGCGTTACGAACGATATTTTCCACCGCACTCATCAGCAGTTTAGGGTTACCGGAAATATTGCGCTTAGGTAATTCTGAATAGTGTAGCTGTTTGCCCATTTGCTCTGCTTCAAACTGCGCATCTTTAATGATTTCTTCCCATAAACTTTCTAGTGGCTGTGTTTCGCGAGTCATATGACTGTTCGCCTGCATGCGAGAAAGCTCTAATAGTTCGCTGATCATCTGTTCCAAGCGCTGCGCTTCGGTATCGATACGAGTCAGTTCTGGGCTTTCGCCTTGTTTACGCGTCGCTAATGCGCTTGCCATACGCAGACGAGTTAAAGGTGAGCGCAGCTCGTGAGAGATATCGGATAGCAAACGTTGTTGTCCTGAAATCATTTGATTAACCGCTTCGACCATCTGGTTGAAGCTGCTGCCTGCTTGACGAAATTCCGCCGTACCTTTTTCTAAATTTGGGTCTGTGACAAATTCACCTTTCGCCACACGTTGAGCAGCGGCTTCAAGACGACGTGCAGGCTGACTCAAAGCCCAAGCAAGCCATAACAGCAATGGTGTACTAACCAGCATGACCGCAAGCAAGAGCTGGAATGGGTGATCAAACAGACGCAGGAGTAGAGGTGGTGGCTCATTCCACTTGAAGCCCACGTACATCAAGATATCGGAACCTGCCAAAGTGATAGGAATTGGGCCCGCAATCATGTATCGACCATACAGCTTCTGCTTTGGATTATTGTAATCTTCGATACTGGTGACAAAGTTTTGCATGGCACGCAATTGAAAATTGCTGCGTTTTTCTGTCGTAAGAACATTACCGCTGTAGTCAGAAAAAAAGACTCGTGGGCGAGGGTCGTGCTTGCCGTGGCGGTTGCCCTCGATACGAAAAAGTATGCGGCCTAAATCAGTTTGCTGGCTGTATTTTTGTTGGATTGAGTCACGCGTTTCTACCATACGTTTGTAGTGTTCTTCTGGAATATCGCGAGCTTTGCGTGGGTCCAAATGTGGCAGTGATAGCACGGCTATCAATACTAATAACATGGTGAACCAAAAAATGGCAAAGATGCGTCCATACAGGCTATTGATGTTTGGCAGTTTGATGCGTGATAGGTGCATTAATCCTCCTCAAGCAGCATGTAGCCACGACCACGCAGGGTTTTAATTCGCGGCTTGCCATTGCTTTGATCTGGTAATTTTTTACGTAAGTTCGAGACATGCATATCGATAGCGCGATCAAAAGCAGCGAGTCGTTTACCAAGCACATCTAAGCTCAGTGTCTCTTTGGTCAGCACTTGTCCTGGGTTTTGTACGAAGTGGGTGAGTAGCGCAAACTCGGTTGCCGTGAGGTCGAGTAGCTGTTGCTCACAATACGCTTCTTGCTTACCGGGATAGAGGCGGATTTCTTGATACTCAATGCAATCGCTGTTTTTGGTATTTTTTTGTGTGCTGCTAGTGCGGCGTAAAATCGCACGGATACGCGCCAACAGCTCTCGGTCACTAAAAGGTTTTGGTAAATAATCATCCGCGCCCAGTTCCAAGCCGATCACGCGATCAATTTCTTCCCCTTTAGCGGTCAGCATCAAGACGGGAGTTTCCCAATTTTCACGTAAGCGTTTCAGCGTTTCCATGCCATTGAGTTTTGGCATCATGACATCCAACAAAATCAAATCAATCTTATCATTGATCGCGGCTAAGCCGGCTTCACCGTCATTTGCTTCGCTGACGTCAAACCCTTCGAAACTGAGTACTTCTTTTAATAAGCTGGTTAGCTCGATATCGTCATCGATTAAAAGAATGTTTGCCATGGGGGCACCTATAGTAAGTTACCGATAGCCTAATATTACATTGGAATGATGCGCAACGAAGAGGAGAAAAATCACTCTTTACGATTCTTTACGCTCCCTATACGTCGCTTTACCTAGCGGGTCGTATTCTATACTCAAGCGCTGTGAGAACAGCTCAGAAGAACCACTCACCTGTGTAAGGAATCGTATTATGAAGTCTGCAAAAAAACTTGTGTTAGCTGCTGTTGTTCTACCTCTTACTCTTGGCGCCGCAAGCGCATTCGCTTACGGTGGTAAAAACCATCATAAAGGTCCTCGTGACGAATGCGGCATGGGTATGGACCGAGGTGTCATGCGTCAACTAGACCTGACTGATGCACAAAAAGATCAGCTAAAAGAAATGCGTGAAGCAAACAAAGCAGAAATGAAAGCAAAATTCGCTGATGGCAAAGAAGCACGTATGGCTGAGCGTCAAGCGCATCACGCAAAAGTACAATCGCTTTTGCTGGCGGATAACTTTGATGAAGCTCAAGCTAGCGAATTAGCAAAAGAGATGGTTGAGCGCCAAACGGAACGTCGCGTGCAAATGCTAGAAAGAAAGCACCAAATGCTTAGCGTATTAACACCTGAGCAGAAAGCGAAATTTGTTGAGCTACAAAATGAACGTATGCAAGAGTGTGGCGACAGAATGCACAAGCGCATGGAAAAGTCGCGCAATAATTAAGTCATGAATTGATGTTATATAAAGAGGCAGCCATTGGTTGCCTCTTTTTGATCTGGTTATTTCATGGTCATTCAATATACTCAACGTATGGTTTTAGTTAACTCTTTGATTATGAAACAGCAATACGCACGTTTAGTTACGACCGCCGCTTGGACTGCAACCATTGTGGCGACGCTTCTTCTGATAGTAAAAGTCATCACGTGGTGGGTAACCGGCTCAGTGAGCTTATTGGCGTCATTGATTGACTCCATGTTAGATATCGCGGCTTCGGTTGTGAATCTTGTGGTGGTTCGTTACGCCTTACAACCGGCAGACCGCGAACATACGTTTGGACATGGTAAAGCTGAGTCCTTAGCGGCCCTAGCCCAAGCAATGTTTATTTCGGGCTCGGCAGTATTTTTGATTCTTAACGGGATTGACCGATTTTTCCGCCCACATGCTTTACACGCACCGGAGTTAGGTGTGTATGTATCGCTGTTTGCGATTGTGGTCACACTTGGCTTGGTGATGTTCCAAAAACATGTGGTTCGCGTGACGGGGAGCCAAGCAATAGCGGCGGATTCTCTGCATTATCAGACTGACTTGTATATGAATGCTGCGATCATGGTGGCTCTGGGGCTCAGTTATTTTGGAGTGACTCAAGCGGATGCTGTGTTTGCGATTGGTATTGGTGTCTTCATTCTTTATAGCGCTTTCAAAATGGTCAGCGAAGCGATTCAAACCTTACTTGATAGAAAGTTGCCCGATGAAGAACTTGAGCAAATTAACCAAGCTTGTTTGAGCGTAAAAGGGGTATTGGGCGTGCATCAGTTACGCACGCGAATGTCCGGACCGACGCGCTTTATACAGTTGCATTTAGAGCTAGACGATAACTTACGATTAATTGAGGCGCATTACATTGCTGATAAAGTGGAAGATAATTTATTGGCTCTGTTTCCTGATGCGGACGTACTGATCCATCAAGATCCATTGTCTGTCGTTTTCGGACCTGAGAAAGAGCAGAAAGCGCAAGATTGGTAGGCTTGAAAAATCCATCAGTGCCCGACGACAAACAGGTACTTATTGACTATCTTTCCATCAATACTTATTAAGATTCGTGATCCTGATATGAATCAACAAAGTTTCATAGAGAAACTGTAATACTCTTACATAAGTAGAAAAGTTACATAAAAAAGTGCGTTTTCATTGGTAATCCTGTAGAGGAAATGTAACATAACGCACAGTTCTGGATTATGCAGGTTGCTTGGTAACAAGGGGCCTAAAAGAAAATTAAATAATTGATTGCCAAAGATCGAGGGTGAGCATGATTAAGAAGATCGGTGTTTTAACAAGTGGCGGTGACGCACCTGGTATGAACGCTGCGATACGCGGCGTAGTACGTACAGCACTATCCGAAGGATTGGAAGTATTCGGTGTGTACGACGGCTACCTAGGCCTATACGAAGGCCGCATCGAGAAGCTAGATCGTTCTAGCGTTTCAGATGTGATCAACAAAGGTGGTACGTTCCTAGGTTCTGCACGTTTCCCTGAATTTAAACAAGTGGAAGTTCGTGAAAAAGCGATTGAGAACCTTAAAAAACATGGTATCGATGCACTAGTGGTAATCGGTGGTGATGGTTCGTACATGGGTGCGAAGAAACTGACTGAAATGGGTTACCCATGTATCGGTCTTCCGGGCACAATCGACAACGATATCGCAGGTACGGATTACACTGTGGGCTACCTAAGTGCACTAAACACCGTTATCGATGCAATCGATCGTCTACGTGATACTTCTTCATCTCACCAACGTATTTCAATTGTAGAAATCATGGGCCGTCACTGTGGTGATTTGACTCTGATGTCTGCAATTGCGGGCGGTTGTGAATACATCATCACTCCGGAAACTGGTTTAGACAAAGACAAGCTGATCAGCAACATCCAAGATGGTATCGCTAAAGGTAAGAAACACGCGATCATCGCGCTTACTGAGCTAATGATGGATGCTAATGAACTAGCACGTGACATCGAAGCCGCGACAGGTCGTGAAACTCGTGCAACAGTACTTGGTCACATCCAACGTGGTGGTCGTCCAACTGCATTTGACCGCGTACTAGCATCTCGTATGGGTAACTACGCTGTTCACCTATTGATCGAAGGTCATGGTGGTCGTTGTGTAGGTATCGTGAAAGAGCAACTTGTTCACCACGATATCATCGATGCAATCGAAAACATGAAGCGTCCAGTACGCAACGATCTATACAAAGTTGCTGAAGAGTTGTTCTAAGCAAGTTTGAAATAGATAAACAAAACCGCGGCTTTCCGCGGTTTTTTGTATTTGAGAATCAACAAAAAGAAACTAGCGATAGACGAGTGTTAAGACACGCTGCTCTGCTCTATGAGCGTTAATTTTCGCTCGCGCAGCGCAAACAAGTAGCCCAGTAGCCCACCCAACGTATTCCCAACCGCGATACCGATAAACAAGCCTTCAATACTGTAGATTTGGCTCCCGATCCACGCCGATGGCAAGGTAAAAATGAACAGCCGCATAAAGCTCCACTGGAATGCACGCAATGGCTTGTGCATCGCATTCAAACCACTGACTAACATCATCACTATGCCTTGGAAGCCATAACTAAATGGCACCACCAGTAAATAATGCCAAAGCAGGTTTTTCACCGCATCTTCCTGAGAAAACAGCGCAGCCAGAGGAATGCTCAGTGGCACCATCATCAAGAAGATAAACCCTTGGAATACCACTGCAAAACGCATGCTAATAAATAAACCGGAAAAGGCTCGTTGCGGTTGTTTGGCTCCTAAATTTTGTGCCATAAACGGTGTGAGGGCAGAGGTCAGCGACATCAATACTAAAATCAATATAGACTCAATACGCTGCGCTGCGCCGTAAGCAGCAACCGCCGCTGTACCATGGTTGGATAACAGCATCATCAGAATGGCACCGGACAACGGATTCATCGCGTTTGATAGCGCAGCAGGGGTACCAATTTTTAGTGTCTGTTGCCAGTCTTGTTTCAGCAAAGCCCATTGGGGTTGAGCAAGCAATTTTTCCCGTTTAATTAGCACATAGAATGAGCCACACAAAGCACCTAACCAGCTAAAGGCACTTGCTATGGCTGCGCCTTGAATGCCAAGTTCCGGAAAAGGGCCATAACCGAAAATCAACAATGGATCGAGCATGCCATTAATCAAACCAGCCAACATCATGACTTTTGCTGGTGTTTTTGTGTCGCCAGTAGCTCGGATAGCACTGTTGCCCGCCATTGGGATCACTAGCAGAGGAATGGTGAGATACCAGACCTGCATATATTGCTCAATAAGAGGGATGAGATCATCAGACGCACCAAGAAAACGAAACAATGGCGCAATGGTGGTAAAGCCAATAGAAGACGTGATAGCCACAAGTAACACGGCTAACAACAAACCGTGGGTGGTGAACCGAGCAGCTTGTGGTGCATGACCTTGCCCAAGCAAGCGACCAATATTGGTCGATAGTCCCATCCCAATCCCCATCGTAATGCAGTTAACCGCAAAGGTGACAGGGAAGGTATAGCTGATAGCCGCTAGCGCTTGAGTGCCAAGCAGCGAGATAAAAAACGTGTCCACCAAGTTAAACATCAAAATTGCGATCATGCCCATAGTCATGGGGACGGTCATTTTCCGCAGCGTTTCAGGAATGGGTGCGGTCAACAAACCATGCTTATCGGTCGCTTGGGGTTCTAGCTTGTTATTTTCCTGCATGTGTGACAACTATCTGGTGAGCAAACTGCAAGGATACAAGAAAGCGAGATGCCGAGCGAGTGAGCATTTCTAACGCAAACCGTTGCCTAGTTGTTCGTTATTTTAACTAAGTCACAAAAATTTTGTGCCACCCCCTTGGGATCGCTGCTTCGACCCCTTATATAGGGATCACGTGTCTGGGGCTACAGTCCCTAAGGACAATTATCAAATAAACATGGAAATTTTCAGGAGAGACGACCGATGAACATTCGTCCATTACATGACCGAGTTATCGTTGAACGTAAAGAAGTTGAATCTAAGTCTGCTGGTGGCATCGTTCTGACTGGTTCTGCTGCAGAAAAATCGACTCGCGGTGTTGTTCTAGCTGTGGGTAAAGGCCGGATCCTAGAAAACGGCACCGTACTGCCACTAGACGTTAAAGTCGGTGATACCGTTATCTTCGCTGAAGGTTACGGTACAAAAACTGAAAAAATCGACGGTAAAGAAGTGCTTGTCATGTCTGAAAACGACATCATGGCGATCGTTGAATAATAGCAATCATTGAGTAATTTTTTGCTCAGATTCAATTACGAAATTACACACAAAGAATTTTAGAAAGGAAATCAAAGATGGCTGCTAAAGACGTTAAATTTGGTAATGACGCACGAGTTAAAATGCTGGAAGGTGTAAACGTTCTGGCTGACGCAGTAAAAGTAACACTGGGTCCTAAAGGACGTAATGTCGTTCTAGACAAATCTTTTGGTGCACCAACTATCACTAAAGATGGTGTATCAGTAGCGCGTGAAATCGAGCTGGAAGATAAATTCCAGAACATGGGCGCACAAATGGTTAAAGAAGTTGCGTCTAAAGCAAACGACGCAGCGGGTGACGGTACAACAACAGCAACGGTACTAGCGCAATCTATCGTTAACGAAGGTCTAAAAGCAGTCGCGGCGGGCATGAACCCAATGGATCTTAAGCGTGGTATCGACAAAGCTGTTGCTGCGGCAGTTGAGCAACTAAAAGAGCTTTCTGTTGAATGTAACGACACAAAAGCGATCGCGCAGGTTGGTACTATCTCTGCAAACTCAGACGCAAGCGTAGGTAATATCATTGCAGAAGCAATGGAGCGTGTGGGTCGTGATGGCGTTATCACGGTTGAAGAAGGTCAGGCGCTACAAGACGAGTTAGACGTAGTAGAAGGTATGCAGTTCGACCGCGGTTACCTGTCTCCTTACTTCATCAACAACCAAGAATCAGGCAGTGTTGATCTAGAAAACCCATTCATTCTTCTAGTAGACAAGAAGATCTCAAACATTCGTGAGCTTCTTCCAACGCTAGAAGCTGTCGCGAAAGCATCTCGTCCACTGCTTATCATTGCAGAAGATGTAGAAGGCGAAGCGCTAGCAACATTGGTTGTGAACAACATGCGTGGCATCGTAAAAGTTGCAGCTGTGAAAGCACCTGGTTTCGGTGACCGCCGTAAAGCAATGCTACAAGACATCGCTATCCTAACTGGCGGTACTGTGATTTCTGAAGAGATCGGTCTAGAGCTAGAAAAAGTTGCACTAGAAGATCTAGGTCAAGCGAAGCGTGTTTCTATCACGAAAGAAAACACGACTATCATCGATGGTATCGGTGAAGAAGAGATGATCTCTGGCCGTGTTGCTCAGATTCGTCAACAAATCGAAGACGCAACTTCAGACTACGACAAAGAGAAACTACAAGAGCGCGTAGCTAAACTGGCTGGCGGTGTTGCAGTAATCAAAGTTGGTGCTGCGACTGAAGTTGAAATGAAAGAGAAGAAAGACCGTGTAGAAGATGCGCTAGCCGCAACTCGCGCAGCGGTTGAAGAAGGTGTTGTTGCTGGTGGTGGTGTTGCACTTATCCGCGCGGCATCTAAGATTGCTCACCTAACGGGTGACAACGAAGAACAAAACGTTGGTATCCGCGTTGCACTACGTGCAATGGAAGCGCCAATCCGTCAAATCACGAAGAACGCAGGTGAGGAAGACTCAGTTGTTGCGAACAACGTGAAAGCGGGTGAAGGTAGCTACGGCTACAACGCGGCAACAGGCGAATACGGCGACATGCTAGAAATGGGTATCCTAGATCCAACTAAAGTTACTCGTTCTGCACTACAATTCGCAGCATCGGTTGCAGGTCTGATGATCACAACTGAAGCGATGGTTACTGACCTACCGCAAAAAGACGCGCCAGCGATGCCTGACATGGGCGGCATGGGTGGCATGGGCGGTATGGGCGGCATGATGTAAGCCAGCTTATCTCATCGCTCTAGGGAAACCTTATAGCGGAAAGATAACCGACCAAACCCTTAAAAGTCGAGGCAGATGCCTCGACTTTTTTATGCGTGTCACCTGAGAAACATGACGTTCTGGTGTGGCTTATCATGAAATTTTTGAGCGTAAAAAGCGCCATTTCAGAAGCAAAAAATCGAAGAGAAATATTTTTTCTTTTGAGTCAGATGGTTAAATCTGACCTATTGCTAACACTTTTTGAACGGGGACAGAGCAAAATCTGAACATTACACTATGTTGTAAATTGTTGCTTCCCATCATGGAGATGAAAATGAAAAAGCTTATGACGTCATTGGCGGTTGCAGCCGCTATCGCATCACCTGTTGCTTTTGCCGACAGTACACCTGTGATGTTCTCTACTATCGATAACACAAACGCACCCTCTAATTCTTCAGTAGGTGGCGTTCGTTTAGCTGTGTTGCATGGGCAGGTAAATGAGGTTAAAGGTGTCGACTTTTCACTGCTTGGTATGTCAGAAACGGATCGTACGACAGGTGTGAACTTCGGTCTGTTTTTTGGTGCAGCAAAAGTAAATCAAGAAATGAAAGGCGCGTCTTTAGGCTTAGTTAACTGGAACCAAGGTCAGACGACGGGTGTTAACTTGGGTGCTGTTAACATTACGAACAACGTAAAAGGCTTGAACTGGAGCGCGGTGAACTATTCTGAAGGCTACACCATGGCGGATGTGGGCTTAGCGAGTATCTCTAAGAAGTCTAATTTCCAGTTTGGTTTCTTCAACATGACCGATCAAATCGATGGTGTGCAAATTGGTCTTTTGAACTGTGCGGATAACGGTTTCTTCAAGTGTTTCCCACTCATCAACTTTGCTAAGTAATCCCTGAGAAAGTCAGAATCTTTATATACAGAAAGCCCTCGATGTTCGTCGAGGGCTCTTTAATTACTGATGAGATGAAGCGAGTTTCTCGGAGCGTTAACTATTTAATTAATCGTGATGAAGTTTTGCGTTGTTGAATTCTTTGATGAACACCGCGGCGTAATGCTTTGATGTGGTTTTCTGCTTTATCCACACCTAACAACACGGTTAGTGTCAGGAGAGTAATAACCACCGACTGCGTTAAATAACCCAAACCTATCATCAAACCTAAACCTGCTAGCACCCATATTACAGCCGCGGATGTTACGCCATGGATTTTTCCATCAAGTGTCATCATAACGCCAGCGCCTAAGAAGCCGACGCCAGTAATGATCTGACCAAGCACTCGTGCTTGATCAAGAGTATTTGGCGATAACGACACTGCCATCGACATAAACAGGTAGGTGCCTGAAATAATTAATATTGCTGTGCGAATGCCAACCGGTTTACCACGAGTTTGGCGCTCTATACCGATCATGAGCCCATTAATGGCGCAGCATAGTAGGGCAGGCCAACTGAATGGGCCAAGATCGAAAATTTGTTCGAATGCTGTATGCATCTTGACCTCCAAAAGTGCGGAGTATGCATAGACTTACCGTGCAAAGCGAACAAAAATAATCAATCTAGACGACAAATTTAATTGAGTGTCAGAGCTTATTCTAAATGCAAATCCAACGGCGTTTTACTTGGCCTGCCACCAACTTCTCGTGTGAGTTTTGGTACCAGATAACCCGATACACGCGTGATGAGTCCGCGCATAATAGCTTTCGCTTCTTCGTCCGAAATAAAGTAGTGCGCTGCGCCTTGCACCTTATCAAGAACGTGGAGGTAATAAGGCAAGATACCCGCGTCAAATAAGGCCTCACTTAACGCCACTTGAGCTTCTACCGAATCATTCACGCCTTTCAGCAGAACGCCTTGGTTTAGAAGCGTAACGCCCGCTCTTTTGAGCTTGAACATCTGTTCAGCAAATTCGTCATTGATTTCGTTGGCATGGTTGATGTGAGTGACGAGGATGATTTGTAACCTTGATGCTTGCAGAAGTTGGCATAGTTCATCAGTGACTCGAGCTGGAATCACCACAGGTAAACGGCTATGAATACGCAGACGTTTGATGTGAGGAATGTGAGCAATGTGCTCTAAAAGCCAATGAATCTCATCGTCTTTTGCCATTAATGGATCACCACCTGAGAAGATGACTTCGTTCAACTCTGGTTGTTGTGCCATGTACTCTAAGCACTTGGTCCAGGCTTGTTTCCCGCTTTTGTTCTCTTGATAAGGGAAGTGACGACGAAAGCAGTAACGGCAATTTACCGCGCAGCCACCTTTGACAATCATCAGGGCGCGGTTGCGATACTTGTGTAGCAGGCCAGGGACTTCATTGTCCTGCTCTTCCAATGGATCATTGGAGTAACCCGGATGCACCTCAAATTCGTCGCTCAGTGGTAAAACCTGACGTAAAAGAGGGTCTTTAGGGTTGCCTTTCTCCATCCTATCGACAAAACTTTGCGGTACACGCTGTGCAAACAGCTTGCGCGCGGCAAACCCGTCTTGCCACGGTGAAGGATCAATTTCCAGTATTTCGAGCAATTTTGCAGGATCAGAGATCCCATTCGCCAACTGTTTGAGCCAGTTTTGCTCAACAGATTCGACTTTTCGGGTTATTATGTGCGGCATTGAATTTAGCTCTAAGAATGTAAGAGGAAAAAATGGCTACAGTTAGCACCAATGAATTTAAAGGCGGTCTTAAGTTAATGCTTGATAACGAGCCTTGTGTAATTCTGGAAAACGAATACGTTAAACCAGGTAAAGGCCAAGCGTTCAACCGTGTTAAAATTCGTAAACTTCTTTCTGGTAAAGTGCTAGAGAAAACATTCAAGTCTGGTGACACTTGTGAAGTGGCAGACGTAATGGATATCGACCTAGATTATCTATATTCAGACGGCGAATTCTACCACTTTATGAACAGTGAAACGTTTGAACAGATCGCAGCGGATGCAAAAGCGGTAGGTGAAAACGCTAAGTGGTTGGTAGAAAACAACACTTGTATGATCACTCTTTGGAACGGTAACCCAATTACTGTTACTCCACCAAACTTCGTTGAGCTAGAAGTTGTAGACACAGACCCAGGCCTGAAAGGTGATACTCAAGGTACTGGCGGTAAACCAGCGACGCTATCAACTGGCGCTGTTGTTCGTGTTCCTCTGTTCATCTCAATTGGTGAAGTGATTCGCGTAGATACTCGTACTGCTGAATACGTAGGTCGTGTGAAGTAAGCACTTTATATGATTGTTAGAAAGGTCGCTTCGGCGGCCTTTTTTATTGCCTGTGATTCTTCTCTTTTAATCCCTCAGCGTAAAACATCGATATTCTCCGCAAATTTTTGATGATTTTGTATTATTCGTAAAAATCTTATTTATTCCATGAATCTGTCGATTATTCCTTAATGTAACATTTTGATACATTAGTACTTGTCGCTGAGTTGCATAGCAATCTGATTTTTATCGATTTAACTCAGTAACAATCCAAAAAGGAGAACAAAATGGAAAGCAGAGGTTTAGGAAGGGGTTTAAAGGTGGAAGAAAGACGTCAGTTACTACATAAAGGATTAAAAGCAGCCGTATTTGGCGTACCGCTGTTGGCAATAGGCTTAACGATTAATAGCTCGGTGCTGATGACCGATGCGGGTTACAGCTACGTGCATCAGAATAATATTACTGGTGAGTTGGATGTGTTTACTGAACCTGGCATTCATTTTCGCATGCCATTTCTGTCCAAAATCACCAAGTATGACCAAGTGATCACCGTGTCATTCGGTAACAGCAAGGGCGAAGATTTTTATCAACGCCTTGATGCGATTCAGGTTCGATTTGCCGACACCTATATTGGTCAGATCCCCGTAACATTCCGCTTTAAGCTCAGTAATGACCCTGAAGCGGTGAAGAAGATGCACAAAGAGTTCCGCAACAACAGTAACTTGATCGATGCGCTGCTTGTAAAGAACGCACGTAACGTAACGGTGATTACCGCAACCCAATACACGGGTGAAGAGTTTTTCCAAGGTGGTTTGAACCAATTCAAATCGAAACTTGGCGATCAGTTACGAGAGGGGATTTATCTAACAGAGCGACGTCAGGTTGAAGTGGAAGAGTTGGATCTTGCGCCTGTTGGGGCGAATCAAGCCAATCCGAACCAATTACAGCGCACCAATCAACTGGTTTGGAAAACCGTGCCTGTCGTAGACAAAACCGGGCAACCGATTCGTCAAGACAATCCGTTACAACAATACGGTATTCAAGTGACGCAGGTGACCATTGGTGACCCACAGCCCGAAAAGCAATTAGATCAGCTATTGGCAGATAAAAAGCGTTTAGTGGCGGATCGTATTCGCGCGATTCAGGAACAAGAAACGTCGAAAGCACAGGCAGAGACCGAGCAGTTACGCAAAGAGATTCAACGAACACGTGAGGTGCAAGACGCCCAGCGTGGTAAAGAACTCGCAATTATTGCTCAGCAAAAAGAAGTGGAAGTTGCACGTCAGATTGCAGAGCGTGAAATCGTTGAAGTGGAAAAAACCAAACGACTTGCTGAAGTAGAGAAGGAGAAAGAGCTAGCTATCGCAGAGGCTAACTTAGCGATTCAAAAAGCGAACGCACTTTCTGCTGAGTTTGAAGCGAAAGCGATATTAGCGAAAGGTCGCGCAGAATCTGAAGTCCTAAAAGGTAAGTATGCAGCGTTAGGAGCAAACCGTGAAGTTTACTTGGCAGAATTGAATCGAGACGTAGCGAACTCGCTGTACAACAATTTGCAAAACTTTCAAGTTCAGATGCCACAAAATTACATTGGTGGAAGTGACGAAACGGGCTTGAAAACAAACCTAGATGTGATTACTGGCTTTGGTGCTCTGGGTCTTATGGACCAGACAAAGAAGGTCGCACAGCAATAAGATCATGGGTGGTCAAAAGCTTAAAAAGCAAAAAGATCATGGGTAACCCAAAGCAATAAAAAAGCTGGCATTTAGCCAGCTTTTTCTTTTTTTGGTCAGTCTCTTAAATCATGAAGATAAAGATAACTGCTAGTGCAGTGATGAGGCCTGCAAATGCATAGCATGCAATTTTACCAATCACACCAGTGTGGAATTTAAGGTCGTGCATGCCGTGGTGTACACGGTGCATTGCATGCCACATTGGCAATGCTAGCGTGCCAATGATGAATAGCGCACCGATGATGCTGGTTGCGAAGGCAGAGACACGCTCGTAGCTCATCGCTTCTGCGTCAATCACGCCTAGTGGGACCAAGATACCTAGCACAAGAACGGTGATTGGCGTGATCATCGCGAACCAAGTACCACCTGCGCCAAACAGACCCCACCAGATTGGCTCATCAGAACGTTTTGGTGATGTGTTTACACTATAATTCGGTTTCATTGCTCAGCTCCTTACACCACGATGAGAACGATCAGTGAGATGAACGCAACCGCGGCCCACTGAGTCAATACGATGATCTTCTTGTCCACTGGTTTGCCTTTCAAACGAATTGGCATTACTTGTGGCATCATGCTGAAGAAAGTTTGAGCGTGGAATAGGCTACCGAGTAGTGCAACGATGTTGATTGCGACTACGATTGGGTTCGCCATGAACGCTAACCAACCTTGCCATGCTTCAGGACCTTTCACCAAGCAACCTAAACCGAAAGTTAGGAACAGAGTGAATAGGATTAACGGAAGCACCGTCGCTTCACGTAGCATGTAGAAGCGGTAGAAAGGATGGTTCTTCCACCAAGTGCGTTTTACTTCACGAACGTAAGGTTTACGATTGCTCATCCTTATGCCTCCACTTTCTTTGGTGAACCATCAGGTTTCAACATAGCAATCACGAAGTCCATAGAAGACTCCACTTTGCCTTGGTTTACTGCCGCTGCTGGGTCAACGTTCTTCGGACAAACTTCAGAACAGTAACCAACAAACGTACAACCCCAAGCACCGTTTTCACCGTTGATAAGCTTCATGCGCTCATCTTTACCGTTGTCACGGCTGTCTAGGTTGTAGCGGTGGGCTAGCGTTAGTGCAGCAGGACCGATGAACTCTGGGTTAAGACCAAACTGAGGACATGCTGCATAGCACAGACCACAGTTGATACAGCCAGCGAACTGCTTGTATTTCGCCATCTGTTCTGGCGTTTGCAAGTTCGTACCGTCTTCTGGTTTACGATCGTTACCAATGATGTATGGTTTGATTGCTTCTAGGCGCTCGATGAATGGCGTCATATCAACAATCAAGTCTTTCTCGATTGGGAAGTTCGCTAGAGGCTCGATAGTCACACCGTCTGGGTAGTCACGTAGGAAGCTCTTACAAGCAAGTTTCGGTACGTTGTTCACCATGATGCCGCAAGAACCACAGATCGCCATACGGCAAGACCAACGGTAAGACAGATCTTTGTCTAGGTGGTCTTTGATGTAACCAAGTGCGTCAAGTACAGACATGGTTTCATCGAATGGGACTTCGAATGTTTGCTTGTATGGTTCTGCATCTTTTTCTGGGTCGTAACGCAGGATGTCTACTTTTTGAATGCGATTTGCTGACATTATGCTTGCTCCTCTGCGTTCTTCTCTTCAGCCGCGGCTTTTTCTGCTGCTTCACCGTATAGACGAGCTTTTGGTTGTGACTTAGTGATGGTCACATTGCTGTAATCGATACTTGGTGCTGACTCTGGCTTGTAGAAAGCAAGTGAGTGTTTTAGGAAGTTCACGTCATCACGTTCTGTACAACCGTCGTCTAGACGTTGGTGCGCACCGCGAGATTCTTTACGTAGAATCGCAGAGTGAACCATCGCTTCTGCGACTTCTAGGCCGTAACCCACTTCGATTGCGTATAGAAGGTCTGTGTTGAACACTTTACCTTTGTCTTTGATGCTGATGCGTTTGTAGCGTTCTTTCAACTCAGTGATTTTGTCGATAGTCGCTTGCATCAAATCTTCTTGGCGGTAGATACCACAGCCCGCTTCCATGGTGTGGCCCATTTCTGTGCGTATTTCTGCCCAGTTTTCGTCGCCTTCTTGGTTCATCAGTTTCGCGATGCGCTCTTCAACGGCTTTGACTTGCGTGTCAATTGCCGCGTCGTTCCAACCTTTGAATTCTGCTGCGCGTTTCACTGCATTTTCACCCGCTACGCGGCCAAATACCACGAACTCAGCCAGTGAGTTAGACCCTAGACGGTTTGCACCGTGAAGACCAACAGACGCACATTCACCCACCGCGAATAGGCCTTTAATGCGAGTTTCACAACCGCCGTCCGTTTCAATACCACCCATGGTGTAGTGAACGGTTGGACGAATTGGAATTGGCTCTTTTGCAGGGTCCACGTTTACATAAGCTTTTGCTAGCTCACAGATGAACGGTAGACGTTCTTGTAGGTACTCTTCACCAAGGTGGCGAAGGTCTAGGTGCACCACGTCACCCAGTGGGTGTTTGATGGTGTTGCCTTTCTGTTGTTCGTGCCAGAAAGCTTGAGAAACTTTGTCACGAGGACCCAGTTCCATGTATTTGTTCTTCGGTTGGCCAACTGGAGTTTCAGGGCCCATGCCGTAATCTTGTAGGTAACGGTAGCCATTCTTGTTAACGATGATACCGCCTTCACCACGACAACCTTCCGTCATCAGGATACCTGTGCCTGGAAGACCGGTTGGGTGGTATTGAACGAATTCCATATCACGTAGAGGAACGCCGTGACGGTAAGCCATTGCCATACCATCGCCCGTTACGATACCGCCGTTGGTGTTACAGTGGTAAACACGGCCCGCGCCACCTGTTGCTAGAACAACAGATTTTGCTTTGATAGTAACAAGCTCGCCTTCAGACATGTGAATAGCAATCAGACCTTGAACTTCGCCTTCATCAACAAGCAGATCCACCACAAAGTACTCATCAAAACGTTTGATGTTGCTGTACTTCATTGATGTCTGGAATAGCGTATGAAGCATGTGGAAGCCAGTTTTGTCTGCAGCGAACCAAGTACGTTCAACCTTCATACCACCAAAGCGGCGTACGTTGACTTCACCGTTCTCTTTACGACTCCATGGGCAACCCCATTGCTCCATTTGGATCATTTCGCGAGTCGCGTTCTCTACAAAGTATTCAACAACATCCTGTTCACATAGCCAGTCACCACCGCCAACAGTGTCGTTGAAGTGGTTGTCTAAGCTATCTTCATCCTTGATAACTGCTGCTGAGCCACCCTCTGCAGCGACCGTGTGGGAGCGCATTGGATAAACTTTAGAAATCAGAGCGACTTCTAAGTCTGGGTTTGCTTCAGCCGCTGCAATAGCAGTACGAAGACCAGCGCCGCCTGCGCCGATGACTGCGATATCTGTGGTGATAATTTGCACAGTTATCCTCCAGTGTGTGATTGCGGAAATCCGCTTGTTATTGTCATTACGAGGCGCTCCTTAAAAAGAACTCCCCAAAAGTAGTAGGGTTAGTGTAGATGAGCCACATGGCAGAAAAATTGATGTAATTGGGTTTTTGCTTCGGTAATGCACTTAAGGGCATAGAATTTATAGGTTATGTGACTGCTATCACGGCATCGAGGTTTTGGCCCTCAAGCATTAACATTAGGGATGTTAAACCCGTGTTGCGTGACATTAACCGCATGGATAATAGGATTTTAACTGAGTGTTTTTTGTTCTGCGGCACGAGTAATGCTTGCCTCAAATTTGCGAGCACATTAGTAAAAAGAAGAAGGGATATTCCTCTCTTCTTGAAGAGTAAAAAGCATGTAGAATGAGACTTTCCTCGCTGAATTAAAGTTTGAGAGACTTGTTATGCAAACCAACTGGCAACCTACTGCTTCCATTGACCAACTTCGTCAACGTGCGACGTTAATCGCGTCGATTCGACAATTCTTCGCTGACCGACAGGTGATGGAAGTCGATACGCCAGCCATGAGTCACGCAACCGTGACTGACATCCATTTGCATACTTTCCAAACCGAGTTTGTTGGCCCAGGCTATGCCGATGGCAGTAAGCTGTTTTTTATGACCAGCCCAGAATTCCATATGAAGCGCCTTTTGGCTGCGGGCAGCGGTTGTATTTATCAAATCAACAAAGCATTTCGTAATGAAGAGAATGGTCGCTACCACAACCCTGAATTCACCATGTTGGAGTGGTATCGCGTTGGCTTTGACCATCATAAATTGATGGATGAAATGGATGACCTGTTGCAGCTGGTATTGAAGTGTGGCGCAGCGCAGCGCATGACGTATCAGCAAGCCTTCATTGATGTGTTGGGTGTGTGTCCACTGGAAGGCTCGATGACTGAGCTGAAAGCGGCGGCAAGCAAGCTGGGTTTGAGTGACATTGCTGAGCCAGAAGAAGATCGCGATACGCTGCTGCAACTACTATTTAGCGTGGGAGTAGAAAACAAAATTGGTCAGGACGTGCCGGCTTTTGTGTACGACTTCCCTGCATCACAGGCGGCGCTTGCGAAAATCAATCCTCAAGATCATCGCGTCGCGGATCGTTTTGAAGTGTACTTTAAGGGGATAGAGCTGGCGAACGGATTTCATGAACTGGATAACCCGAAAGAGCAATTAGCGCGCTTTGAACAAGATAACGCAAAGCGTATCGAAATGGGTTTAAAACCACAGCCGATCGATTATCATCTGATCTCTGCACTGGAAGCAGGGTTGCCAGATTGTGCAGGGGTCGCGTTGGGTATCGATCGTTTGATCATGCTGGCGCTAGGCTGTGACCACATTGATCAAGTGACGGCCTTTCCATTTCCAATTGCATAAGGACGTCCAATGAACCTGACGGCTGCACGTTTCGTCATCTTTAGCTACGCCATATTGATCGCTTTTTTATCTCTGAGTTCAGGTGAACTGCAAGACTGGGGCAATATCGCGTATCTCGACAAAATGCAGCACGCTATGGCGTATAGCGGCTTTGCGTTTTTAGGTTGCTTTTGCGTGTGGCGTTGGCGTCAACGTTGGGCGGTGGCGATTGGTATTTTGCTATTCAGCGCCGTTATTGAGTGGTTGCAAGGGTATGTAGGGCGACAAACTTCTTGGTTAGACCTTGTCGCCAACTCAACTGGCATCTTAACTGGTCTGTTATGTTACCGTATTTGGAGCCTCTATCGACCTAGGTTGGTGAAGTCGCTATACTCGATTCGTTAATGAAGAGGGAACACGATAACAATGAAAACGCGCGACAAAATCGTCTACGCGGCACTGGAGTTGTTCAACCAACATGGTGAGCGAAACATCACCACCAATCACATTGCCGATCACATCGAAATTAGCCCTGGTAATCTGTATTACCACTTCCGCAATAAGCAAGAAATCGTTCGTGAGATCTTTGCGCTTTATTCAGCAGAACTTTTAGAAAGATTTACCCCTATTCAAGGTTCGCAAGAGAGCCTGACTATGCTGAAGAGCTACCTAGACTCTATTTTTACCTTGATGTGGAAATACCGCTTTTTCTACGCAAACTTACCAGAAATCTTGTCACGAGATGAACAGCTACACGAACAGTACATCGATGTGCAAGAGAAGCTGCAAGCGAACCTCATTGCTATTATGCAAGAGTTCGTAACGATGAAGCTGTTGAATGTCGATCAACAACAGTTGAAGTCATTGGTATGTACATTGCACTTGATTGCGTGTAGTTGGTTGGCGTATCAATCCGCGATGGCTTCAAAAACCAACATTACCGAGCAAATGGTGAAGCAAGGGATGTTGCAGATGCTTAATGTCGTTAAGCCATTAGCAACTGAGCAGGGCTTAGAGCAGCTACTGTTATTAGAAGATGCGGTTAGCAATCTACACAGTTAAACGTCAAACTGCTTAATATTTCGAGAGTCACTCTCATTTTCGAGTCGTGGCTCGAGTTGACTTGTCAAATATGCCACGCACAATAGTCCCATACGCTAAAAACCCTTGCAGGGATAAGATTCTCGATAAAGGAACTATCGCCCCATGAATTACGACATTTTTAATGGTGATGCTGATGGCATCATTGCTCTTCTACAATTGCGTTTGGCTGATCCTGTCGATGCCCAGTTAATAACCGGTGTAAAGCGCGACATAAAGCTGGTGGAAAAAGTAGATGTGCAAGCGGGTGATGAGCTGACTGTGTTAGACATTTCGATGGAAAAGAACATGGCAGGTCTAGAGCAAGC
This sequence comes from Vibrio sp. 397, assembly GCF_033339395.1. NCBI lineage: Bacteria > Pseudomonadati > Pseudomonadota > Gammaproteobacteria > Vibrionales > Vibrionaceae > Vibrio > Vibrio sp. 397. The sequence continues at coordinate 9,728 of NZ_JAWOUN010000020.1, read as the reverse complement.
TTTGGCTCAAGGCGCGCACGTCTTTTACGCCGATCATCACAAAGCGGGCGACATTCCTCAGCATGGTAATTTGGATGCGCACATCGATCTCGATGCCAACATGTGCACGGCGTTGATTGTCGATAAGTTGCTTGATGGGCGTTTTCATGACTGGGCGATTACGGCGGCTTATGGCGATAACATGATTGCTAAAGCCGATGAGTTAGCGAATAATGCGGGCTTGTCGCAGCAACAGAAAGAGCAGCTAAAAGAGCTGGGTACTTTAATTAACTACAACGGCTACGGATCGAAAATCGAAGATTTACACTTTCACCCTGCGGAGCTGTACCGAGCTTTGCTGAAGTACACGTCGCCATTTGAAGCTATTGAAGATAAGGCCTCGCCATACTACCAATTGCAATCGGCTTACCAACAAGACATGGAGGCGGCTCTCGCAGTGCCTGCCATGCATGAGAGTGGTAAGCTGAAGTTGTTTGAGTTACCAAACACGGCGGCATCACGCCGAATCAGTGGTGTTTATGGCAACTCGCTGGCAAACCAAAACCCTGACTCTGCGCATGCGGTACTTACTGAAAATGCAGATGGGACTTATACGGTTTCACTTCGTGCCCCGTTAAACAATAAACAAGGTGCCGTGGCCGTGTGTGGTCAGTTCCCGACAGGTGGGGGGCGAGAGGCGGCGGCAGGAATCAACGCGTTAAGCAAAGATGATGTGCATGCTTTTATTGATGCGGTAGAAACCTACTACGCATAGCATTTTCCAAAATATGAATGCAAAAAAGGAGCCGAGTGGCTCCTTTTTTATTATAAGTCGATGAGTCAGATAATCAGCGTTTTAACCAAGATTTCGGATTCTGCGCTTCACTATTACGACGAATTTCAAAGTACAGCGATGGCCTGTCTTGACCACCCGTATCACCCGCGAGAGCAATCACTTCGCCGGCGGTGACTCGATCGCCTTCTTTTTTAGTTAACGCTTGGTTGTAACCATAGAGGGTCATGTCACCTTTTCCGTGGTCGAGCAGTACCACTAAACCGTATCCGCGCAGATACTCAGCAAATACGACAGTACCAGGATAAACGGCTTTCACTTGTTGACCATAGTTGGCAGACAACACCATACCCTTCCAGTTTACCTGCCCAGTTTGTCGCGTACCAAAGTTGTGTAACACACTGCCTTTGAGTGGCCAAGGCAACTTACCGCGCTGTTTGCCGAGTCCGTCCATTGGCACCGCATTACGCTTCGCTGCTTTGGCGATCTCTGCTTTTAAACGGGTTTCGTTGCGTTGCAGCTCGGCTAAGTAGCGTTTGTCATTCTTGATACTGCTCTGAATTTTATTCAGGGTTTGCTTACGCTTGGATTGTGTACTCGCTAGCGCTGTACGTTTTTCGGATTGCTGCTTGAGCAGAGTCTCGATTTGCTCTTTTTCTAGCTCGAGCTGGTTTTTGTTGTGCGCTAATTCTTGGGTTATTTTGGTGATCGCATCAATCACTTCAGCACGTGCTTTAGCTAAATGCTGGAAGTATTGGCTCATGCGGTCTTCTTCCACACCTTGATTTAACAAGTGACCATTGGCCTTCGCTCGCTCGGTTACGTAATACGTTTGCAGCAGCTGTTTGAGTTCTTCTTCTTGCTCTTGACGCTGTGCTTCTTGCAAGGCAATTTTCTCTTCCAGGTTTTCTATGTTTTTGTCTGCTTGTGCGAGGTTAGACTTGGTTTGTCGTATTTCACGCTCAAGCTTAGAAATACCAAGCTCTTGATCTTTTAGTGATTTCTGTAACTCATTGAGCTGCTTTTCTTGGGAAGAGAGCGATTTGCGCTGACGGCTTATCTCACTGGATACGCCTTTGAGCTCTTGCTGACTCACAGCAGAGGAGGTAATGGGATAAGTGGCAGATAAAGCACAAGTTAATAAAATAGCCGAGCGTAGAACAGGGTGATTTTGTTTTCGCACTTGAGAGTTACCTACCACGTTGTTGTCAAAAAGGTTTGTTGACGATTAAATACCATCTCCATGGATAAAGCTTTGCGACTTGCCGTTAAAGCCTTGATCCATATCGAGAGAGGGTTTGTCTGTTTTTGGACGTCCGACGATTTTTGCAGGCACGCCAGCCACCGTTGTGTGAGGAGGCACGGCTTGCAATACCACAGAGCAAGATCCGATTTTCGCGCCTTCACCGACTTCGATATTGCCAAGAATCTTTGCACCAGCGCCGATCATTACGCCTTCGCGAATTTTCGGGTGACGATCACCGCACTCTTTACCAGTACCACCAAGGGTGACATCTTGCAGTATAGACACGTCGTTTTCGACCACGGCAGTTTCACCAATCACGATGCCTGTTGCATGGTCGAGCATGATACCACTACCAATGCGCGCTGCAGGGTGGATATCGACCTGACATGCTACCGAAATCTGATTTTGTAGGTAAGTCGCAAGAGCGTGACGACCTTGCTTCCACAGCCAGTTTGCTACTCGGTAGCCTTGCAGGGCGTGATAGCCTTTTAGGTACAGCAAGGGCATTGAGTACATTGAAACAGCAGGGTCGCGATTGACCGTGGCACAAATATCACAAGCCGCGCCGTCAGTGATGGTTGGATCAGCCGCAAAGGCTTCTTCAACCACTTCACGCACAGCCATCGCTGGCATGGAAGCGGTGTTCAATTTGTTAGCCAGAATATAACTCAGAGCGGCACACAAACTTTCATGCTTGATAATGGTGGCATGATAGAAGCTCGCCAGCATAGGCTCTTGTTCTGACATTTCACGGGCTTCTGAGACAATTTTGTTCCAGACTTTTTGTTTTTCGCAGTGTTTCATTCTCAATATCCAGAGTGGTTCTTCCGTGACCCGACAACTTCAATTTTTCTCAGATGAGCTGCAAAGGGCGGTAGATTGCTACTTTCCTTCGGCTTTTTTGTCACGAGCAAGTAAATCTTGCGCTGCTAAGCGCGCATCTTTTCCTTGATACAATACTTGATAAATTTGATCAACTATCGGCATCTCAACACCCATACGTTGAGAAAGTAGCCATACTTCTTTTGTATTGCGGTAACCTTCAACCACTTGACCAATTTCTTCTTGAGCCGTATCAACGTCTTTACCTTGGCCTAATGCCAAGCCAAAGCGTCGGTTACGTGATTGGTTATCGGTACATGTCAGGACAAGATCGCCTAAACCCGCCATGCCCATAAAGGTTTCTGGCTGTGCACCCAGCGCAGCACCAAGGCGACTCATTTCAGCCAAGCCACGAGTAATTAATGCAGTACGGGCATTGGCGCCAAAACCGATACCATCAGACATACCCGCACCAATCGCAATAACGTTTTTCACAGCGCCACCCAATTGCATACCAATAAAGTCACTATTGGCATATACGCGGAAGGTTTTGCTACAGTGGATTTTTTCTTGTAGATCCGCAACAAATTCAGAATCTGGAGACGCAACAGAGATTGCAGTCGGCATACCCATTGCGAGCTCTTTCGCAAACGTTGGGCCAGACAATACTGCTAGTGAGTAGTTTTCACCGATAATGTCATAAGCGACGTCTTTCAGCAGGCGCCCCGTTTCAGGTTCAAGCCCTTTGGTTGCCCAACAGATGCGAGAGTCTTCGCGCAAGAATGGTTTACAGCTGTTTAGCACGATGCCAAAGACATGGCTTGGAACCACAACCAACAAATCTCGGCTTGCTTGAACGGCTTTTTCTAAATCCGATTCAATGATCAAGCTTTCAGGGAAATCAACACCTGGTAAAAAGGCATGGTTAGCTCGGTCTGCTTCTAGGCGAGCCATGTGCTCTGGCTCGTGTCCCCAAAGGACAACGTTCGCGCCGTTACGAGCGAGTGAGATTGCCAAAGAGGTGCCGTATGAGCCTGCGCCAATCACAGTCATTGCGATGTCTTTACCGTAAGCATTGTTTGTATTTGCTTGTGTCATGCTACCGCCTAATTGTCTTGCTACTAGTAGAATCTAGTTCCTAATCGTCAAATTTTACGCCTTCTGGCGATTAGGAACTAGGAACTTTTGTCAGAAATAAAAAATGCACATTGCATCGAATGGTAGACGCTCTGTGCATTTTATTTGAGTCGGTGACGTCAGCACTGTGGCTATTCGTCACTTATAAAACGTGAATTACGCTTCAGCTTCGCCTTGTTGAGCTTGCTGTTGTAGGTAGTTCATGAATAGCGCGTCAAAGTTTACTGGCGCTAGGTTCAGTTGAGGGAACGTACCTTTAACGACTAGGCTTGAGATAGTTTCACGAGCGTATGGGAATAGGATGTTCGGGCAGAATGCGCCTAGGCAATGTGCAAGTTGACCAGCTTCCATTTGTTCAGCAGTGAAGATACCACCTTGTTGAACTTCACATAGGAACGCAGTCTCTTCTTCGTTCTTCACAGTAACGGTTAGGCGTAGAACAACTTCGTAAACGCCTTCACCAAGCTCACGGCTTTGAGTGTCTAGGTCTAGTTTAACGTCTGGGTTCCACTCTTTCTGGAAAATTACTGGAGAGTTCGGCGCTTCAAAAGAAACGTCTTTTAGGAAGATGCGTTGAATTGCGAAGTTTTGTTGTGCGTCTTGAGGTGCTGCTTCAGCCATTTTTTAATCCTTAAATCAATATTTGTTGAGCCTAGAAACGTCTAAGCTCAGAAAACTGGTATGTCCTGAGACTAACTGAGCCAATCTACCTTGACTAGATGAAGCGTGTATTACGTGCAAAGAGTCACAACTTAGTGCTCCAACTGCTTTCAATTTGCTCAGTTTTTTGTCCGCGAGGCTTGGTAAAAGCGCGTTTAAACGCGAACTTTCGTTCTTGCCACGTTCCTACTTCTTACCGCGAACTAACGGCAGGTTCGCTTCGTTCCACGCAATCAAACCATTTTTTAGTAGGCTCACGTTTTCGAAGCCAGCTTTTACTAGTAGGTTTGCGCTTTCTTGAGCGGTCTGTCCTGTCTTACATACAACAATGATTGGGTCTGATTTGTGGTTTTCAAGGCTACCCAAGTTACCCGCTTTGATGTCTGACGGTAAAATGTGAAGTGAGTCGGTGATATGACCTTTTTTGAACTCGTCTTTGGTACGGATATCCACTACAACGCCGTTTTCACGGTTCATAAGATGAGTCAGTTGGTTTACGTTGATTTCTTTGTATGCGGCTGTCGCTGATTTCACGATGTTCGTGATAAAGGCGACAAGAAGACCTACCCAAACCAAAGATAGAATCATGTTCTGTTGGAAAAATTCAATGTACTCTTGCATGTCTTGAGCTCTTACGCTGTTGGCGGAAAAATAAAGCAGGAGTATAGCGAGGTTACGGCTCTTAGGCGAGAGGGTTAAAATTTTCTAACGAATAATTGAGATCTCTATAAACCCTTTATGCCCTTACTATCCGTACATTTTGCTCTGGTAGCTTGATTGCTTTTGCCTATTGGACTTATCGGTTTAAGTGACTTCTGTTTTACTGAGAAAAGAGAACAATAGGTATTAATCCATCTTGTTTGATGTTGCTTTAAATTAGCGCTGTTTCAAGTGCAAAAATAAGAATGAGAAGCGTAAGAAAACCGAACTTAGACTGGGGTGTACAAAGCGTATTAGAAATGACTATGCTTGTGGAACACGATTGTCGGCACTGACTCGTTGTTCGCTTAACTTGTAAGATAGCAACAATAAATCGCAAACATTATTTGATCTTAACCTACAGTTTTGGTTAAAAAGTGTAGTAAAATTACGCTAGTTTTGTTTCAAGGTTAGATAGGGCAGCGAGGCCCTACGCCAAAAGTTACTTAAATTTGATGAGGTCATCACTATGTCAGCTAAGAAGCCACTGGCTCTAGTTATCCTTGACGGTTACGGTTACCGTGAAGACACAGCAAGTAACGCAATTGCGAATGCGAAAACACCAGTAATGGATGCTCTGATTGCGAATAACCCACACACATTAATCTCTGCTTCAGGCATGGATGTTGGCCTTCCTGATGGTCAAATGGGTAACTCTGAAGTTGGTCACACTAACATTGGTGCAGGCCGCGTTGTATACCAAGACCTGACTCGTATCACTAAATCAATTGCTGATGGTGAGTTCGAACAAACGCCTGCGCTAGTTGAAGCAATCGACTCTGCTGTGAAAGCTGAAAAAGCAGTACACATCATGGGCCTGATGTCTCCAGGCGGTGTTCACTCTCACGAAGACCACATTTACGCAGCAGTTGAAATGGCAGCGGCGCGTGGCGCAGAGAAAATCTACCTACACTGCTTCCTAGACGGCCGTGACACACCACCACGTAGTGCTGAAAACTCACTACAACGTTTCCAAGATCTATTTGCGAAACTAGGTAAAGGCCGCGTTGCTTCTCTAGTAGGTCGTTACTACGCAATGGACCGTGACAACAACTGGGATCGCGTCCAAGTTGCTTACGATCTTCTAACTCAAGCTAAAGCTGAGTTCACAGCAGAAACGGCAGTTGCAGGTCTAGAAGCGGCTTACGCTCGTGAAGAAAACGACGAATTCGTTAAAGCAACAGCTATCAAAGCGGAAGGTCAAGAAGAGGCAATCATGCAAGATGGCGATGCGGTTATCTTCATGAACTACCGTGCTGACCGTGCACGTCAAATCACTCGTGCATTCGTTCCTGCATTTGACGGCTTTGAGCGTGCAGCATTCCCAGCAATTAACTTTGTGATGCTGACTCAATACGCGGCTGATATCCCTCTAGCTATCGCATTCCCACCTGCGTCTCTAGAAAACACTTACGGTGAGTGGCTATCTAAACAAGGTCAAACTCAGCTACGTATCTCTGAAACAGAGAAATACGCACACGTGACTTTCTTCTTCAACGGTGGTGTTGAGAACGAATTCGAAGGCGAAGAGCGTCAGTTGGTTGCTTCTCCAAAAGTTGCAACGTACGACATGCAGCCTGAAATGAGCTCTCCAGAACTAACAGAGAAGATGGTTGCGGCTATCAAATCAGGTAAGTTCGATACCATCATCTGTAACTACCCGAATGCAGATATGGTTGGTCACACTGGCGTTTATGAAGCGGCTGAGAAAGCAATCGAAGCTCTAGATGAAAGCGTGGGTAAAGTGGTTGAAGCAATCAAAGAAGTTGGCGGTCAACTATTGATCACTGCGGACCACGGTAACGCAGAAATGATGATCGACCCTGAAACTGGCGGCATCCACACTGCTCACACTAACCTACCAGTGCCTCTAATCTATGTAGGTGACAAAGCGGTTGAATTCAAAGAAGGCGGTAAACTGTCTGACCTTGCACCAACCATGCTTTCTCTAGCTGGTCTAGAAATCCCAGCAGAAATGACGGGTGAAGTATTAGTTAAATAAATAATTAACTAACGGCTCCGAATGATAAAAGCCCGAGTTTAAACTCGGGCTTTTTTGTATCTGGCAATAAGGGCTGGTCTGTAAGGTTACTGAACCAAAATGCCCGCACCAATCACAGCTAGGGCTGCGCCCAACCATGCAAATCGGTTTGGTCGGCGTTTAGTGTAAATCCAGAGCAGTGGTAGCAACATAATTGGCGTGGTTGAAGATAGAAGTGCAACCATACCTACATTTCCTTCTTGCAGTGCGTATAAGATTAGCGTCATGCCGACGGCCATCGCCAAGAAACCATTAAGCGCAGTAATACCAAATATGCGCCAAGTAATGTGTTGCGTCGAGCGAGCGACTTTGACTCCTAGAATTAACAACATGCTGTGGGCGAAAAAGGCACTGATCATTCGAATAGCAGAAGCCGCAACTGGGTCAATACTGGTTTGCATTACTGGCTTGGCGATGATGCCGCCCAATGCTTGGCACATTGCTGCGGTTAAGCCAAGTCCAATACCCACCCAGATGTTACCTTTAATGTCTTCCAAGACGTTATTCACTTGACCTCTTCGGCCAAAGAATATCGCCATCACCACGCCGCTAAATACCAATGATGCGCCCAGTAGTTCTATTGTGGTCATGACTTCGCTAAATAAGAAGTAGCCCAAGATGGCAGAGAACACGGCGTGGCAAGAGAAGAGTAACCCGGCTTGTCTTGGCCCCATACGATTCAAACACGCGAATAGAGCGGTATCGCCAATAAAAATACCAATCAGTCCTGAGGCCATCATTGGCGTTACATGTTCCCAAGAAACCGTTAACCAGCCGCCAGTTATCCAGGCCATTGTTGATAAGATCACGGCTGTGCAGCCCATACGCCAGCGGCTGTAAGAAAATGCGCCTAGGTGTTGTGCAGGAATGACCGAAATTAGGCTAGAAACTGCCCACAGAAAAGCGGCGCATAAAGCAAGCCATTCGTAACCCATGATGTGTCGACGTCCTTGTAGAGTAGAGGAGTCTTAATATGCACGAAATTTATGGGATGTAAAAGCCGCTCTGTAAGGGCAGTAGCTGGAGAGCAGCTCCATGATAACACGCTTTTTCATGGAGCTCTTCGATTAAAACAGTACCAAAACTGCGCCATACACGATAAGTAGACCAATCAAACCGAGAATCAGGCCTACTTTCGCCATGTCTTTGCTCTCGATGAGGCCTGTTGAATAAGCCAAAGAGTTTGGTGGTGTGGAAACCGGTAAGATCATGCCAAGTGATGCGGAGAAGGCGACGACAACCAGTAAACCTTGTAGGCCACCAACCGCAATAAGGCTTGGCATGGATGTACCAATAGCGGCAGCAATAGGCATCAATAAGTTTGCCGTTGCGGTATTAGACATAAAGTTCGCCATTAACCAGCACACTACCGATAGGGCTAAAACAACGGCAAATGGTGATAGCAGGCTGTAATCAATGGCGTGCGCTAATGCTTCGGCTAAGCCCGTTTTGTCTAAGGCAATGCCAATTGCTATACCACCGGCAACTAGCCATAAAACATCCCAGTTAATCAGCTTGAGCTCTTCTTTTCCCATAATGCCCGTTAACGTGAACACTGCTAGTGGGATAATCGCGACAACATATGTATTCATGCCATGCACTTTCGTTGTCATCCAAAGCAAAATGGTTAGTGCAAAAGTGATGTAGACGACGATCGCACGCCAGCTCCTTTTGAATGTACCATCTAGCTTTAGTTTCATTTCTGGTTCGCTAGACGGAAACAGCTTTTGCAACAAGAACCAAGCTACAGTGAGTTGTACCAACACAAATGGTAGACCCATTGTCATCCACGATAGGAAGTCTATCGCGTTTTCTCCAGTGAGATATTGAAGCGCTATCGCATTAGGTGGCGTGCCTATCGGAGTCGCAATGCCGCCTGTATTCGCGGCAATTGGAATACACAACACCAGTGCTTTAATGCCTAAATCCCCTTTAGGTGCTGAAGCGACGATGGGGCCAAGCAGGGCTAGCATCATCACAGTCGTGGCAGTATTGGACATAAACATTGAAAAAACGGCGGTAATTAACATCAAGCCCAGCATGATGAACTTAGGTTGGGTGCCGAATGGTTTTAATAGTACTCGGGCGAGGTTGTTGTCGAGCTCGTATTTGGAAGCCGCAATCGCAAGAGCAAAACCACCCATAAAAAGAATAATGATCGGTGAAGAGAAGGCCGAGAAAATATCAGTGTAAGCAATTAACTCTCCTAAATCATGCCCCGCTGGTGGATTGCGAAATAGATGCAAACCTTTATCCGATATCATGATCAGTTCAAGAGCGATAATAAGAATGGACGTAGCAAAAACGGGAACCGGCTCGAGAACCCAAAGTAGGGCAGCAAGAAGAAAAAT
>NZ_JAWOUN010000019.1:0-70800 GCF_033339395.1 Vibrio sp. 397 | reverse complement strand
TGCCGCCAGCGTTCAATCTGAGCCATGATCAAACTCTTCAATTTAAGATTTTGTCGGCTCAATGAATACTGAACATTCCTTTCGCTAATAAATAGCAGAAGTAATGTTTGAATTGACTGTGCTCTTATTGGTTTTTACTTTTGAAAAAGTAAAACAAAACAGCTCAAGGCTGCTTCCCAATTCGAATGGTCACTTCGTTTCATTGAAACCTAATTTGAAGCCGAAGCTTCTAATTGGATTATCATCAACGAGTGCCCACACAGATTGATAGGTCTATATTGTTAAAGAGCTTGCTTTGCGAGAAGTTTTTCTCTCAAAGCGGAGGTGCATTCTAGCGATTTAGTTGTTAGTGTCAAACACTTTTTAAACTAATTTTTTGTAGAAGCTTTTTACCTCTTCGACCCTGCTGAAGCATTGTGACGTCTGCCGTGTCGATGGATGCGCATTATAGGGAGAAGATTTTCTTTGGCAATACTAAAAATGCATTTTTTCTAAAAAAACATGCCAAATGGATACTTTCCATCCAACCCCAAAATTACCCAGAAATAACACTCAGGATTTATACAATTTACCCACAAAAAGCTGTGGATAACTACTCATCGCTATCAAAGAAATAAGAAATACGCGAACGCGGATTTAGATACTCTTTTACTTTATCCGGTAATTTTGACGGATGAATCGCGTTAACTATCTTTATATCTTTTGACGCAAGATCAATGATTGGCGCTTGCGTCCTTGGTACTGATGGATCGAAAACCAAGACATTCGGGAATAATAAATGCGATGCATTCACTGAGATAACCAGGCCGACCATATTATTAGAAAGCTGAACTACGGTACCCGGAGGAAACACGCCCATAAACTTAATTAGGATGTTCAGGTTCTCTTCTTTATATAGGTGTTTACAGTTCTTATATAAATGAGAGAGTGCGGTATAAGGAATCTTTTGATCTGAGACTATCGGTGTATGACACAAGTTATCAAACGCATTGGCTACAGCAATAATTTCAGCAAACTCGTTGATCTCATCTCCTTTCAGGCCTTTAGGATAACCAGACCCATCTCTTAGCTCATGGTGCTGCGCGATCACAATTCTCGCGACTTCGGGAAAAGCCTCGATTTGACTCGCAAGATCGACGCCATATTTAGTGTGCAACTTTAAGTAGTTGGTTTCTGGCTCTGTTAGAGGTAGTTGCTTTCTTAATATTGCAGTCGGGATTTTTATTTTCCCGATATCATGGAATAGTGCGGAGAAGGAAAGCTCTTTCAACTGTGCTGCTGAGTACCCTTTAGCACGGCCAATCATCATCGAGATAACAGCCACGTTCAATGAGTGGAAATAAATATCTTCAAACTCATTTTTTCCGTTCATCAGATGTAACGTAACATTATCATCGCACATTAACTTCTCGACGATATCTTCAATAAGAAGCTTTGCTTCATCAACTGCTGCTGTCGGACGGTTACGGATTTTAGTCATGACTGAACGCATACGTGCCAGAGAGCGCTCAAACTCTTTTTCACACTGAATCACGCGTCGACGGTATGCACTTAACTTTTCTATGCGGTTCTGTTTTTCTTGCCACATTTTTTGAGTTTCATGATCTAACGACGCTTCATTTGTTACTCTGTCAGCTTGTCTTTGATCAACAGGGAGTGGAACGGCATCGCTTTGCTCTGGATTAAAGTAAACGAACTTTACGCCGAGGTGGCGGATCATCTCGACTTGCTCTTGGTCTTTAATCTTAAAGCTATTGAGTAGAAAGGGGTGATCGTTCCACTTTAGCGGAAGACGGATATGTAATCCGGGTTGAATACGATCGACCGTTAGTTTAATGGCTGCCACTTATTCACTACTGATTTATATTTCTTAAGAGAGTTAGAATACTAGTAAATTTTGTGAATAAATTCATCAGTAACTATCAAAACATCAAACCGTTATTTCTAAGCGACTCACTTAATTAGATAGAAGTAAGCTACTTTAAGGAGCGATCTGCTTTGCGTATTTTAAGCTTGGCCTCGAACACTGGCTTGTCTATTACTTCTTGATCTTTGACTAGCCCCATTAACGTTTGTACCGCTACACGGGCCATGTCACTGATAGGAAAGTGCACTGCTGATACTGTAGGGTAAAGACTTTCACAAAGATCAACACTGTCAAAGCTAGTTAATGAGATTTGCTCTGGTACAGAAATACTGTGCTCGTGTAAGTACTGCATTGCGCCAACCGTCATTTCTTCACTGCACGAAAAGACAGCCGTCACATCAGGGTGTCGTTGTAAAATTGCAGCCATTGCATCATAACCACTTTGCCGACCATAATTCCCTTCTTCACACCAGCTTTCATCAATATCTATACCAGCATCCTTCATTGCATCAATATACCCAAGCTTTCTCAATACACTGTTATGACGTTGGGATGGACCGGCAATACAAGCAATCTTTCGATGACCACCAGCTAAAAGGTGCTCAACGGCAATACGGCTTGCATGATGATGGTTAAAGGTAACACAACGCTCTTCTATTCCTTCCACGTAGCGATCCAGGAGAACGAAAGGTGTTGGCTGTTTAGCTAATTCACGTAAGTCATCATCTGACAAATAACGACTATGAAGTACATAGCCGTCACAACGTAAATCATTAAAACGCTGAATTGCCTCTTTTTCACCTTGTGCAGAATGATGGCCTTGAGCTGTAATCAAAAACTTCTTATGAATATCCAGCTCGGTCTGAACCTGCTCCATCATCTCGCCAAAGAAGCCCCCCGTATAGTAAGTCACCAATAACCCAACCATATTACTGGATGAGGTTGCGAGTGAACGAGCAATTGCACTAGGACGATAATTCAATTGCGCCATAGCTTGCTCTACTTTTTTTCGAGTTTCCTCGCGAAATTTCCCCTCTCCATTAATAATTCGAGAAACGGTAGAGCGATTTACACCGGCGAGTTCGGCTACATCTTTAATCCTTGCCATAATGCTATTGGGTCCAACTGCAATTGTTATTAAATATTCGTTTGTGTAGAACGGCTGCCAGCAATTCGTAAGGTGCTATAGGGGGCGAAGCTGGCAGCCTTTAATCATACACCGACCATTTGATTGGTAGAAACAAGCTCAGAGTAATCCGTGACAGTTATGCCATGATGAGCTAACTGTTCTTTTAAAATGGGAGAGGTAAGAACTTGTAACTCTAGCTCTCGCTGAAGCGCATAGCCACTCTTTAAGATAAGCGCCTGATCGGCCTCTGCCGGGTGGCACATCACCTCAACCAAGTCATAGTCAGCTTTTAAGCTCAATAGATGTGCCATTAAGCCATCCAAGCTCACTTTTTGATCATAAAACTCATCAGTAAAGATATATCTGATTGTCATCGATTCTTGACACAAGCCAGTGCCCCGCAGTGGCACTCTGTATTCATTCGCTACTTCTTTAATAACGGGCAAAATTTGAGGGTGAGTATGCGCGTGATGATGGCTATCTAAGTGGCTTAGCTCTAACCCAAGCGATAAAAAATGTTCCACCTGAGCTTTTGCTTCATCATAAATGACCTGAGTTTCGAAGTCCTGCTTACTCCAAAGTTCGTCATAGTTGATAAAGTGCGCTCGGCCATTGGTCAAGTTAGGATGCTTCGTTATAGGCACACCTGCTGTAAACCTAAGATGAACGCCAATTTTCAAGTCTGGATTATGGCGAGCTAGTTCTAAGGCATGTTGCTCAGCATCCATACCCACCATCATGGTGGTTGAATGAACCACACCTTGCTGATGAGCTTTAACGATGCCGCTATTTACACCTCTCGTTAAACCAAAATCATCAGCATTAAAAATGACTTTCATCGGCGCCCTTCCTTAGTCTTACAACGTCGTTAGTTTAAATTGAGGTAAATACGGAGCGTTCACCGCTAGGATATCATCCAGGATTGACTTGGCGCGGCCAATGTCAGGCACCAATGGGTTATTGGTTAATGCCATAAGCGCCTTGTCATAATTACCTTCGACAGCAGCTTCTATTGTTAGCTGCTCATACGCTTTAACTTGATGGAGTAATCCTTTGATATTGTTTGACAACTCGCCAACCGCAAGAGGTTTCGCCCCCCAGCTACCAATCACGGCACTACATTCAATCACAGCATCGTCAGGTAGGCCGTTGATCGCTCCATTATTTAAAACGTTAACAACATGAATACTATTACGATTGTTATAAATTGAATCAACTAGGTTCAGTGATGCATCAGAATAATAAGCACCACCCCGCTCCTCTAACTCTTTCGGCTTATGATCGAGGGTAGGATCTTGATAGAGCTTAAATAGCGCATTTTCTGTTTCCATTACCTGCTCAGCACGAGTGCCTTTTTCATCGGCACTTTGTTTCTCTTCAGCAAGCATGGCATCAGTTTGGTAGAAGTAACGATGATAAGGACATGGTATCGCCCCCAGTGCTTTTAGAAATGCCGGATCCCACGGCTCTTCCCAGATATTCTTCATACTGAAGTTGGCACCATCACCAACTTTCTCTAATACCGTTTGAGTAATATCTTCCCCATTGAGCCATGCTTTGTGTACCCACACGAGATGGTTTAACCCAGCAAACTCAAGTTGTAGCTCTTTTGGCTCGCACTCCATCATTTCTGCAATCATCATTTCCATTGAAACGGGCACATTGCATAAACCAATACTTTTTACTTTGGTGTACTTACTGACCGCTTCGGAAACTAAACCCGCTGGGTTGGTGAAATTGAGCATCCATGCGTTTGGAGCCAACTCTTCAATGTCTTTACAGATATCAAGAATGACCGGAATGGTTCGCAGTGCTTTAGCAAAACCACCAGGGCCCGTTGTTTCTTGGCCGATGACGTCGTACTTGATTGGGATTCGCTCATCATTAGCGCGAGCAGCAAGGCCACCAACACGAAACTGCGTCATCACAAAATCCGCATCTTTTATCGCAGCACGGCGATCGAAACTGGCTTTTATCTCAATTTTTGCTCCGGCTTTATCGACCATTCGCTGAGCCAATCCTTTGATGATCTCAAGCTTCTCAGCTCCTGACTCAATGTCCACAAAATGAATCTTCCTAACGGGTAAATATTCTAAGCGCTTAATAACCCCTTCAACCAATTCCGGGGTATAGCTACTACCACCGCCAATAATGGCAAGTTTGATCGCCTCTCTAGACATTTTCATCCCCCTTTATTTGTTCGAGATTTTTTTGTTCAGTGCGACGATTTCTACAGCCATCTCTTGAGCCAAAATCGTAGTCATTAGGTGATCTTGAGCATGCACCATCACTAACGTCATCGGGACTTTCCCTTCTCCCTGATCTTCTTCAATAAGCTGAGTCTGTATTAAGTGGGCTTTATTAATGCACTCTCTTGCTTGAGAGAGCTTCTCATCAGCCGCTTCAAAATCTTGTTCTCGAGATAAACGCAATGCCTCGTAGCTTAAACTTCTGGCTTCACCAGCATTGCAAATGATCTCCATTACAACCAATTCTTGTTCCATCATTTTCTCTCCGAAAATCGGGCCGCGGTAATTGCGGCCCATTAAGTACAGTTAAGCAGTAACGCCTTCGCCTGACGGCTGCGTGTCACCTTTAGTTTCCTTCGTCGTTGGTAGTTCTTGCTCCAACATTTGCTTCTCAAACATTTTGAAGAATGGGAAGTAGATGATTAGATCAAGAATTAATAAACCAATGACGAGCAATACTGGCGCAAAGGTCCAACCGCTACCCCACGAAGCACCTATCAGTGCCGGTGTTGTCCAAGGTGTTGTAGCGACACCCATACCCACAAAGCCGACATGCACAGCAAAATACGCAATCGTAGCGTTGATGACTGGAGCGAAGACGAACGGGATAAACAAGGTCGGGTTCATCACAACTGGGCTACCGAAGATCACAGGTTCGTTGATTTGGAAAAAGCCAGGCACCGCACTCATTCGACCAATGCTCTTAAGGTGAACAGAACGGCTAAACGACATCAGCATAACAAGAGCAAGTGTTGCACCAGA
Source organism: Vibrio sp. 397 (assembly GCF_033339395.1). NCBI lineage: Bacteria > Pseudomonadati > Pseudomonadota > Gammaproteobacteria > Vibrionales > Vibrionaceae > Vibrio > Vibrio sp. 397. The sequence goes on along the minus strand of NZ_JAWOUN010000019.1, from coordinate 64,793 downwards.
GCCGCCAATAAAGATGTAAAAATCCCAGAACGGTTGAGTAAATACGTTTGGAATCGGTTCACCTGCAACAAAGGCTTCAATGTTGGCACCAATGTTGGTCAAAAAGATTGGAGAAAGCAGTCCAACAACAATTGCAGCACCATGAATACCCGCAAACCAAAGCAGCTGGCAAAGCAATAAAGCGCCAATAATGGCAGGCAATGAGTTAGACGCACTAATTAGCGGTTTAAAGATAGCCATAACAGCGTCTGGAATCAGCATGTCGTACTGGGTTTGTACGAAAAGGCTAAGTGGATATAAGGTAATGAATATCGCTAAGACTGGTAGCAATACTTCAAATGATCGCGCAATCGCCGGTGGCACCTGCTCTGGCATGCGAATCGTAATATTGTGCTTTTTCATAAAACGGTAGAGCTCCACCGAGAAAAATGCACACATCACTGCGGTGAAGATCCCGGTTCCGCCCATGTGAGACATAGACAACGCGCCATCTTTAGCTGGGGCCGCAATGAGTAAAAAAGACATTAGTGACAATACAGCACTCGTGATCCCATCCATCTTGTAAGCCTTAGCTAAACTATAAGCAACGCCCAGCGAAACAAAAATGGTCATGATCCCCATCGACATGTTGTAGGGCATCATTATGGTATCAAAATGTGTAGTGGCGAAATCGAGCCAAATTCGACCAAAAGTAAAGGTTGTATCTTCGGCAAATGGGGGGAATGCAAAAATCAAAATGAAACTACCGACAATAATAAACGGCATTGCGACAATAAAACCGTCTCTCATTGCGCGAACATGGGGCTGATTCCCCACTTTAGCTGCTATAGGGGCTATATGCTTTTCGACTGCGCCTATAATTGCGTCATAAAGCTTCATAGAGTCCATCCTTATTTTAGGCAAAAGAATCCCGCATCAAATATTTATATTTGATGTACAGTTATCTTTTTAATTTAAAACTATGGTTTAGTTAATTAATTCTAATGCTTGCTCTAGTACTTCTTCTCCCTTCATCATTCCATAATGCTGAGGAGAAATAGCATCAATGTTTTTACCATGCTCTTGCGCCGTTTTTCTTAGCTCTTCTAGCTGAAAACGTACTTGAGGCCCGAGAAGACAAACATCGTACTCTTTAATTGCATCTTCAAACGCATTCACTGACATTGCATCAATTTTGCACTCAATTCCTTTATTTTCAGCAGCTTGCTCCATTTTCTTAACAAGCATACTGGTGGACATCCCTGCGCTACAGCATAAAAGGATCTTTTTCATAGCCTTACTCCCGTTGTGTAAATTTCAACCTATAAAAACTGTAGCAAAAATAACCAAGACAAAAAAGCGCAACCGGTTGCATTATTCGTGAACACAATCCCAATTTAGAAAATACCACCTATTTTTTTGTAATTATTTAGGTCTAGGATAAAAGTCATAAAATATTTTAAGACATCACATTAAGTTTCAAATTATCAATATTTTACTACTGACAACGTCGTTATTAATTTCTTAAAAGGAATAGAGAATGAAATTTAATAAATTGGCTATTGCAACGCTTGTAAGTGCCGCACTATCACAACACTCATTTGCTCAAACCGGCTCTAAAGGCACCATTTATCTAACGTTTGATGATGGACCAATCAATGCATCTATTGACGTTATTCAAGTACTTAACCAGGAAGATATCAAAGCGACGTTTTACTTTAATGCTTGGCATTTAGATGGAATTGGTGATGAGAATGAAGACCGTTCCCTAGAAGCCTTAAAGCTCGCATTAGACACTGGTCATATTGTTGCGAACCACAGTTACGATCACATGGTGCACAACTGCGTGGATGAATTTGGACCGAACAGTGCTGCGGAGTGTAATGCGACCGGGGACCACCAGCTTAACTCGTATCAAGACCCTGTTTACGACGCCTCCATGTTTACGGAAAACTTATCTGTGTTAGCAAAGTATTTGCCGAACATTACAAGCTACCCGAACTACAAGGCAACAGAATTTGCTAGACTGCCCTACACCAACGGTTGGCGAGTGACGAAAGACTTCAAAGCAGATGGGTTATGTGCCACGTCTGATGACCTGAAACCTTGGGAACCAGGATATGTGTGCAATACATCCAACCCATCCAACAGTGTAAAAGCAGCTATCGAGGTTCAAAATATCCTAGCGAATAACGGCTATCAAACTCATGGTTGGGATGTGGACTGGGCACCTGAAAATTGGGGCATTGAAATGCCAGCAAACAGCCTTACAGAAGCAGAAGCATTTCTTGGATATGTGGATTCCGCGTTAAACACTTGTGCACCAACAACGATTAACCCGATCAACTCCAAAGCTCAAGAGTTCCCATGTGGTACACCTTTACACGCCGATAAAGTTATCGTATTAACTCACGAGTTCCTATTTGAAGATGGTAAGCGTGGCATGGGTGCAACGCAAAACCTACCTAAGCTCGCTAAGTTTATACAGTTAGCAAAACAAGCGGGTTATGACTTCGACACAATGGATAACTACACACCGAACTGGCAAGTTGGTCATAACTACGACGCTGGCGATTACGTCTTACACCTAGGTACTGTATACCAGGCTGTAACAAACCATGCTGCACAACAAGATTGGGCACCGTCTCCAACCTCTAGCCTCTGGACAAATGCGGACCCAGCCACTAACTGGACTCAAAATGTTTCCTATAAACAAGGCGATGTGGTGACTTATCAAGGTTTGCGTTATCTAGTTGATGTACCGCACGTGTCCCAAGCAGACTGGACTCCGAACACTCAAAATACCTTGTTCACAGCTCTATAGGCTGTTCCTACTATCACCATGTAGTAGTTTGCGCGAGGCATACCCCTCGCGCTTTTTTGTTTTGAAGATCCAGATACAACAAAGCCCCGACTTTCATCGAGGCTCTGTCTTAAAATATGGTACCGGTGGACGGAGTTGATTGGACTGGCATCCCTGCCGCCACCGCGAAGGCAACGCTAACTTCCTTTTGATATTTACGAGCACCTAAAACGACGAAAGGCCGCTATAAAAGCGACCTTTCTAATATGGTACCGGTGGGCGGACTTGAACCGCCACGCCCGAAGGCAACGGATTTTGAATCCGTCGTGTATACCAATTTCACCACACCGGCATCTTTGGGCTATTGCCCTTTGATGGTTGGCATTATACGTAAGCTTTTGACCTGCGCAAGCATAAATACCTTAAATAACTATCGTTTGCTGATAATTTCGCCACAAAGTGTGACAAAGCTGTACTCATAAGAAACGTACGCTCCATTTTCTACTACTCTTCCAGATGAAAATGAGTATACGAAACTCTTTTTAAGTTCTATTCACTGTAATATCAGAAACATAACCATTCCCAATGCTCGACAACGCATTATGGAGCATCTCTGCGGCATCTTCTGCTTGCATGAAGTGACTCGTGTCCATCGTATTGCCGCTTGTTTTCCAGAATTCCGTATCCATTCCACCAGGATAAACCGCGATAATTTTCATAGGTTTTCCTTTTAGCTCCAAACGAACCGACTCAATTAATCCTTTGACGGCCCATTTCACTGCACAATACGTAGACTCTTGCGCTTTAGGTTGTTGCGCGGCTGTGGACATGATCATGACCACTTTTATTGGATGATCTTTGTAACGCTTTACTAACTCTCTTAACACATGAATCGCAGAATTCAGGTTGTTATCAATCAACTTTTGAATCTCTTCCGGCTCCTGCTCTTCCAGTAAGCCAAAATAACCACTTCCTGCACTATGAATGACCATTTCAGGCGGCTGTTTCATCCCATCAAAGAGCTGTTTCACACCTTGATGTAATGAGAGGTTGCAAGCTTGATAGCCGACGTTATGAGAGAGTTGTTTTGCTAGTGCGGATAGTTTTTCTGTGTTTCTTCCTATTACGTACGTCTCTTTGCCTTCCGCATCATAACGCTTTGCTAGTTCCGCCCCTAAACCGCTACTTGCACCTGTAACTACAATCATGCGCTACCTCTTTTCAATCACATACTTTTAATTCATCTATCAATTAAGGCAACAGAATCGTGGTAATTCACACCTCAAGAGCACCATTCTTTGAAGCAAGCAGCTTTCTTACTTTCGTGATGCATGAAATATCAAGCAGAACGACGGGCATTTAACCTATGCTTAAGCAAGAATAACTTTCTGAATTTTCTATCGACTTTCTAGTGAGAACTGAATAGGAGCAAAGAATGACTGGGTCAAAATGGCAGTGGTTACTGAAACAGATGACACGAAAACTGTGGGTCCGGACGTCACTCTACGCATTACTAGCTGTTGCTACCGCCTTAATGTCGATTGTTTTAAACCAGTTCATTACTCTGCCCCCTGCCATCAACGTCAGCAAGGATTTGTTGAACAACATATTAAATATCCTCGCAACCTCCATGCTTGCAGTGACTACATTCTCTCTCAATATTATGGTCTCAGCGTACAGTGCCGCTAGTGCAGGGGTAACGCCGCGAGCGACAAAACTGTTGATGGAAGACAGCACAACACAAAATGCCTTAGCAACCTTTCTTGGCTCTTTTCTATTTAGTTTGGTAGGAATTATCGCGCTAGGTATTGGGGCCTATCATCAACAAGCACAAATTTATCTGTTCATCGTGACTATCGCCGTAATCGTGATGATCATACTCACTCTGCTACGTTGGATTCAGCACCTTTCCGTACTAGGAAGGGTCAGTGAAACCACTTCATACGTGGAGCAAGCCTTGTTAGATGCTATTAGAAAACGGGGCAAAGAGCGTTGGCTAGGTGCTCACCCGTGGAGCCACCCAGAACATAAACCCAGAGGAAGTAAACCTATTTTGAGCCAAGAAATTGGCTACTTACAGCATGTTGATATGCATCATCTCGATAGTATTGCTGAAGCAAACCAATGCACCATCTATCTTGAGCGACAACCGGGAAGTTTTGTGTACGTAGGTCAACCATTGGCTTGGGTTTGTGGAGAATTGCCAGACGAAAGCGAAGTAACGGCAGCCTTCACGATTCGAACGGAGCGTTCATATGATCAGGACCCTCGCTTTGGTTTAGTCGTTATGGCGGAAATCGCCTCACGAGCACTATCTCCGGCTGTAAATGATAATGGCACCGCAATTGACGTTCTTGGGCGTTCTGTACGAGCACTTTCATTATGGGGAGACCTACTCAGTGAGCCTCCTACCAAAACTCGATATCCTAGACTATTTGTGCCCGCATTGAGCTGCCAGGATTTGTTCGATGATGTCTTTTTGCCGATAGCACACGATGGTGCAGCGCAACTCCAAATACAGATTCGCCTACAAAAGGCCTTGCTAGCTCTCTCTAGTATGCACCCTAAGTTATTTTTGTCACCAGCAATCAAGCTGTCAGAAAAAGCTTTAGAGCTTTCATTAAGCCAACATTATACCGAAGATGAGAAACACCAACTCTCTCAGCTATCTAATCTGGTCACAGACCAAAGAGCCAATGGTTAAGAGAGTCGAATTCAGTTGAAACATATTGCTGCACGGCCTCGTGTATCATGACATGTGCTGATAACGTAGGGCAGAAAAGTATCTTCGTTTATACACAATTAAAGACTCTGTGCGTTAGGTCTCTTTTCTCTTGGTGAGGGAATCTATATTCTGACGCACAATTTTTAAGGTAAGTGATGGAATAATGACAACGTCTACAACTCTTCCACCTGCTGGTCTCTTTCGTCGACTTGCAGCGTTGATTTACGACACATTGATTATTATCGCAATTGAAATGATGGCCGCAGGTATTGTTATGGCCGTTGTGTTTGCACTAAATGCAGCAGGATTGTTGAGCTATGGCGAGTACGCTGATGCCGCAGATATGCTCGGAAAACACCCTGTATTGAGCCCTCTATTTACACTTTATCTTGCGGGTGTGTGGATATATTTCTTTGTGTTCTTCTGGACGCGAGCAGGACAAACTCTTGGGATGCGCGCTTGGAAACTTCGAGTTCGCAATGCCAAAGACGGAGCACCAATTACGGTAACTCAAGCTCTGATTCGTATTTCGACATCTGGCTTTGGCTTGGCAAATTTGACTGTACCGATTGATCCGAAGAAACGTGGTTTCCACGACATTTGGGCCAAAACAGAGGTTGTTGTATTACCCAAGGCAAACTAACTTGTCTAGGAACACAAAAAAGGAAGGCGTAATGCCTTCCTTTTACATTTGGTTCGGTAAAACTTGGTTTATTCGATAATGCTTCAGTTATAGCTTTCTTCGTAGTAGTGCAATCGCAATAGCTAAGAACACCAAACTCGGGGCCAAAGCACCAAACACTGGGGATATGCCATACACCAAGCTTAATGGGCCAAAGAACTCACTGGATATGTAAAAAGTAAACCCGGCAACCACGCCCGACAATACCCTTGCCCCCATGGTCACGCTTCTGAGTGGACCGAAAACAAAAGATAGCGCCATTAACATCATCACAGCAATTGAAAGCGGCTGAGTCAACTTACGCCAAAACGCCAACTCATAGCGAGATGCATCTTGTTCCGATGCTTTTAGGTAAGTCACATAATCATACAAACCGCTCAGTGACAGTTCTTCTGGCTTCACGGTCACCACAGCTAGCTTATCCGGTGCCAAAGAGGTGTGCCACTCCATCTGTTCGATGTCTTGCTTTGAAATTACGTTTTCATTTTCCATGTCCGTAATTTGTACGTAGCGCATCAGCCAGTTGTTATCTTGTTGGTAGTCGACTTCTTCGGCGAAAATAACTTTTTGTAGATTCTTATCATCATCAAAACGCCACATATTTAAAGCATAAAGTTTGTCGTCTTCGACTTTACCTATAAAGATAAAGTCGTTTGCGTCACGAGCCCACACACCTGAGCGCACAGACACAATGCTACCACCTGATATCGCAAACGCACGTAAGTCACGGGCCATCTTCTGGGCCTCAGGAGCGCCCCATTGACCTAACGCCATAACGACAATCATGAGCGGGACGGCCGTTTTTAGTACCGATAACCCGATATCCAGCTTAGAGAAACCAGCAGCTTGCATCACCACCAGCTCAGAGCTTGAAGCCAACATACCTAAGCCGATCAGGGCACCGAGTAATGCCGCCATTGGAAAGAACATTTCGATATCACGCGGCACACTGAGTAACACAAAGTACAACGCATGAGTGAGGTCGTACACACCTCGCCCTACTTTACGTAGCTGTTCTACATATTTGATGATGCCCGATAAGCCAACAAACGTCGCTAAAACCAAGGCAGTGGTAGAGATGATGGTTCTACCGATGTAAAGGTCTAAGATTTTGAACACAGCTTACGCGAGCCTCTTCTTGCGGAATTTGTCTTTTATTCGTCTAGCAGCAACGCTGTCCATCATATTCGCCATGATAGCAACAATCAGCAACATCGCATTGATTGGCCACATACCAATAGCAGCCGGGATGTCACCATCTTCTAATGCAGATTTGGTTGCACTGATCGCCAAGAAATACGCTAGGTAGATCAGAATCGCAGGCCCCATTTTGGCAAACCGTCCCTGACGCGGATTCACCGCAGACAAAGGAATAACGAGCATTGTTAAGAGTGGAATGCACACAAATAACGAAATTCGCCATTGTAGCTCCGCTTGCGCCTCTGGATCTGGGTGACCTATCAAGTCAACCGTTGGGTATGCTTCCCAGTCTCTCCCTTTCTTTTTGACCTCACGTTGGCCGATAACACCTTCGTATTCATCGAATTTCGTGATCATATATTCAACGCGAGTAGGCACACCTTCATAACGCGTACCTTCTTTCATAGTGATGATCTGACGACCGTCCGAAAGCTCTTTTACTTCACCAGAAGATGAGAACATCACACTCGGTAACACCGAATCTCGAGGGCGCATCTGCGCAACAAAAACGTTGCTCAAGGTATTGTCTTTAATGTCATCGATGAACACAACCGATGAACCGTCTGGTGTACCTTGGAACTGACCTTTTTTAAGTAGGTCAACGCTGTTTTCTGACGCTACCTGCTCATAAAGCTGCTCAACGCGGTCTTGAGACCACGGCGATAGCCACAACGCATTGAAAGCCGCCACCGCTGAAGTAATCAACGCTAGGTATAAGGCCGCTTGAACCAAGAATTTATTACCAATACCTGTCGCGTTCATTACGACAATTTCGCTCTCTGCATACAGACGACCAAATGTGATCAATATGCCGATATACAGACTTAAAGGCAGCATTAACAGACCCATTGCTGGCATGTTCAAACCAACAATCGAGAAAATCAATCCAGCAGGAATATCCCCATCAGAAGCATCAGCAAGAACACTTATGAATTTCTGGCTTACAAACACCAAAAAAAGTACGAAAAAAATCGCAAATTGGCTCTTGAGTGTTTCGCGGATCAAATATCTAACAATAATCACGCTGAAATTACCTATACAAAACTTGTTTTTTTGGTCGAATCACTATAGTTTCCCGTTGAACCATTTATTTTTTTAAAAATTATAAACTAGATGTTAGTCGCTTAATCAGCTCTGCATGTAAGCCTGGAGCTAAAATTCAACAAGTAAGCGATCATTATCTAACATTTAGAGCAATTTGTCTTCAGGATGTAGGAGTACGCATGGAGTTCAGTGTAAAAAGTGGCAGTCCAGAGAAACAACGTAGCGCATGTATCGTTGTTGGTGTGTTTGAACCACGTCGCCTTTCTCCAGTAGCCGAACAACTTGATAAAATCAGTGACGGTTACATCAGTTCACTACTTCGCCGTGGTGATCTAGAGGGTAAACCTGGTCAGATGCTGCTACTGCATCAAGTACCAGGTGTTTTGTCAGAGCGCGTTTTACTTGTCGGTTGCGGCAAAGAGCGTGAACTTGGCGAGCGCCAGTACAAGGAAATCATTCAAAAGACGATCAGCACACTTAACGAGACAGGCTCAATGGAAGCAGTATGTTTCCTAACTGAACTGCATGTTAAGGGTCGTGATACATACTGGAAAGTGCGCCAGGCTGTAGAAGCGACTAAAGATGGTCTATACACATTTAATCAATTCAAGAGCGTGAAACCTGAGACTCGCCGCCCACTGCGCAAGCTTGTTTTCAACGTACCAACGCGTCGTGAATTGAACTTGGGTGAAAAAGCAATCACTCATGGTCTTGCTATCGCATCAGGTGTCAAAGCCTCAAAAGACCTTGGCAACATGCCGCCAAACGTAGCTAATCCAGCTTACCTTGCTTCTCAAGCTCGTCGTCTAGCGGACGATTACGAAACCGTAACCACCAAAATCATTGGTGAGCAAGAGATGGAAAAACTGGGTATGACCTCTTACCTAGCAGTAGGCCGTGGTTCTAAAAACGAATCTATGATGTCTATCATCGAGTACAAAGGTAACCCTGACTCGGATGCAAAACCGATTGTGCTCGTAGGTAAAGGTCTAACCTTCGACTCAGGCGGTATCTCTCTAAAGCCGGGCGAAGGTATGGATGAGATGAAGTACGACATGTGTGGTGCGGCATCGGTATTCGGTACAATGAAAGCTCTGGCGAAGCTAAACCTACCAATCAACGTTATTGGTGTTCTAGCGGGCTGTGAAAACATGCCTGGCAGCAACGCTTACCGTCCAGGTGACATCCTTACAACCATGTCTGGTCAAACTGTAGAAGTTCTGAACACGGATGCGGAAGGTCGTCTCGTTCTTTGTGACGCACTGACTTACGTAGAGCGTTTCGAACCAGACTGCGTGGTTGACGTTGCAACGCTAACTGGTGCTTGTGTTATCGCACTAGGCCACCATATCAGCGGCGTAATCTCTAACCACAACCCTCTTTCTCATGAGCTAGTAAACGCTTCTGAGCAAGCGAGTGACCGTGCATGGCGTCTACCAATGGCAGACGAGTACCACGAACAGTTGAAGAGCCCGTTTGCGGATATGGCAAACATTGGTGGTCGCCCTGGTGGCACAATTACTGCGGGTTGCTTCTTATCTAAGTTCGCGAAGAAGTACAACTGGGCACACGTCGATATCGCAGGTACCGCGTGGAAATCAGGCGCAGCGAAAGGCTCAACGGGCCGTCCTGTCTCAATGCTTGTCCAATTCCTTTTGAACCGCAGCGGCCAAGAGACAGAAGAGTAATTTCTGAACAGAATCTAAAAGGGCCGCAAGGCCCTTTTTTATTATCCTAATTTTCTAAAATGAAAGTGGGACTTAAGATGGTCTTAGGAAGAGACCCAAGGCAAGTGAGAGAATGATGCAAACTGCAACCTTCTACATCATTAACGAAGAGAGCCCGCAAGCAACGGTGGCTGGCTTTGAAGAATACATCGTGTTTTTGGCTCAGCACTTTGCTCGCCAAGGCGCTAAAGTGTATTTAAACTGCCAAGACAAACCACACGCCGAGCAGCTCGCTGAAGCCTTTTGGCAAGTTGATGCAGACAAGTTCATGGCACATAACCTCGTAGGCGAGGGACCGAAATACGCCACCAATATTGAAATCGGCCATGAAGGTGTAAAACCTAATTGGAACCGTCAGCTGGTAATTAATTTGGCGGAAAATGAGACAACCTTTGCGAACAAGTTTGCTCAAGTGGTAGACTTCGTGCCCTGCGAAGAAAAAGCTAAACAACTCGCAAGAGAAAGATATAAAATTTACCGTCAAGCAGGTTACCAACTGCAAACGATCGAAATTCAATATCCTTAACGGTCAATCCTTATAGTTAAGGCGATCTTGTTAAGATCCCTCACTTATAAAGATTGACTAAGATTCAACCATCAACGTATCCATTAAAAGAGCGCTATGGAAAAGACATACAACCCAACTTCAATCGAACAAGCTCTGTATCAGACTTGGGAAGAGAAAGGCTACTTTAAGCCACACGGTGACACTACTAAAGAATCATACAGCATCATGATCCCGCCACCGAACGTCACTGGTAGCCTACACATGGGCCACGCGTTCCAAGATACGATCATGGATACGCTTATCCGTTGTGAACGTATGAAGGGTAAAAACACCCTTTGGCAAGTAGGTACTGACCACGCTGGTATCGCAACTCAGATGGTTGTTGAGCGTAAGATCGCTGCAGAAGAAGGCAAAACAAAACACGATTACGGTCGTGAAGCTTTCATCGACAAAATCTGGGAATGGAAAGGCGAATCTGGCGGCACTATCACTAAGCAGCTTCGTCGTCTTGGCGCATCTGTAGACTGGGATCGTGAACGCTTCACGATGGACGATGGTCTATCTAACGCCGTTCAAGAAGTGTTCGTACGTCTATACGAAGACGATCTAATCTACCGCGGTAAGCGTCTAGTTAACTGGGATCCAAAGCTACACACAGCGATTTCAGATCTAGAAGTAGAGAACAAAGACACTAAAGGCCACATGTGGCACTTCCGCTACCCACTAGCAGATGGCGCTAAAACAGCGGATGGCAAAGACTACATCGTTGTTGCAACGACTCGTCCAGAGACCGTGCTAGGCGATACGGGTGTTGCAGTTAACCCAGAAGATCCACGTTACAAAGATCTTATCGGTAAAGAAATCATCCTTCCTATCGTTGATCGTCGCATCCCAATCGTGGGCGATGAGCACGCAGATATGGAAAAAGGTACTGGCTGTGTGAAAATCACACCTGCGCACGACTTCAACGACTACGAAGTAGGTAAGCGCCACCAGCTACCAATGATCAACATTCTGACTTTCGACGCAAACATCCGTGATGCTTCTGAAGTATTCAACACCAACGGCGAAGCAAGCGACGCTTACAGCACTGAGCTACCAGCTAAATACCACGGTATGGAGCGTTTTGCCGCTCGTAAAGCTATCGTTGCTGAATTCGACGAGCTAGGCCTACTTGAAGAAGTGAAAGATCACGATCTACAAGTTCCTTACGGCGACCGTGGTGGCGTGGTTATCGAACCAATGCTAACTGACCAATGGTACGTACGTACTGCGCCTCTAGCGAAAACTGCAGTTGAAGCAGTAGAAAACGGCGACATCCAATTCGTTCCTAAGCAGTACGAAAACATGTACTTCTCTTGGATGCGTGACGTTCAAGACTGGTGTATCTCTCGTCAGCTATGGTGGGGTCACCGCATCCCAGCTTGGTACGACAACCAAGGTAATGTTTACGTAGGTCGCACTGAAGAAGAAGTTCGTAAGAACAACAACCTAGAGTCAGTCATTGAACTTCACCAAGACGAAGACGTACTGGATACGTGGTTCTCTTCTGCACTATGGACGTTCGGTACTCAAGGTTGGCCAGAGCAAACTGACGATCTGAAAGTATTCCACCCTTCAGACGTTCTAGTAACTGGTTTCGACATCATCTTCTTCTGGGTTGCGCGCATGATCATGATGACCATGCACTTCGTGAAAGACGAAAACGGCAAGCCACAAGTACCATTTAAAACGGTTTACGTTACTGGTCTAATCCGTGACGAAAACGGCGACAAGATGTCGAAGTCGAAAGGTAACGTACTTGACCCAATCGACATGATCGATGGTATCGACCTAGAGTCTCTCGTAGAGAAGCGTTGTGGCAACATGATGCAGCCTCAACTAGCGAAGAAGATCGAGAAGAACACTCGTAAGACGTTTGAAAACGGTATCGAAGCATACGGTACAGACGCACTGCGTTTCACTCTTGCAGCAATGGCATCAACAGGTCGTGATATCAACTGGGATATGAAGCGTCTTGAGGGTTACCGTAACTTCTGTAACAAACTATGGAACGCAAGCCGTTACGTAATGATGAACACAGAAGAGCAAGATTGTGGCTTCAACGGTGGTGAGATTGAATACTCACTAGCAGACAAATGGATCGAGTCTCAGTTTGAACTTGCAGCGAAAGCGTTCAACAACCATATCGACAACTTCCGTCTAGATATGGCTGCGAACACGCTTTACGAATTCATCTGGAACCAATTCTGTGACTGGTACCTAGAGCTAACTAAACCCGTTCTATGGAAAGGTACTGAAGCGCAACAGCGTGGTACTCGCCGTACACTAATCACGGTACTTGAGAAGACTCTACGTCTGGCTCATCCTGTGATTCCTTACATCACTGAAACTATCTGGCAAAGCATCAAGCCACTAGTTGAAGGTGTAGAAGGTGAGACAATCATGCTTCAAGCACTGCCTCAATTCGACGAAGCAAACTTCAACCAAGAAGCGCTAGATGATATCGAATGGGTGAAGGCGTTCATTACCAGCATCCGTAACCTACGTGCTGAATACGACATCAACCCTGGTAAGCCGCTTGACGTTATGCTGAAAGCAGCAAATGCAGAAGATGCCTCTCGTCTAGAAGCAAGCAAGCAAGTACTGATGTCACTAGCGAAGCTAGAAGCAGTACGCGTGCTTGAAGCTGGCGAACAAACTCCTGCATGTGCGACAGCACTGGTTGGTAAGTCTGAGCTGATGATCCCAATGGCAGGTCTGATCGACAAAGATGCTGAGCTTGCTCGTCTAGATGGCGAAATCAAGAAGACTCACGGCGAAATCAAGCGTATCGAAGGCAAACTAGGTAACGAAGGCTTCGTAGCGAAAGCACCTGAAGCAGTTGTTGCTAAAGAGCGTGAGAAGCTTGAAGGCTACAAAGAAACGCTAGCTAAGCTAGAAGAGCAGAAGACAACGATCGCTGCGCTTTAAGCCTCAGTGAAAGAGAAGAATTAGCACTTCTCACTTTTTGGTTCAAAAGGTTGGTCATCATGGCCAACCTTTTTTGTATACATTTCACCAAAACCATCATCAATAGCTTCCCCCTATCACAACAATACTCATTACCCATTAGCATTAATGAGAATTATTATCGATAATAAGCTCATCGAAACAAACACGATTGAGTAATTATCATGAAAAAGACACTAACTTTCGCAGCACTGCATTTTACTATCGCATTTAGTGTCGCTTACGTACTCACAGGCGACATTCTAATTGGTAGTTTAATTGCCATGATTGAGCCTTCAGTGAACACCGTAGCCTTCTACTTTCATGAAAAGGCATGGGCAAAAGTCCCAGCACTTAAAGCTCGTCAGTGGATGACCAAATTAAAAACCGCAAGCTTTGCGACCGTGCACTTCAGCGTCGCTTTTACCGTGGTTTACTTACTAACAGGTGATGCATTTGTCGGCGGCGTAATGGCGATGCTAGAGCCAAGTTTGAACACGGTGGCTTACTACTTCCACGAGAAAGTATGGATGCGTAAATCATCAGAAAAAGCTCCAGCACCGCAGTTTTGTTTACATCACCACGCTTAAATATGGAGGCTCACTACGTCTCCTAACGAGAAAAATGACATTTACCATTGACAAGGTTGCGCACCGCAATTAATTTAATTGCGGTGCGCAACTTTATTTTTAGAGGTAAGTGATAATGAACGCTCGTCAACTTCGACACTACTCCCGTCAAGCCGTCCGATTGCTTGGTATGCTTGATAAACAATGCGGCGATGTCGCTCTCACTCCAGTGCAAGCGCACGCATTGGGTGAAATCCAATTGCAGCCATTGACCATCAATCAGCTGGCACAGCAGCTTAATGTCGACAAGTCCAACGCGAGCCGAACCGTTACTGGTTTGATTAAATTAGGTTTGGTCGAGAGCATCGAAAACCCAAAAGACAAACGTAGTCAACTCGTAGCGATTACAGAGCAAGGCCAGCAGGCGTTATCACAACTGGACCAACAGCAAAACCACTTCTTTGAACAACTGCTTACCCAACTCGATGACAGCGAGCAAGAGCAACTCAAACTTGGTCTAGAGACTTACCTAAAAGGGCTAACAAAAGTGTGTCAGTCTGAGGAATACGTTCTTCGACCTCTTACTAAAGCAGACAACCCGCAAGTCGCAGATGTGATTCGTAAAGTCTCTGCAGAATACGGCTTAACCGCAGACAAAGGTTATGGTGTGGCCGATCCAACGCTTGATGATATGTATTCGGTTTACAATCAATGCGGGGCCGCCTATTGGGTCATTGAACATCGCGGAGAGATCGTTGGTGGCGGTGGCTTTGCCCCTTTAGCTGGCGAGCCAAATGTGTGTGAACTACAAAAGATGTACTTCTTACCTCAAACACGAGGACACGGTTTAGCCAAACGCATCGTCGCATTGAGCTTACAATTGGCGAAACAATTTGGGTATCAGCAGTGCTATTTAGAGACAACTGAATGTCTGAGAGAAGCGGTAAGCTTGTATGAAAAGCTAGGCTTTGAGCATCTCGATGCCCCGCTTGGACAAACAGGGCATGATGCATGTGAAGTCGTAATGCTTAAGATGCTGTAATAGATAATATTATTAGACGTTAAAGCACAACATGGGTAACACAAAGCTCCTGGCTCAAGGCAACAGTGAAGTTTTGGTGCTGCCCATCCAACTCAACAGACAACTGGTAGAGATCACTTGGATCAGGATCAGTAAGATCGGCATACTTTGGCGCTTCTATCTGGAATAAAGCGCTCGCATGCTCCGCTCGGACATCAATAGGAATATGGTAAGTCATACCATTAAACTTAACCGATGCAGAGACCAGACCCGGCGCAAAAGTTTGATAGTACAAGTCTACTTTAAACTCGCAACCACCACCGTGGTGCCAAATCTGCTCGGTTGCCACGCGGTCTAAACGTACATTGCGAATGAACTGCAGATACGGTTCTTGCCATACCCCTAAGCGCTCATCACTTTTTTTATATTCATGATCGGACAGAGAGCACAGCTCAGGTTTATCTTCATCAAACAGAAGATCCTCTTCTTCCTCTAAGAACAAGATTTCAAAGCGGTTACGCCCCATTTGCATGAACGGACGAATGTCTTTCTTGTAGACATTTTGAGAACCGTCACAGTCGAACAATGCTACTCCGTTCAAACGCACTTCTGCATGGTAATCCACACCACCCAACACCATTTCTACCGCTGGGAATGCCATCATGGATTCGTCCACTTCAATGTCATGCATCAGGTGCCACTCTTGCTGACGAATTGCTTCTTCTGTCAGTTCAGCTGGCAATACCTGACTCAAAGGAGCAGGGAAAGTAATGTCATCCTGTGGGATAGAAAGGTCCGTCAGTGGAGAGACTTGCCATAAACCGGCGAGTGAGAGTTGCATATACACCTTGAGCTAGATCAATTTTCACGCATTATAGGGAGAAATCCCCTATAAACTCAATGTGAATTATTTATCGCCTCCACATTCGTCAGTTTTTCAAGGTATAAAAAAACCAGCGTTAAACGCTGGTTTTTCCAAAAGTAGTGAGCTTTGATTACTCGTCGTCTTCATCTTCTTCAGGGTAAAGCGCATCTTCGCCTTCGTAGTACGTACCCCAACCGTCATAGATGATGTCGTATTTTTCTGCCAAGTAAATCAATTTTTCAACTTGCGCATCAATCGCTTCTGCGTCTAGTGCGGACTCCATAGTCGCATCACAGCAAAGCAACTTGTTACCATCTTCATCTTCAGTTTCTTCTGCTTCAAGAACTTCAAAGCCCATCTTGAATGCTTCAACTACCGCTTTTTCTAGCGTGTCAAAATCTTCTGCAAACAGGTGGTGCTCAATTTCGTATAGCGAATCTGGATCGCTGCCATCTTCTAGCAATGCTGCAATGATATCGCGAGTCTCTTCCTTTTGAATCTCAATTAATTCTTCTACTGATAGATATTCATCTTCGTGAGACATGTTTTGGCTCCAGATTAGTTACTTGATGGAAACACAATACCCGATACTGAGTATGCTGATCCGGTGAAATATGGCATGGATTGCGATGAAAAGCCACAAACAAACATCATACCACTGCGATTCTTATCGGTTATTTGAATCTAAATATTAAACCGACCACACAAAGAAACAAAAAATTAACAAAGAATGGCATTTTTTAATATTCAGAACATCCTAATTGACACTTAATGTGGTTATTTTCTCTTTCTATGCGTGTTTATGATGCTTTCTTGAATACACTCACGTGTAAAACGAAGAAGCATAACGAATAAATTCACTTTAATAATGCATAATTTAGAATAAAAATGCACGTTTTATGCACTGTGCGTGTATTCTTTCTCAACGGGAAAATTAGAATAAAAACGCATGCACTCTAACTTTAGTAAAATAGCATTTATATCTAATAATAAATTTCATAAGAATCAAAATAAAAATAAAAAACTCACAAAACCAGAAACACCAGAATATAAACAAAGCTTGATAACTTGCATCTTTCTAGGAAGCTTGTCATAACTAATGGCTGGAAAATTTGTAAGGATACAAAATGAGCAAGCTGTACGTTGGATCAGAAGTTGGTCAACTTCGACGAGTTCTATTAAATCGCCCTGAACGCGCCCTAACCCACTTAACTCCGTCAAACTGTCATGAGTTGCTATTTGATGACGTTCTTGCTGTAGAAGCGGCAGGTGAAGAGCACGATGCATTCGCACGTACGCTGCGCGAGCAAGACGTTGAAGTGCTTCTCCTCCACGATTTACTGGTCGAAACCCTCGCTGTTCCAGAAGCAAAACAATGGCTGCTGAACACTCAGATTTCTGACTTTCGCTACGGGCCAACATTTGCGCGAGACCTACGCCAATACTTTTCAGAAATGGATGATGAACATCTTGCCTGCATCTTTTTAGGTGGCTTAGCATACTCAGAGCTACCGATCTCCTCATCTTCTATGCTGCCAAAAATGAAGCGTCCTCTCGACTTTGTTATTGAGCCACTGCCTAATCACCTCTTTACTCGTGATACCTCATGTTGGGTTTATGGCGGCGTTTCTCTTAACCCGATGATGATGCCTGCACGCCAACGTGAAACAAACCACCTACGTGCGATTTATCGTTGGCACCCAATTTTTGCTGGCCAAGATTTTATCAAATACTTCGGTGACGATGATCTGCATTATGATAATGCGAATGTCGAAGGCGGTGATGTGTTGGTTATTGGTAAAGGTGCAGTTCTTATCGGTATGTCTGAGCGTACGACTGCACAAGGTGTAGAGAACCTTGCAGCAAGCCTATTTAAAGCAGGCCAAGCTACCGAGGTGATTGCAATTGATCTGCCTAAACACCGCTCATGTATGCATTTAGACACCGTGATGACCCATATGGATGTAGATACTTTCTCTGTTTACCCAGAGATCATGCGCAAAGATCTCGACACATGGCGCTTAACACCAAAAGGCAACGGTGAAATGCATGTTGAAGCCTCACATAACTATCTGCACGCGATTGAGTCCGCTCTTGGCTTAGATCAGCTGAAAATCATCACCACTGGTGGCGACAGCTATGAAGCGGAACGCGAACAATGGAATGATGCCAATAACGTTCTAACTGTAAAACCGGGCGTAGTAATTGGTTACGAACGCAACGTATACACCAACGAAAAATACGATAAAGCTGGCATCAAAGTACTGACAGTACCTGGTAACGAGCTTGGTCGTGGTCGCGGTGGCGCTCGCTGTATGAGCTGTCCAATAGAACGAGACGATATATAACTTACTCGTCCCTTTACATTAGGTGAATCAAAACTAAGGTTGATGTGAATACATCAACCTTTTTTAGCTTTAATTAAAAATAATTATTCACAATAAAAGCATTTATATGTTTTAATAAATTCTATTAATCTAATCACATGTACTAAGGGACGAGCTATGGCTTTCAATTTACGTAACCGCAACTTTTTGAAGCTATTGGACTTCTCAACCAAAGAAATCCAGTTTTTGCTCGAACTGTCTGCAGAGCTGAAAAAAGCTAAATATGCAGGAACAGAGCAGAAGAAACTTCAAGGTAAAAACATCGCACTAATCTTTGAGAAATCTTCGACTCGTACCCGATGTGCGTTTGAAGTCGCTGCCTTTGACCAAGGTGCTCAAGTCTCTTACATCGGCCCTTCTGGCTCGCAGATCGGTCATAAGGAATCGATGAAAGACACAGCTCGTGTTCTTGGTCGTATGTACGACGGGATTGAATACCGAGGCTTTGGCCAATCCATTGTTGAAGAGCTTGGTACTTATGCTGGTGTTCCAGTGTGGAATGGTTTAACGGATGAGTTCCACCCAACCCAGATCCTTGCTGACTTCCTGACCATGCAAGAGCACGGCCGTGGTAAACAGCTGCATGAAATAACCTTCGCTTACCTAGGTGATGCGCGCAACAACATGGGTAACTCACTTATGGTGGGCGCAGCGAAAATGGGCATGGATATTCGCCTTGTCGCGCCAAAAGCGTTCTGGCCTGAAGAAGAGCTCGTGGCAACTTGTCAAACTATCGCGCAACAAACCGGTGCAAAAATCACGTTAACAGAAAGCGTTGAGGAAGGTGTGAAAGGTTGTGACTTCCTATACACCGACGTTTGGGTGTCTATGGGTGAGTCTGCCGAGGCATGGGATGAACGTGTAGCGTTAATGACACCTTATCAAATCAATATGGACGTGATTGAGCAAACGGGTAATCCACATGTGAAATTCATGCACTGCCTTCCAGCTTTCCACAATGATGAAACCACCGTCGGCAAAGAAGTCGCTGAAAAATACGGTATGAAAGGCCTTGAAGTAACAGAAGAGGTATTTGAATCGGAATACTCCATCGTATTCGACGAAGCTGAAAACCGTATGCATACCATCAAAGCCGTGATGGTTGCGACGCTAGGAAGCTAAACCAGTGCGCAAAAACAGCCGATAAAAACCATGATGTAATCGCTTGCGCTCACGAAAGTTAAGCGTATAATGCTCGGCAATTTGTCTGAGGATTAAGAAATGACCACGCTGATTGCTGACGTAAAAACGCGATTTGCTCTCGCTAAGCGACTACGCTTACGTGGTGTTATTTTCGTTAATTCTATTGAATTTTAAAACCTCCCCATTGGGGAGGTTTTTTTATGTCCAAAATTCCTTTCGGTTATTTGGATGTAGTCATCAATGTTATAGGGAAGAAGATCATGGCGAACTCGCTTTACCAGAAGCACATCATCTCTATTCCAGAGCTTTCACGCGAAGAACTGGAACTTATCGTAGAAACAGCAGGTAGCCTTAAAAAAGCACCTCGACCAGAACTGATTAAAAACAAAGTCGTTGCAAGTTGTTTCTTTGAACCATCAACACGTACACGTTTATCGTTTGAAACAGCGATTCAGCGCATTGGTGGTGACGTGATTGGCTTTGATAATGATGGTAATACCTCTCTGGCGAAAAAAGGCGAAACACTCGCAGATTCAGTACAAGTCATCTCTTCTTACGTCGATGCCTTTGTGATGCGTCATCCACAAGAAGGCGCCGCTCGCTTGGCCTCTGAATTTTCAAATGGCGTGCCAGTGATCAACGCGGGCGACGGTGCAAACCAACACCCAACTCAAACGCTACTCGACCTATACACCATCGCGGAAACACAAGGGCGTCTAGACAACCTGAACGTCGCATTCGTAGGTGATCTAAAATATGGCCGCACAGTGCACTCACTGACTCAAGCCTTAGCAAAGTTTAACAACATCCGCTTCTTCTTTGTTGCACCAGATGCGCTGGCAATGCCAGATTACATCTGCGAAGAACTAGACGAAGCTGGCATTCAATATAGCCTACACACAGACATGGAAAGTGTGATTCCTGAACTGGATATTCTGTACATGACACGCGTACAGAAAGAACGCTTTGACGAATCGGAATACGCACATATTAAGTCGGCTTACATCCTAACGGCGGCACTACTAGAAGGCGCACGTGAGAACTTGAAAGTACTGCACCCACTACCACGTGTGGATGAAATCACAACTGATGTTGATAAAACGCCTCATGCTTACTTCTTCCAGCAAGCTCAAAATGGCGTGTATGCTCGCCAAGCACTGCTGGCGCTTGTTCTAAACGAAACACTGTAATCGAGGGGAAAAATCATGGCTAAAGAAACTCAATTGCAGGTAGAAGCAATCAAAAATGGTACGGTCATCGACCACATCCCTGCGCAAATCGGCATCAAAGTATTAAGACTGTTCGATATGCACAATTCATCACAACGCGTAACGATTGGACTGAACTTGCCATCATCAGCACTCGGTCATAAAGATCTACTCAAAATCGAAAATGTGTTTATCAATGAAGAGCAAGCGAGCAAGCTAGCGTTGTATGCTCCTCACGCGACCGTGAATCAAATCGAGAACTATGAAGTGGTGAAAAAGCTCGCGTTAGAGCTTCCTGAGCGCATCAATGATGTATTTGAATGCCCGAATTCAAACTGTATTTCTCATAATGAACCAGTAGAAAGCAGCTTTAGCGTGTTCGAGAAGAAACAAGAAATCCGCCTAAAGTGTAAATACTGCGAGAAAGTGTTCTCACGCGAGATCGTAACCGAGCGATAAACACGCCGCACGACTAGGCTGTGATACGTTTAAAATACCCTGCAATGTCAGGGTATTTTGCTCTTTACCTACCGAGGGTTTAGAGGCAAACTGAGAATCTTTATTCCCTACAACTGATGGAAAAAATCAAATGACGAAAGTACTTCACACTGAGTCTGCACCAGCAGCAATCGGTCCTTACGTTCAAGGCGTAGATCTAGGTAACATGGTTCTTACTTCAGGCCAAATCCCAGTAAACCCAGCGACAGGTGAAGTGTCTGCTGATATCGCAGAACAAGCTCGTCAGTCTCTAGAAAACGTAAAGGCTGTAGTTGAATCTTCAGGTCTTAAAGTATCTGATATTGTAAAGCTAACGGTTTTTGTTAAAGACCTAAATGACTTTGGCACAGTGAACGAAGTTTACGGCAAGTTCTTTGATGAGCACGGCGTAGCAAACTACCCTGCACGCTCTTGTGTAGAAGTGGCTCGCCTACCAAAAGATGTTGGCATCGAGATTGAAGCAATCGCTGTTCGCAAATAATTGCACTTGCTGACAAACATAAAAAAACGGGTAGCTCAGGCTACCCGTTTTTTATTGTCTTTTCGTGATGATATCGCAGTAAAACTTAAGCAGCGTTGCGCTGTTTGACTTCTTCATCTAACGATTCAAGCTTCTCTTTCATCTGTTCACGACAGATATTCGCTAACTCGCGAATGCCCTCTTTACCATAGCCTTCAGTGCTGATTGGAGGTAGCATTTCAACAATCACATGACCATTGTTCCAACGGTTCAGCTTAATTTTATTCGTCGAGCTACATACGATAGGAATGATTGGCACACCTGCACCAATTGCCGCATGAAAAGCACCTGTTTTGAATGGCAGCAAACCACGTCCACGAGAACGCGTGCCTTCTGGGAACATCCACACCGAAACATCACTTTCTTTCATGCTGCTCACGACCTGATCGATAGTACCTTTTGCTTTAGAACGATTCGCTCGGTCAATCAGAATGTTACCCGTAAGCCAGTAAAGCTGACCAAACAGTGGCATCCAAGCCAAGCTCTTTTTACCTACTGTCACAACTTTCGGAGTCACAGCCGCAGAAACAGTAAACATGTCCCAGTTGTTCTGGTGGTTAGCAATGTAAACATGTTGGCCGCGTGAATACGCATCTTCAGGGATACGCAACTCTAACTTAATCCCAAACACACGAGACATCTTGGCAAACAAACGGCCAAAAGTGAAAACGTGCTTAGGGTTTCTAGGGCTTAATAGGCAGTAACCACAACCACCAATAAACATAACAATCGCAAAGATAGCGACAGCAAATACACGTAACAGTGCAATCATTCTTGTTCTCCAGGAACCGGCTTTTGCCAGATACAGCTATTAATATCTCTCTTTCCATAAAGGGAAAATATGGTCATGAGAGTGATATAAAAAAGCCGAAACTCAGGTTTCGGCTCTCTTGATATCCAAGTTACCTGCGGTGCAGTTTAACTTGCCTAGCTCACTCGCTCAATATTTGCGCCAAGTGCAGCCAGTTTATTTTCGATTTTGTCGTAACCACGGTCGATATGGTAAATACGATCAACGACGGTTTCGCCTTTAGCAATGCAACCTGCAATAACCAAACTAGCCGAAGCTCGTAGATCGGTTGCCATCACTTGCGCACCGCTAAGTGACTCAACATCACCACAGATAACCGTATTGCCTTCGATCTCAGCTTTAGCGCCCATACGCATGAGTTCTGGTACGTGCATAAAGCGGTTTTCAAAGATAGTCTCAGTGATTACGCCGCCACCTTTCGCCATCATGTTCAGTAGCGTAAATTGAGCTTGCATATCCGTCGGGAAACCAGGATGTGGCGCAGTACGTACACTTACCGCTTTTAGCTCGCGGTCGGTCATATCAACGGAGATCCAATCTTCACCCGTTTCGACAAGCGCGCCAGCTTCTTCCAGCTTGGCGAGAACCGCTTCAAGCAAATGAGCATTAGTGTTGCGACATACCACTTTACCGCCAGATACTGCTGCTGCGACAAGGAATGTTCCCGTCTCAATACGGTCAGCAACCACGTTGTGTTTACAACCGCCTAAGCGCTCAACACCTTCAATCGTAATGGTATCTGTGCCAGCGCCAGAGATTTTTGCGCCAAGCTTATTTAGGAAATCAGCGGTATCGACGATTTCAGGCTCACGCGCAGCGTTATCTAGTGTTGTTGTGCCTTCCGCCAGCGCTGCGGCACACATGATGGTGATCGTCGCGCCTACGCTGACTTTATCCATCACGATGTGCGCGCCTTTTAGACGACCATCCACTTCTGCTTTCACATAACCATCTTCTAATGTAATGGTTGCGCCAAGCTGCTCTAAACCAGAAATATGCAGATCCACAGGACGGGCACCGATGGCACAACCGCCTGGTAAAGAAACCTGACCTTGACCAAAGCGCGCCACCAAAGGACCTAAAGCCCAAATAGAAGCACGCATGGTTTTCACTAAATCATAAGGCGCGCAGTATTCTGTAATACTGCTTGGATCAACATGAACAGAGCCATTGCGGCTTACTTTCGCGCCTAAACGCTTAAGCAATTCCATAGTTGTGTCGATATCACGAAGGTGTGGTACGTTTGCCACTTCTACTGGCTCTTCCGCCAAGATAGACGCAAATAAAATCGGCAGTGCTGCGTTTTTTGCACCTGAAATGGTCACTTCACCAACTAGTGGTTTATCTGACCCAATAACTCGAAACTTTTCCATCAATAAACCTTAAAGCGACATCAATTTCTTATCACGAGCCCACTCTTCTGGTGTGAACGCTTTGATTGATAATGCGTGAATGTCGTTACGCTGGATGTATTCCATCAGAGGAGCATAAATTAACTGCTGCTTCTTAACGCGGCTCATTCCATCGAAACAAGCATCAACAGCAACCACTTCATAGTGGCTACCTTCACCTTTCACATGCACTTCTTGAAGGTTTAGTGCTTCTTCTAATAACTGTTGTACTTTTGCGCTATCCACAATTTACCCCTGATAATTCTGTATGTGTTTGGCCACTAAAGATTCAACATTGCTCAGTTGAAACAAAGTGCGCAGTTGCGCCGGCACGAAACTGAGCATTATATGACAGTTTTGCTTTTTTGCATGCTCTAATAAGTGGATTAACATCACCATTCCTGCAGAGTCGACTCGCTCTATCTCTTTTAGCGAGCATTCCAGCTCCGATTGAGCAGGTTGCCATTGCTGTGCATACGCCCACAATGAAGGCACTGTATCTCTATCAAGTGCCCCTGTTAGCTTAAGAATGTTTTGATCCAATTGCCACTGAGCGGGAGTCTGGGCCATTATTTCTTCGCCTCGAAGCGGATCGGTTCTGCGGCCAATTTTTCTAAGTCTTTAGCAACAGATAGAATGCCTTCTTGACGAATTTTACTGTTCCATTCGGATTGTTTACTAGAAAGCAAACTAATGCCCTCTGCAATCATATCGAATGCTTCCCACTCACCAGACTGGTTGTCTTTACGCAGTTTAAACTCAAGTTTGATGTTTGGACGCGGAGTATCGATGATATCAACTTTAATGCTTGTAATACGCTTAGAGTCATCAATGCTAGGCTCAGGACCAAACTCAATTTTTTGGTCAGAGTATTGCGTCAACACTTGTGCATAAGACGCAATCAGGTAAGCACGAAATGCATCGATAAACTCAAGTACATGTTCACGCTTAGCACCTTTTAAGTTTGGACCAAGAAGTTTTAACCCTGCATAGCGGTAGTTGACGTAAGGCATTAGCTCTTCTTCAACGATCACTTTAAGTAAATTTGGATCTTGTTTGATTTTCGGCTGTTCGGCTTTCAATCTTTCGAACGTGACTTCAGCTACCTGCTTCATCATCTTATAAGGTTCAGTTTTATCCACCTCTGCTGCTGTTGTTCCAAAGACGCTAAACACAGCACAAACTGAAAGTAGTAATCTCGCTAACATAGTTATTCCTTACTTGAGTCGTCTGAACCACCTACGCTGTATAGTACTTGACCAATTAAGTCTTCAAGCACAAGCGCCGATTTGGTGTCTTCGATGGTATCACCATCCACCAGCATGACTTCATCATCAAAAACGAAGCCAGGTACTAAACCAATGTATTGCTCACCAATCAGGCCAGATGTCAAAATTTGTACGCTCGACGTTTCTGGGAACTGATTGTATTTGCTATTGATAGATAGTGTTACAACTGGCAATAAGTTGTCTGGGTTAAGCGAAATACTACTTACTCGACCAATCACAACGCCCCCCACTTTTACGGGAGAACGAACTTTTAAACTGCCAATATTATCGAACTCGGCTTTGAGGGTATAAGTATCACCAGAGCCAATGCTTTTTACGTCAGCAACTTGAAAAATCATCACAAGAATCGCGCAAATTCCCGCTAATACAAAGCTGCCAACCCATAATTCAGTTTTACGTGTTTGTTGCATGATTAATTCCCAAACATCAATGCGGTCAGTACAAAGTCTAATCCTAGTACTGCTAAAGAAGAATGCACAACAGTGCGCGTAGTTGCTCGGCTGATCCCTTCCGATGTTGGAATAGCATCATAACCGTTAAATAGAGCGACCCAAGTAACCGTAATTGCAAACGCAAAACATTTGATCATACTGTTACCAATGTCTTGCCCTAGCTCAACAGAGGACTGCATCGCTGACCAAAAACTGCCGTGATCAACGCCTTTCCAGTCAACACCAACAAGCTGAGCGCCCCAAATTCCCACAGCCATGAAAATCATAGCCAGTAAAGGCATTGAGATAACCCCAGCCCAAAACCGTGGTGCAATCACTCGTTTCAATGGGTCTACCGCCATCATTTCAAGGCTAGACAGTTGTTCCGTTGCTTTCATTAGACCTATCTCTGCGGTTAACGCAGAACCGGCACGACCAGCAAACAAAAGTGCAGTAACAACGGGTCCTAATTCACGGAGTAACGAAAGCGCTACCATTTGCCCCAAACTGCCTTCTGCGCCGTAATCCACCAACACAACATAGCCTTGTAGACTCAAAACCATTCCAATGAACAGACCAGATACTACGATGATCGCCAGCGACTGAACACCAACAGAATAAAGTTGCTTAACAAGCAGAGGAAAGCTTCTGATCGGTTGTGGCTTAGAAAATAGCGCCCCAATCAACATGAAAGTCGCACGACCAAATGCTCCGCAAATAGAAAGCGTGCGTCGACCCAGCGAGGCGACAAAGTGAATGAAGTTATCGACCATCAAATAAGTCCTTTTCGATACTTTGAGAAGGGAAACGAAACGGTACAGGACCGTCGGCATCACCTTGTAAGAACTGCTGGACACGAGGATCAGAGTTTTGAGTCAGCTCTTCTGGCGTACCATAGGCGATGATTTTTCCATCGGCCATCAGGTATACCCAGTCAGCAATACTCATGACTTCAGGTACGTCGTGAGAAACCACAATAGAGGTCAAACCTAACGCTTGGTTTAGATTGCTAATTAGCTCAACCAAAACGCCCATAGTGATTGGGTCTTGCCCCACAAACGGCTCATCGTACATGATCAGGTCAGGATCAAGTGCGATTGCACGAGCCAAAGCAGCGCGTCTTGCCATACCACCTGAAAGCTCACTCGGCATTAATTGCGCCGCGCCGCGCAGACCGACAGCTTCGAGCTTGAGTAACACCATGGTGCGAATCAAATCTTCCGATAAATCGGTATGCTCTCTCAATGGAAAGGCGACATTATCAAAAACATTCAAATCAGTGAATAAAGCCCCTGACTGGAACAACATGCTCATTTTCTTTCGAGCATGGTAGAGTTTTTTACGCGAGAGAGAGGGAATATTGTCGCCATCAAACCAGATCTCTCCTTGCTCGGGATACAACTGACCACCAATCAAACGCAGCAGTGTTGTTTTACCAATTCCCGATGGTCCCATAATGGCCGTCACTTTGCCCTCAGGAACATGCAGATCAATATCATCAAAGATCATGCGTTCTCCCCGTGAAAAAGTGAGGTTGTTCACGGTGACTAAATCGTTGTTCGACATATCATCTCTTCTACTGTAGGAGCGTTGCAACTCACGGAATCATCAAGCAGATACTCATCGGAGTTGAATTCTACGTTTAATAAAGTAACGTCGGTACATTTATTAGGCTGCAATCATAAGCACATTGGCGTTGAATTTAAAGCACTGTTCAATTAAATAAAGTCGAGTATATCCCTGCAATTTCTCATGGTTTATGACCGAATTAGCACGAAGTGTTTAAATCCTAGACCAGAATTGCTCATTTAAATGAGTGAGATTTACATACATTTTCGTTACTAACCTTTAATTTATTCTTCGTTTATCTTCCATTTTAGGCCGCAAAAGGTCAAAATTAGCGGTTATTCATTTTACTTATTTAATACTTAGGAATTCTCATGCTCGAAGCCGTTGCGTTGCTTATAGTCGGTCTTGTTTTGCTTGTTTGGAGTGCAGATAAACTTGTTTTTGGCTCTGCAGCGATAGCCCGCAACGTCGGTATTTCCCCGCTTGTCATCGGCATGACAATCCTCGCGATGGGCTCATCCGCCCCTGAGATGATGGTATCTGCAACCGCTGCTTGGGATGGCAAAACAGATACAGCGGTGGGTAACGTATTAGGCTCAAACATAGCGAACATTGCGTTAATCCTAGGTATTACAGCGCTGATCAAGCCTTTGTCGATTAGCTCCGCCGTCATCCGCCGAGAACTTCCACTCATGATAGCCGTAACCGTACTCGCTGGTATTCTGCTTTGGAATAGCCATCTCGGTTTTTATGAGGGTGTCTTATTGTTTGTACTCTTTGGGGCATTTTTATTTGCTATGTTGCAAATCAGCCGCAAAGAGCAAAAATCAGGTGATGTTTTTCTTGATGACCAAGAGTCAGAGATCCCAGAAGGCGTCAGTAACCCTAAAGCAATCATGTGGGTGGTTATTGGCTTGATACTGCTTCCTTTGGCAGCCAGCATGCTGGTTGATAACGCGGTAATTATTGCTAAACACTTTGGTATGAGCGACCTTGTTATCGGTCTAACTATTATCGCCATTGGCACTAGCCTGCCAGAACTAGCCGCATCACTTGCGGGAGTTTTAAAGGGTGAAGACGACATGGCTGTCGGTAACATTATCGGTTCGAATGTGTTTAACATTCTGGCGGTAATGGGGATTCCTGGCATCATTAATCCATCGGTGCTCAGTGAGTACGCGATGGGACGTGACTTCTGGGTCATGTTAGGCGTTTCATTGTTACTTGTCGCGATGTGTTTGGGTAAATCACGCAGTATTAACCGTATTGAAGGTGCCATCTTGTTTGTGTGCTTCTTAGGTTACCAAGTGTACTTATTCGCAAACATGACCGCTTAATTACTACGATCAATAAGTAGAGATCTGATATGTCCAATCAATTTGATTTTCGCGCTGCTGCTAAACAAGTTCTTGATATCGAAGTTGCTGCTCTGCAAGAGCTAGATACCTACTTTGATGATCAATTTGAAAAAGCGTGTGAACTTATCCTTTCCAACAACGGCAAAGTTGTCGTTATGGGTATTGGCAAGTCAGGCCATATTGGTAACAAGATTGCCGCCACTCTGGCAAGCACTGGGACTTCGGCGTTTTTCGTTCATCCAGGCGAAGCCGCACATGGTGACTTGGGTATGATTAGCCCTGGTGACATTGTGCTGGCAATTTCTAACTCTGGTGAATCAAACGAAATTCTGTCTCTATTTCCAGTATTAAAGCGCCTGAATATTAAGATCATCAGCATGACAGGTAAGCCAGAATCAAATATGGCCAAGCTGTCTGACTTACACCTGCAAATTACGGTACCTCAAGAAGCTTGTCCGTTAGGCCTGGCGCCAACTAGCAGTACGACTGCCACATTAGTGATGGGAGATGCATTAGCCGTAGCTCTGCTTCAAGCTCGTGGTTTTTCTGCCGAAGATTTTGCCCTATCTCACCCAGGTGGTGCACTGGGGAGAAAACTGCTACTTAAGTTGTCTGATATTATGCACTTTGGAGAAGCGTTACCTAAAGTTTCTCCTGACGCATTAATTCGCGATGCCCTGCTTGAAATTTCAGAAAAGGGGTTAGGCATGACAGCCATCGTCGATGAGCACGATGCTATGCTTGGTATATTCACCGATGGTGATTTACGTCGTACCTTAGACAAGCGTATCGATATTCATACGACGGCAATTGGCGAGGTCATGACGACAAACCCAACCACAGCACACCCTGATATGCTGGCGGTTGAAGGTTTGAACTTGATGCAGAATAAAAACATTAACGCTCTGATTTTATGTAAAGACGAAAAAATTGTGGGTGCACTGAACATGCACGATTTACTAAAAGCTGGCGTGATGTAATATCAGCACAAACATTTAAATCATTTATTAGACGAATAAAGGCAATGGTCAGGGAAGTACTGAGCTAAACGATAGGCCTTCATTATATGAGTTTTACTCGCCTTATTTATTTGCTCTTGATCTTCGTTGTAGCGTGGTGCGGTTATTACCTACTAACCCCTAAAGGCAACGACGCAATTCAAGTAGCACCAGATTCTGAACTGCCCATGTTCAGTGGTTCTGGATTAGAAAACATCACCTACGGTGAAGATGGTGTCCGCAGTTACATCATTCGCTCCACTAACTTAGACCATTATGCTAAGAGTGGAGATACTATTTTTAATAACCCGACTTTGATGGTTTACCGTGAAGGTAGCGTCATTGAATGGAAGGTGACTGCCACAAGAGCAGTGTTAGATGAAGACCAAGTTTTGACTTTATATGACAAAGTCTTAATGCAAAATCTTCTGCCTGGTGCAAGTTTTGATACCATGGCAACAGACAAATTGGTCATTAATCTAACCAATCGTGATTTTAAAGCTGACCAACAAGTGATGTTGGTTGGACCACAATTTGAAACTACTGGAGGCGCAATGCAAGGCAACTTAAAACAGCATACCGCGACTCTGACAGATGAAGTTCAAGGTCGATATGAAACCGTTACACCTTAGCCTACTGGCACTGGTATTGGCGGCGCCTCAAGCGCTGGCACTCAAGTCGGATACTCAACAGCCGGTTTACATAAACTCTGACACCCAACAGGTGGATATGAAGAGTAACCAGGTTGTTTTTGAAGGCGATGTATCTCTTAAGCAAGGGAGCATCAATATCGATGCTGATAGAATCGTGGTAACTCGCGATCCTAAAACCGAAGCAATTAAACAGATTCAAGCATTTGGTAAACCTGCGAAGTTTTCTCAGCTGATGGACGATGGTAAAACACTTAGTGGTCAAGCTACAGAGTTGGATTACCGTATTTCTACAGACGAACTGACCATGAAAGGTCAAGCGCAGCTGGCGCAAGACAACAACACCATCAAAGGTTCTTCGATTCGTTACCAAATTGGTAAACAAAAGCTAGTCGCAGATAGCTCTAAGGAAGAGCGCGTTACGACCATTTTGCAACCCAATCAGATAGAGAACTAATATGGCAGTACTGAGTGCGAAAAACTTGGCGAAAAGCTACAAAAAACGCAAAGTCGTCACTGATGTTAGCTTAGAAGTTGAATCTGGTCAGATTGTTGGGCTGCTCGGTCCAAACGGTGCGGGTAAAACCACTTCGTTTTACATGATTGTCGGCTTAGTACCTCGCGATGAAGGCACCATTACCATTGACGACAATGACATCAGTATTTTACCGATGCATAGCCGTTCACGCCTTGGCATTGGCTATCTTCCGCAAGAAGCGTCGATTTTCCGTAAGCTTTCAGTAGAAGATAACATCATGGCCGTACTTGAAACTCGTCAAGAAATGACGAGGGAAGAGCGCCAAGATAAACTGGAAGATTTGTTGGAAGAATTCCACATCCAGCACATCAGAACCAGTGCTGGTATGGCACTATCAGGGGGTGAGCGACGCAGGGTGGAAATCGCTCGAGCTTTAGCGGCCAACCCTCAGTTCATTTTATTGGATGAACCTTTCGCTGGTGTTGACCCAATTTCGGTTAATGACATCAAGAAAATCATTGAGCATCTGCGCGATCGTGGTCTCGGAGTGTTAATCACTGACCATAATGTACGTGAAACACTGGACGTATGTGAAAAAGCCTATATCGTGAGCCAAGGGCACCTAATTGCATCGGGAACTCCGGCAGAAGTTCTCAATAATGAACAGGTGAAACAAGTTTATCTCGGCGAACAATTCCGTCTATGATTATATTAGGAACGGTAAGATTCTGAGCATTACAAGGTAAGTAACACTGAATGAAACCTTCATTACAACTCAAGCTAGGTCAGCAGTTAGCCATGACGCCACAGTTGCAGCAAGCGATTCGCTTATTGCAATTGTCGACACTCGATCTTCAACAAGAAATCCAAGAAGCGTTGGACTCAAACCCATTATTGGAAGTTGAAGAAGGCCAAGACGAGCCTCTAGCAAACGGTGAAGATAAGTCAGCGGTCGAGGCTGCTGATAGCAACAGTGCTAGCGAACCAACAGAAATTGACGTTCCAGATAGCTCCGATGTGATAGAGAAATCAGAAATTAGCTCTGAACTTGAAATCGACACGACTTGGGATGACGTCTACAGCGCGAATACTGGTAGCACCGGCTTAGCTCTTGATGATGATATGCCCGTCTACCAGGGCGAAACCACTGAATCATTGCATGATTACCTCATGTGGCAGCTTGACCTAACACCATTCAGTGAAACCGACCGCACGATTGCATTAGCGATTATTGACGCTGTTGACGACTACGGCTATTTAACTTTGTCGCCTGAAGAGATTCATGAGAGCTTCGATAATGAAGAGATAGAGTTAGACGAAGTAGAAGCTGTTCGTAAACGCATTCAACAATTCGATCCTCTTGGCGTTGCATCGCGTAACTTACAAGAATGTTTGTTACTGCAACTGACGACCTTCCCAGAAGACACGCCGTGGCTTGCTGAAGCCAAAATGATACTTGCGGATCATATTGATCACCTAGGCAACCGTGACTACAAGCTCGTCATCAAAGAGACTAAGCTGAAAGAAGCCGATCTACGTGAAGTCTTAAAGCTTATCCAACAGTTAGATCCTCGTCCAGGCAGTCGCATCACTCCTGATGATACCGAATACGTAATTCCAGACGTATCCGTTTTTAAAGACAATGGTAAATGGACCGTTTCTATAAACCCGGATAGCGTGCCAAAATTAAAAGTAAATCAACAATATGCTCAATTAGGCAAAGGTAATAGCGCGGATAGCCAGTACATCCGCAGCAATTTGCAAGAGGCAAAATGGTTAATTAAGAGCTTAGAGAGTAGAAACGAGACGCTACTCAAAGTTGCAAGAT
Source organism: Vibrio sp. 397 (assembly GCF_033339395.1). Taxonomy (NCBI): domain Bacteria; kingdom Pseudomonadati; phylum Pseudomonadota; class Gammaproteobacteria; order Vibrionales; family Vibrionaceae; genus Vibrio; species Vibrio sp. 397. The sequence continues at coordinate 32,120 of NZ_JAWOUN010000019.1, read as the reverse complement.
GTATTGTTGAACATCAACAAGATTTCTTCGAGTATGGTGAGGAAGCCATGAAGCCAATGGTACTCAATGATGTCGCTTTGGCTGTGGACATGCATGAATCCACGATTTCTCGTGTAACAACGCAAAAGTTTATGCATACACCACGTGGTATTTTTGAATTGAAGTACTTCTTCTCTAGCCATGTTAGTACTGACAACGGCGGAGAATGTTCGTCAACAGCAATTCGTGCACTCATTAAAAAACTGGTCGCAGCAGAGAATACTGCCAAACCACTGAGTGATAGCAAGATTGCTGCTCTTCTGGCTGACCAAGGGATTCAGGTCGCAAGACGTACGATAGCCAAATATCGCGAATCCTTGGGAATTGCCCCTTCAAGTCAGCGTAAACGCCTATTATAAGGCACTAACTGAAAAGGAAAGTCTATGCAAATCAATATTCAAGGCCATCACGTTGATCTTACCGATTCAATGCAAGACTATGTAAATTCTAAGTTTCAGAAGCTCGAAAGGTTCTTCGACCATATCAATCAAGTGCATGTTGTACTAAAAGTTGAAAAAATTACTCAAATCGCGGAAGCTACGCTTCACATAAATCAAGGCGAAATCCACGCATCAGCCGATGACGAAAATATGTATGCCGCGATCGATTCGCTGGTAGATAAATTGGTTCGCCAACTTAATAAGCACAAAGAAAAACTAAACAGTCATTAATCATGCAACTGAGCGAAATACTGTCATTGGACTGCACCAAAAGTGCGGTCCACTGCACGAGTAAAAAACGCGCCCTTGAAATGATCAGCCGTATCGTGGCTGATCAAACGGGCCAAGATTCTACCGAGCTGTTCGAATGCATGCTCAATAGAGAAAAAATGGGCAGTACCGGTATCGGAAACGGTATTGCGATCCCTCACGCGAGAATGCAATCAAGCGACAAGGCCATTGCTGTCTTACTGCAATGTGATGAAGCAATCGAATTTGATGCGATTGACAATCGACCTGTCGATCTTCTTTTTGCGCTCCTTGTACCAGAAGAACAGTGCAAAGAGCACCTCAAGACTCTATCCTCTATGGCAGAACGTCTGAGCGATAAGCAAGTATTAAAACTACTGCGTAATGCTCAGAGTGATGAAGAACTTTACGACATCATGATTCACCAATAAGCAGGACTAACTCCATGCGACTAATCGTTGTTAGCGGGCACTCAGGTGCCGGTAAAAGTATTGCGCTTCGTGTACTGGAAGACTTAGGTTACTACTGTGTTGATAACCTGCCAGTTAACTTGCTGGACGCATTTGTTCATTCTGTTGCTGACAGCAAACAGAATGTTGCAGTCAGCATTGATATTCGTAATATTCCTAAAAAGCTAAAAGAACTGACGAGTACACTAGAGCAGTTAAAAACTGAGCTTGATGTGACCATGCTTTTCTTGGACGCCAATAAAGAAACGCTACTCAAACGCTACAGCGAAACACGCCGAATTCACCCGTTATCTTTAGGTGGCACCTCCCTCTCGCTCGATCAAGCCATCGAGCGTGAGAAACAAATTTTGACGCCACTCAAAGCGCATGCAGATCTGGTCCTAAATAGTAGTGGGCAGTCTTTGCATGAATTGAGTGAAACCGTGCGTATGCGCGTTGAAGGCAGAGATCGCAAAGGGCTCGTTATGGTATTTGAGTCTTTTGGTTTTAAATACGGCCTGCCTTCCGATGCCGATTACGTATTCGACGTTCGCTTCTTACCTAACCCACATTGGGAACCAGCACTACGCCCGCTTACAGGTCTGGATGCTCCTATCGCCGCATTTTTAGAGCAACACCAATCGGTGTTAAGTTTGAAATATCAAATTGAAAGCTTTATAGAGAATTGGTTACCTCTGCTTGAGAAAAACAACCGCAGCTACCTGACCGTTGCAATCGGTTGTACTGGTGGTAAGCACCGCTCGGTGTACTTAACTCAGCAAATCGGTGAATACTTCGCCAACAAAGGACACCAAGTACAAATTCGCCATACCTCACTAGAGAAAAACGCTAAGGAGTAGCCGTGGAGTTAAGTCGTAAAGTATTGATTCAAAACCGCCTTGGCTTACATGCTCGTGCAGCAGTCAAACTGGTCGAACTGGCACAGAGCTTTGAAGCGGTCATCACCATCGACAATGAAGAAGACAAAACCGCCACAGCAGACAGCGTAATGGGCCTGTTAATGCTAGAGTCCGCTCAAGGACAATACGTCACGATCCACGCAACGGGTGGGCAAGCGGAAGAAGCACTGGATGCCGTTTGCCACTTGATCGAAGATAAATTTGATGAAGGCGAGTAGTTTACTCGCTTTTTTCTTACCTCCCATTATCTTTCTCTTCCCTGACCTAATAAATAAATTTGCTTAGTATCATAAGTTGTTATTAAAAGGCGCCTAGAATTAAGTTATTATTCAACGCATTGTAAATATCAGGAATTGGGAGGAATGAATGGCAGAGCAAATTGAATTCGACCAAGCTCACCAAGCCCTCCAAGAAGTCACAGAAGCGCTAGAAAATGGTCGCTTCGTCCATGTTCGTCGTCAATTACAGGACATGGAACCTGAGGATATCGCTCACCTTTTAGAAGCCTCCCCACGTAAGAGCCGTGAAGTTCTTTGGCAACTCACCGACCCTGAAGATTATGGTGAAATCCTTGACGAGCTTAACGAAGACGTCAAAGACAGCCTCGTATCCAAAATGGCACCAGAAGCGCTTGCAGAAGCGACAGAAGGCATGGATACCGATGACGTGGCTTACGTACTGCGTAGCTTGCCTGACAACCTGTCACGCGAAGTCCTGTCGCAAATGGACTCATCTGACCGCCTACGGGTCGAAACCGCCCTATCCTACCCAGAAGACACCGCGGGTGGACTGATGAACACCGACGTCATCACAATTCGTGGTGACGTAGATGTGGACGTAGTTTTGCGTTATCTACGTATGAAAGGCGAGCTTCCAGAAGCTACGGATGCCCTGTATGTGATCGATGAAGAGAGTAAGCTCATCGGTGAACTGCCGATCACGACGCTTATTACCACTCAGCCAGACGTAAAAATCATTGATGTAATGGAAGACGCGGACGAGGCTATCACCGTCGATACTAGCGACTCAGATGTTGCGAGTCTGTTCGAACGTCGCAATTGGGTATCTGCACCCGTTGTTGATGAAAACTTGCATTTGGTCGGTCGTATCACCATCGATGACGTGGTTGACGTTATTCGTGAAGACGCGGAACACTCGATGATGAGTATGGCGGGTATGGACGATGACGAAGATACTTTCGCGCCTGTTGTAAAATCAGCTCGCAAACGCAGTATCTGGCTTGGCGCTAACGTATTAGCCGCCCTTGCTGCTGCTTCCGTTTCTAATATGTTTGAGGCCACATTAGATCAAATGGCGGCCATTGCGGTATTGATGACGATTGTTCCGTCCATGGGTGGTGTCGCTGGTAACCAAACCGTCGCACTAGTGATTCGTGGCCTTGCTCTTGGTCATATCGGTGACTCAAACAAACGCGAACTGTTAATGAAAGAAGCCTCGATAGGCTTACTCAACGGTATCATGTGGGCGCTGATTATTGGTGGTATTGTTGTTGCTTGGAAAGGTAACTGGATGCTCGGAGGAATCATTTCCGCCGCCATGCTGACCAACTTATTGGTCGCAGGTATTGCAGGAGTAACGATTCCAATCCTATTGAAAAAAATGAACATCGATCCTGCTTTAGCTGGTGGTATGGCATTAACAACGGTGACGGATGTGATTGGTTTATCTGTCTTCTTAGGGCTTGCCACAATACTGATTACCTAACAGAAAAAACGAAAAAGCCTGATGAACACATCAGGCTTTTTTGATTCTGAATTGCTAGAAAAGCTTATTCACCCGCCACTTTCATGGTATCCAGTAGGATAGAGCCCGTTTGGATTTGTGAGCGCGTTTCAATATCACTACCAACCGCCACAATCTTGGTGAACATGTCTTTTAGATTACCTGCGATGGTAATTTCTGATACTGGGTATTGGATTTCACCATTCTCAACCCAGAAGCCTGCGGCACCGCGAGAGTAATCCCCCGTTACCACGTTCACACCTTGTCCCATGACTTCTGTCACTAGAAGACCAGTACCGAGCTCTTTAAGCATTTGTTCGAAGTTTTGGCCTGTCGACTTCACGTACCAGTTATGAATCCCACCAGCGTGACCTGTCGGCGTCATCTTCATTTTACGTGCGGCATAACTGGTTAACAGATAAGTTGCTAGCACACCGTCGGTAATGATCTCACGGTCTTGAGTGTACACACCTTCACTATCGAATGGACTTGATGCCAAACCACGCAATACATGCGGACGTTCTGAGATATTGAACCATTCAGGAAGCACTTGTTTGCCTAGATGGTCAAGTAAGAAAGAAGATTTTCGGTACAGGTTACCACCGCTGATCGCCATAACGAGATGGCCAATCAAGCCTGTCGCAACATCAGCCGCAAACATGATTGGGTATTGACCTGTTTTTAGACGCTGCGCATCTAAGCGGTTAACCGTATTCTCTGCCGCCTTACGACCCACCGTTTCTGGGGTCCATAAGTCATCACGATGACGTGCCACGGTGTAGCTGTAATCACGTTCCATCTCGCCGTTTTGACCAACGCCAATTACACAACAGCTAGTACTATGGCGGCTAGACGCATAACTAGCTAATAAGCCATGGCTATTGCCATACACTTTCACGCCGTAATGACTATCATAACTCGCGCCATCACTTTGTTTGATTGCACTGTTATAACTTAGCGCCTCTTTTTCTGCTGCAATCGCCACATTGGCAGCATAGTCTGGATCGGGTGCGTCAGGGTGGAAAAGATCAAGCTCAGGGATCTCTTGCACCATGTATTCTTTCGCTGCAGGGCCTGAAAATGGGTCTTCAGATGTGTAATGTGCAATATCTAGCGCCGCTATAACGGTTTGCTCGATCGCAGCTTCACTTAAATCAGACGTGGAAGCACTGCCTTTGCGTTGACCTCGGTAAACGGTAATGCCCAGCGCACCATCGCTGTTGAACTCGACATTTTCTACTTCACCCATACGAGTTGAAACACTTAAACCAGTGCTTTTAGTAATTGCGACTTCGGCGGCGTCAGATTTTGCCGATGCAAGCTTTAAGGCTCTTGCGACGGCTTGCTCTAGCTCGGTACGTTGCTCAGCAACCTGCTGTTTAATATCCATTGTCTTTCACATCTTGTCTTTGATGAACAATAGGATAACAAGAATTTCGCTTTCTCCCCATGATTCTTGTTAAAATAGTCATAATATTAATCAAAACACAGGCAACTGAAATGGCACGTAAGAATCAAAAAGCGCCATGGGAACCAGAAGAAGAGATCATCTGGGTAAGTAAATCCGAGATGAAGCGAGACATGGAAGAACTGCAAAAGCTAGGTGAGGAGCTTGTCGGCCTCAAACCTTCAGTTCTAGAAAAGTTTCCATTGAGTGAAGATTTGCGAGAAGCAATTGCTGACGCGCAACGTTTTAAAAATGAAGCGCGTCGTCGCCAATTACAACGTATTGGTAAATTGATGCGTTACGAAGATCCAGAGCCAATCCAAGCCGCACTGGATAAAATTCGTAATAAGCACTCTCAATTAACGGCGGTATTCCACAAACTTGAAGCGTTGCGTGATCGCGTAGTGGAAGAAGGTGACAAAGCCATTGATGACGTAATGGAAATGTACCCAGAAGCGGATCGTCAGCGTCTACGCCAACTTGCTCGCCAAGCAGCGAAAGAGAAAAAAGCTGGGAAACCAGCAAAAGCGTACCGCGAAATCTTTCAGATCCTTAAAGGTCTAAACGAAGAAGAGTTTTAATTCGACGGCTCAAGCAATGAGCATTCGATTTAAACGCAAAAAGCAGACGTCAATGTCTGCTTTTTTATCTTTGGTTTTACAGTCAGCGTTACACTAAGCGATTAACGCGGTCTCCGCGCTCGAAAGCGTTAATGTTCTCAATCAGGATTTCCGCTAAACGTTGGATAGATGAGTCGCTGCCCCATGCAACATGCGGTGTCAGTAACAAATTAGGTAAACTCATATTGGCAATCAGCGGATTGCTCTCATCAGCCGGTTCTTGTGTAAAAACATCAAAACCAGCCGCTGCAATTTCTTGCTGTTTTAAGGCATCCACCAGCGCGCTCTCATCCACCAAACCTCCACGCCCTGTATTAATCAAAATGGCGTTGGACTTCATTTGTTGCAACTCTGCTTGACCAATTAAATTCTGAGTATGATCGTTGAGCGGGCAATGCAAAGTCAGCGCATCGGAGCGTTTTAATACTTCCTCAAACGGCACATAACCTGGTCTACATTCTGCCGCCCCTTTACGCTCAGAAAACAACACGGTCATTCCTAACGCTTGAGCCAGATTCGCCGTCGCTTGCCCTAGAGCCCCACTACCAACAACACCTAACGTGCTACCACCAATATCCCCGATTGGGTGCGTAAAAAAACAAAACTGCTGGTTACGCTGCCACTCACCTGCGGCAATATCTTGGTGGTACCCAAATAAATTCCGTCTTAAAGCGAATAACATTGCCATCACGTGCTCGGGCACCGAACGCGTCGCGTAACCACGTACATTAGCAACCGCAATATCATGATTAGCACAGTAGTTCACATCGACGTTGTTAAAACCAGTTGCGGCAACCGCGATCATCCGTAATTTTGGTAGTTGCTCTAATACATGTTGGTCAAGCAGGACTTTATTGCTAATCACGATATCGGCATCTGCTAACCTTTCTATTACCTGCTCAGGCGCAGTTAGGTCGTACTCACGCCAGTGGTGCGGAAAGCCAGGTCGTGGGACCTCAATATGTTCTGGGATGGTCGCTCGGTCTAAAAATACGATGCTTGGCAAAGACATAACAACTCCTTGTTCACGGCTGAAAGACAGGATACATCAACCACAGTAACGAAATAGCCAAAAATAGCGAACTAGAAAGAACCGCTGTTGAGTGCAATTGGCATTAAGGGTGTGGCAACGTTTTATAATCAGGCAATGTACGCTCTGGCGAAAAATAGTTAAAGATCATCGCCTCGGCTTCAGGATAAAAGTCACAGGGTACAAAAATACTTCTCAACTGATCCGTAGCTGGGTGATAAAAACTTAGCTCCGCAGCGTGCAACTCTAAACGTTCTGAAAACTGATACGCCTCTTCGCTTGCATAAAACTCATCACCCACAATCGCATGACCAATCACCATCAAATGCACGCGTAACTGATGCGATCGACCAGTAATGGGCAGTATTCGCACAACGGTCGTATGGGTGCCATCAGGGTGCACTTCACGCTTCACTACTTGGAATAAAGTTTGAGATGGTTTGCCGTCGTCAAAACATACTTTTTGTCGTGGACGATTTGGCCAATCACAAATTAATGGAAGATCAATATTCCCTTCTTGCGACTCAACATGCCCCCAAACACGTGCGAAATACACCTTGTGAGTGAGGCGATATTGGAACTGCTTTTTTAATGCTCGCTCCGCGGGTTTGTTTTTCGCCAGCAGCATCAACCCTGATGTCGACATATCCAAGCGATGCACAACTTGAATTTCTGGATGCAACTCTTTGAGGCGGCTCCACATGCTGTCGTAATGCTCTGCAAGGCGACCAGGGACAGACAGCAGCCCTGATGGCTTATTCACTGCCAGAATGTCGTCATCCTCAAAAACGATATCAACCCAAGGGTCGGTGGGAGGGGTATATTCAAGCATTGCCATGGGAGATCTCTACAAAATAAAAACGCCGCGATTATATACCCAAATAGCACCCAGATGCAGGATTCTGAAGAAAAGTTCAACCCAATAAAACAAAGTCAATCCTTTAGCATAAAAACTAAAAATAGCACGTTGTAAATTTAGTTTGACAACAAGACGCATAACTGAATAGAGTGCTAGATGCACACAGCATGGTATTCGCAAAGAATACTTAAAATAAATACACCAAAACACAGCATTTAAAAGACATTACCGTTGCGCAGTATAGGGCGAGCGCTCAGCTTGTCATGTACTGCGGTATGTATCTCTTTAGAAAGATACATAAGATAAAAAGGACAATAAGCAATGGACTCCGCCGTTATAGATAAACCCCAATCCAAACTTTCCTTATTTTTTCGTTCGCTAGGCCCCGGCATATTAATGGCATCTGCTGCGGTCGGTGGCTCTCACCTCGTGGCATCAACCAAGGCTGGTGCGATTTATGGTTGGCAATTGGCTGCACTGATTCTGCTCGTAAACCTGTTTAAATACCCTTTTTTCCGAGCGGGCGTACAGTACACCATGGGGACAGGGCTGACCTTGGTTGAGGGCTACGCGAAATTAGGTCGGCCTTATCTATGGCTATTTCTATTTCTGAGCGTGGTATCGGCCGTCATCAATACCGCCGCTTTGTTGATGTTTAGCGCTAGCTTGCTGGGCTACTTCATTCCGTTTTCACTATCAATGGCATCACTCAGCATCATTGTGATTGTCACCTGCCTGATCATATTATTTGCTGGCCATTACAAAGCGCTCGATACGCTATCTAAAGTGATCATGTCGGTGTTAACCATCGCGACTTTACTCGCTGTTTCTATCGCCTTTGGTAACCCTGTTGAACAAGTGGCCAACTTCGAGCCGCCGTCACCTTGGTCTATTGCGGCTATTGGTTTTATCGTCGTGACAATGGGGTGGATGCCTGCACCGATAGAGATCTCCTGTTTAACCTCAGCATGGCTAAAACGCCAATCAAGCCAGCAAGAAGTAACATACCGCTCTGCTCTATTTGACTTTAATGTCGGTTATATTGGCACGGCGTTTCTTGCCATTATCTTTGTATCGCTAGGCTCTTTGATGCTTTATGGATCTGGCGTTGCGCTTGAAAGCTCTGGCGTTGGCTTCTCCCACCAATTGGTTGGCTTATATGCGGCAACGATTGGCGAATGGTCTCGTTACTTGATCGCGGTAATTGCGTTTTTCTGTATCTTTGGCAGCACGATTACCGTTATTGATGGCTACTCGCGCGTTATTTCGGATTCTCAACGCCTACTGCGCTCGCAACCAGACACTAACCCTAAAACCACTTCAGCGATCATGCTGGTAGTCTCCTTACTTGCATTGGGTATTGTGGTTTTCTGGGCTTCTGCGTTATTGCCTATGCTGAACTTTGCGATGATCCTCGCCTTTATGACCACGCCATTCTTTGCTCTGCTAAATTACACCTTAGTGAGCAAAACTGAGTTACCTGAGCCTTTGGCTGTTGGACCTAAACTAAAGTGGTTGTCGATTGCAGGCCTGATTTACTTGTTTGGCTTCTTGGCTGTATTTATCTGGTGGAAGTGGTTGATGTAAATGAGATAGCTATCAGTGATTAATGCATTCCGCATAAAGAAACTAAACCGTAAATAAAGAAAAAGGTCTTCAACTGAAGACCTTTTTTTAATGAGCAATAAATACTTACTTAGTTGTGGCTCACCACAATCAAACGCAGCGAGTCGAGCTGAACCTGAGCTTGGTTGATATAACCAGTAAGCTCTTTAATTTGTGCGTCGATAGCTTCAATTTCTTCGTCACGAATATTTGGGTTCACCGCTTTCAGTGCTTGCAAACGCTCAAGCTCTGCATTCAAACTGTGCTGCATATCTTGATGAGCTTGTTTGCGTACTTCTTCGACCTTCTCTTCAATAAGAACATCACCGGCTTCAATTAAGCGGTGTACGTCTTTCTGTACCGACGTAACCAACTTGCTACCTAAGTGACGGTTTACAGGGCTGAGCTGGCGGTTAAAGCTTTCAAACTCCACTTGAGCAGACAAATCATTACCACGCGAGTCCATCATTAAACGGATTGGCGTTTTCGGTAAGAAGCGCGCGATACCACTGCGTTTTGGCGCTTGCGCATCTACCGCGTAAATCAACTCAAGAAGAATAGTCCCGACTGGTAACGCTTTGTTTTTCAATAGAGATACCGCAGACGTCCCCACCCCTTCACTCATAAGAAGATCGATACCACCCTGGATCATTGGGTGTTCCCAACTGATAAAGTGCATATCTTCACGAGATAAAGCCGTATCACGATCAAACGTGATCGTCGCTCCTTCGTATGGCAGACCTGGGTAGCTTGGCACCATCATGTGCTCAGATGGGGTCACAATCAGGGCGTTTTCACCTTTATCGTCTTGATTCAAGCCAATCGTGTCAAAAAGAGAAAGTGCGAAGGTGACCAGATTGGTATCGCCGTCGGTTGATTCAATTTTCTCAACGATTTGTTGTGCTTTTTCCCCGCCATTTGAATGCATTTCTAATAGGCGATCACGGCCTTGCTCCAATTGGGATTTCAGCTCTTTATTCATTTTTGCTGACGCTTCAATGATCTCATCTAGCGTGCTGGTATCACCAGAGGCAAGAATTTCAATCAGATCATCGGAGTACTTATCGTAAACAGCACGGCCTGTTGGGCAGGTTTCCGAAAAAGCGTTCAGGCCTTCATCGAACCAACGTGCTAGGATCGCTTGCGATGTGCCTTTCAGGTAAGGAACATGAATGTCGATATCGCGATTTTGACCGATACGGTCCAAACGACCAATACGTTGCTCAAGCAAGTCTGGGTTAAATGGCAAGTCGAACATGACAAGTTGGTTGGCAAACTGGAAGTTACGACCTTCAGAGCCGATTTCGCTACAGATAAGAACTTGTGCTCCACCTTCTTCTTGCGCAAAGTAAGCCGCCGCTTTATCACGTTCAAGAATCGACATACCTTCGTGGAAAACAGTGGCGCGGATACCTTCACGCTCACGCAGTGCTTGCTCCAATTGCAGCGCGGTACTCGCACGAGAAGCAATCACGAGGATTTTCTCGCTGCGCTTCTCTTTTACTTTTTCAAGCAACCAATTCACACGCGAGTCAAACTGCCACCAGCTCGCGTCATCGCCTTCAAATTCTTGGAAAATTTCTTCCGGGTAAAGGTTCTTCATCGCACGTGCTTCAGAACTCATCTTACCGCCAATCATCCCAGCAACACGCATTGATGTAGTGTATTGCGGTGGAATATCCATTGGCATCAGATGCACGTTACGCGTAGGGAAGCCTTTGATGGCCGCGCGCGTGTTACGGAACAGAACACGCCCTGTACCATGACGATCCATCAAGTTATCGATCAGCTCTTGGCGTGCCGACGCTTTAGCTTCTTCGTCCGCTTCACTTTCGATAATGCGGAAAAGTGGTTCTACGTCTTGTTCAGACAATAACTCAGTGATCTGGTTTTTTGCTTCATTAGGTAGCTTTTCACCGGAAAAGAGTGAAGTAATCGCATCAGCTACGGGCGCGTATTGCTCTTCTTCCTCAACGAATGCTTCGTAATCATAGAAGCGGTCTGGATCCAACAAACGCAGACGAGCAAAGTGACTCTCACGACCAAGCTGCTCTGGCGTTGCAGTCAGTAGCAACACACCTGGAGTACGTTCAGCCAAGCCTTCTACCACTTGGTATTCACGGCTCGGTTTATCTTGGCTCCATTCAAGGTGATGCGCTTCATCGACAACCAGTAGGTCCCATTCACCTTCCAGTGCTTGTTCAAAACGCTTGCGGCTCTTGCGTAGGAAATCCAAAGAACACAGCACATATTGCTGAGTATCAAATGGGTTTTCTGCATCCGCAAACGCTTCGATACAGCGCTCTTCGTCAAAGATAGAGAAATGCAGATTGAAACGACGCATCATCTCAACCAGCCATTGATGCTGCAGTGTTTCAGGCACCACAATCAAAATGCGTTCGGCACGACCAGACAGAACTTGTTGGTGGATGATCATACCCGCTTCAATGGTTTTACCCAAACCTACCTCATCCGCCAACAAGACGCGTGGCGCGTGACGACGGCCAACTTCGTGCGCGATGTAAAGCTGATGAGGGATCAAACCTGCACGCATACCACATAGGCCACGCATTGGGCTCTTATGCTGCTCAAACTGGTTGGTTAGCGCACGGTAACGCAGAACAAAGTTGTCCATACGGTCGATTTGACCGGCGTACAACTTATCTTGAGGTTTGTTAAAACGAATTTGGTTGCTAAGGAAAATCTCACGCAGAACAACAGCGGTTTCTTGCGTGTCTTCACGAGTACCGAAATAGGTGTAAAGACCTTCATCTTCCAGTACTTCTTCTACTTTTAGAGACCAACCTTCTTGGCAATCGATGACATCCCCAACATTAAAGGTGACTCGGGTAACAGGTGCATCGTTACGTGCGTAAACTCGGTTTTCCTCTGACGCTGCAAACATCAATGTCACAGTACGAGCATCCATTGCTACAACGGTACCTAAACCTAAATCGCTTTCCGTATCGCTAATCCAGCGCTGCCCCAAAGCAAATGTCATGAATTGACTACCTCGTTATTAGTTCTTGATTCGTATTTCTTGTTGGTCTACTCATGCCCGTAGGCATGGATAATAGTTTAGATCTGATTCTGGCTTCTGCTATGCCGATAGCATTCGTCATTCCAGTATGAACTGAGTATTTTTTAAGCCAGCTCAACATGATAAATCGGACATAGCCTATACGCAGAAAAAGGTCGCTAATCTTACTTGAAGCTGTGATTGAGGTCACGCCGAAACCGCACCAAGCAGAAACTTTTTTCCCAAACTCTAAATGCAATCAAATTGTAAAATACTCATGCCAATTATTAAGTTGTAGAACGTAAATATTACGTATACTTCTAATGAGGGGCGTTTAAAACCATTGCATATGATTTAAGCGCGTTAGTACACGATTAGGATCAACACGGGTTTGCAGTAAGTTGTCTTGCTACTCGGTTGCACACTAGCCGACATCAGCCCGACAACCTCTATTGCAAGCAATCAGAGTTAGGTCACTTCACACTTATTTGGAAACGACCTAACAACTCGCATGCAGAGCCGTACTACGGCAAGGAGACGCTATGGGCGATACCGATCGGAAACTGTTTGTACTCGATACCAACATTCTTCTTCATGAACCCTTTGCCATCTTCTCTTTCCAAGAACACGATGTCGTTATCCCCATGACCGTGTTGGAAGAACTCGACCGAATCAAAGACAGTAAGCGCGACGTTGCAAGAGATGCGCGCGTGGCTATTCGCACCTTGGAAGATTTGTTTAAAGAAGCAACGCCAGATGAAATCTCTGAAGGCATTCCTGTTTCTAAAGACAACCCCGACCAGGGTACCATTTCCATTTTGGCGGATTTTGAACTGCAGGAAACCGTCAAAGCCTTCGCCGACAAATCCGGTGACAACCGTATTCTCAACGCGGTGCTTTATCTGCAAAATAAACGTGCACCACGTGAAGTGGTACTGATCACGAAAGACATCAACATGCGTCTGCGAGCCAAAGGGGCTGGTGTGCGTTTTGTTGAGGACTATAGAACCGACCAACTAATTGATGACATTCAATACCTAACCAAAGGCTTTCAATTGCGTGAAGGTGATTTCTGGAGCGGTATTGAGGAAGTAGAAAGCTATGCACTGGGCGGAAAAACTTACCACAAACTCAGTCGCGAGCCCTTCGACCCAACTTTTATCAACCAATACGTCATTGATGAAGACAGTGACTTTGCTGGTCGCGTAGAAACCATCAATGAAGACAAGTTAACGCTTCTCGACCTGAGCCGCGAACGCCTAATGCATCGCAAGGCTTGGGACATCACACCTAAAAATATCTACCAGGGAATGGCGTTAGATGCCTTACTCGATCCAGAAATTGACTTGGTGATTCTAACGGGTGCGGCGGGTAGTGGTAAGACATTACTGGCAATGGCTGCAGCATTGGAACAAACCATTGAAAAAAGCATGTTCGATAAAATTATCGTAACACGTAACACGCCAGATATCGGTGAATCCATCGGCTTCTTACCCGGCTCCGAAGAGGAGAAAATGATGCCGTGGTTAGCGGCGGTGACCGATACCTTGGAAGCACTACATAAACACGATCACTGCACTGAAGGCTCATTGAAGTACATCTGCGATAAAGCCAACATTCAATTTAAATCGATCAACTTTATGCGTGGCCGTTCGATTCAAAATGCGTTTGTACTGCTTGATGAGTGTCAAAACCTCACTGCATCACAAATCAAAACCATCATTACCCGCTGTGGTGAAGGAACCAAAATCGTCTGCTCCGGTAACTTGGCGCAGATTGACTCTCATTACCTCACCCCAGTGACATCAGGATTGACGTACATGGTTGAGCGCTTCAAGAACTTTGAAGGCAGCGCAAATATTCACCTCAACGGCGTGGTTCGTAGCCGCTTGGCGGAATTTGCTGAAGAAAACCTGTAATTGACACCGACTCACAAAGCAAAAGAGCGCTCTAATGAGCGCTCTTTTTATAACGATTCAACTGAGTTACTCAGTGCCACCCACTGTCAGTGAGTCCAGTTTCAAGGTCGGCTGACCAACACCAACTGGCACACTTTGACCTGCTTTACCACATACGCCAACGCCCTTGTCGATACTTAGGTCGTTACCGACCATAGAGACTTGCTGCATTGCTTCGATACCTGAGCCAATCAACGTCGCACCTTTAACAGGGCGCGTAATTTTACCGTTTTCAATCAAGTACGCTTCCGATGCAGAGAACACAAACTTACCCGAAGTAATGTCCACCTGGCCGCCACCAAAGTTTGGCGCATACAACCCTTTCTCGACCGTCGAGATGATTTCTTCTGGCGTATGTTCACCTGGAAGCATGTAGGTGTTGGTCATACGAGGCATTGGCAAGTGTGCATACGATTCACGACGACCGTTACCCGTTGGATTTACACCCATTAGCCGCGCGTTTAGCTTGTCTTGCATATAGCCTTTCAGCACACCATTCTCGATAAGCGTGTTGTACTGACCGTTTACCCCTTCATCATCCACATTCAGTGAACCACGAAGGTCTTTTAACGTGCCGTCATCTACGATGGTACACAGTGAAGACGTCACTTGTTGACCCATTTTTCCAGAGAACACTGACGACTCTTTGCGGTTAAAGTCACCTTCTAGTCCATGACCTACCGCTTCGTGTAGCAACACGCCAGGCCAGCCAGAACCCAATACCACTGGCATCATGCCTGCCGGTGCGGCTTCTGCTTCAAGGTTGATTAACGCCATGCGAATCGCTTCGTCTGCATAATGGAAAGCTTGTTTCACACCATTGCTTTCCGTTAAAAAGAAATCGTAACCGAAACGGCCGCCGCCACCAGCGCTACCGCGTTCACGTCGTTCGCCTTTTTGTGCGAGCACGCTAATAGACAAACGCACCAAAGGACGAATATCGCCTGCATAAGTACCGTCTGTTGCCGCAACAAGCATCTGCTCATGCACACCGCTGATGCTGATCGAGACTTCTTTAATCAATGGTTCTTTAGTGCGGATGTAAGCATCTAGAGATTTGAGCAATTCTGTTTTTTGCTGCTTTTCCCATTCAGCTAGTGGATTCACAGCGGCGTAGTACGCTTGGTTTTCGGTGCGTTTAAACGCTTGGACTTTACCATTCTGCCCTTGCTGAGCAATACCGCGCGCCGCCATTGCACTCTGCTTCAGGCCTTCAGGCTGGATTTGATCAGAGTAGGCAAAGCCGGTTTTTTCGCCAGTTACTGCACGGACACCAACACCACAATCAATGTTAAAAGAGCCATCTTTGATGATGCTGTCTTCTAGAACCAGAGACTCATGCCAGCTGGACTGAAAGTAAATGTCCGCATAATCGATCTGGCGCGTCGCAATGCTGGCAAGCGTGTCAGCAATGTCTTGTTCTGTCAGACCATTTGGGGCAAGGAGTGCCTGTTCTATTTGGTTTGTGCTCATAGTTAGCTCTTTTATTTCCGTCTCAATTCATTTTGAAAGCGACTGTGTTGAGTCAGCGGCATATTCTGCCTTACTTGTTGGCTTTGTGACAAATCTATCTCAGTCACCAATAAACCTACTTCATCCTGAAGCTGTTTATGGATACGTCCCCAAGGGTCAACGACCATTGAGTGTCCCCATGTTTTTCGTCCACATGGATGCGTTCCAGTTTGTCCGCTTGCCAAAATCCAACATTGTGTCTCAATCGCTCTAGCTCGCAATAATACTTCCCAGTGAGCTTGCCCCGTCACAGCGGTAAACGCAGCGGGCACCACAATGATATCCGCCCCTTCTTGACGCAATACTTTATAAAGTTCTGGGAAACGTAAATCATAACAAATGCTCAATCCAACACTGCCGATATCAGTTTCCGCAACGACTATTTGATTACCCGCCATAAACGTATCCGACTCACGATAACTACCATAACCATCGGCTACGTCGACATCAAACATATGCAGTTTGTCATAGTGAGCAATGCATTTACCGTGCGGCGGAAATACAAGTGTTGTGGTGGTGACACCTTTTGCGGTTTGAATGGGCATGCTTCCGACAATTAGCGTTAACTGGTTCTTTCTAGCGATTTCACAGAGCCGCTGTTGAATCATGCCACTGCCAAGTGGCTCTGCATGTTGATGATAAGCTTCGCGACTGGAAAATAGCACTGTATTTTCAGGAGTAAGAACAAGTTTGGCACCTTGCTTGCTCGCTAAAGCACACTGTTTTTCAATGAAGTCCAAATTCGCGTTAATATCCGGACCCGAAGTCATTTGAATAATGCCAACACGCTCCATGTGTTTCCTCCCTATTCCATTATATTCGGTGAGTTATTTGGCCTGTTCACGCAGTTTTTCTGGCAGCTTGTATTCACCTTTACTTCGCGAAATTTCTTTCACCGTTGGTGAATCTAGTGGGCCTTTCACTTCATAATTGACTTGAGTGAAGACCTCAACCACCGGAGATATCACCGTAGAGATGGCCAAGACATACAAAGCAGTTTGAGGCGCAACGGCAAACGCGGTCAGCATTGGTAGGCCTGATGTGATGTCTGGTGTGAATTTCACTTCCGCATCAACCATTCTGCTGTTCATATTAGCGATGCCGCGGATTTGCATTTCCCCTGCTAACGCATCCATTACGATATCATTGGTGATAAACACACCGTCTTGGATTTTGCCCGTTCCCGTGATCGAGTTGAATGCCATGCCTTTATCGAATACGTCGGTAAAGTCGAGCTGCATCTTACGAATGATAGAATCCAAGCTAAACAAGCCTAACAAGCGTGCCGCACCACTAACTTCACTAATCACGCCTTTACCAAATTCCGTTGAGACGTTTCCTTGCAAGGTTTGTGTCTTCATTGACCAAGGTGCGCCGTCCCATTCCATATTGGCATTGATCTCAAATGGTGCTTGTTGAATGCCTGATGTAATACCAAAGCGCTCCATAAGATCGGTGTTGTTATCACCTTTCATTTTCATGGTTAAGTTGGAATGACTACTCTCTTTCGTCAGGTCCCACCAACCACTCATATCAATGCGGTTTTTGCCGCTACTAAAGGTGATATTTTTCCACTCCAAGCGGTTCTCGCGACGCTGCAAATCAACATTAACTTTGCCCACTTTGTAACCTTGCAGCCAAAAATCATCGATGTTCAAAGTTAAGTTTGGCATCTCTGCGTGAAACTTGCGGTCAAAATTGGTAATCAAAGGTGCGTTTTGATCTTCACTCGCAAAGATTGAACTGCGCTCTTTGGTCATCTCTTCAAACCCTGGGATGTACAGATGCAAGTGCTCTAGAGAGACCGATAGATCATAGGGTTTCAGATAGTTAGCTTTCCCTTTAACCTCTTGACTGTCCACATCGAGTTGCCAACTCAAATTTTTCTTGCTTGCTGAAAAATCCACATCATGAAACTCAATCCCACCGAGCTGTAAGTTTGGCGTTTCAACTTCAATGCGTGTCGGCAATGGAATGGTCGGCGTTTTCATGCTTGCCAAAACAGACGATGAAGGCTTGCTCTCAGAGACCTGCGCAAGCTCCGCCCATTGGTCTAAATTCAGTTCTTCGACACGCACCGAAGCATCGTGCCCGACAATAGGACTAATCCGGAAGCCACCTTTGCCAACCATTAAATGAGTCGCAGTCAGAACCGGGACATCGCCAGCGATATCTATCTCAGTTTGATACTTCACATTTGGGATCTGTAGTCGTGCTGAAATACTCTCTTGGTTGCCGGATGCTTGCAGTTTCGCTTGCCCAGACTCACCAATTTTTTTCGCTAAAGGATAAGGATATTGACTAGCCAGACGATTTAGCTGCGCCAGCACTTCAAGCTGATAAGTGAAACCAACATCATTGAGTTGCAAGTCAATATCCATTTGCCACGGCGCATGGCCAGAAACAAGGTTTAACCAACGCTCACCGACATAGGGTTTGAGCGGCTCGACATCCCAATCTCCTAGTGTATTAATTGTCACGTTGTAGCCTTGCTCCGCACTCTCTCCATGGAAATCAAGAGAGATAGGCTGTTGTAATAATTCGGCCGACAAACCCGATGTGGTAACCACATCATTGTCGAAGGTGATACGTCCTGTGGCGTTTTCAAGCGTCATTGGCGGCGCTTCAATATCAACACGATTTTCTGTTAAATCGGCATAACCCCAAGCGCGAGAGTCTTTCTCAAAATCAAACGGTATGTTGAGTTGAAACTCAGAGTAAACGGGCCCACTCACTTGCAGCGCTGTCAATGCGGCACCGACTGAATCCACTAATGGCGTCGCCATCATGTAGTCACGGACTTCATTACCCGGCGCGCTTGCTTTCGCTTCAATCTCGATGTGTCCACCTTCTGCCAACTCAGGGATTCGCCCAGTGATACGCTTGGCATGAACGCCATTTAGTGTGGCTGATTTTGAATCCAAATACATGGCATCATTTTCAAACAGCAAGTCTAGCTGCAAATCCGTGATGGTTGGCCATGCCGTATCAAAGCTAAATTTCGCGTCTTTTAATCCAACCCAAGCTTGGAACATGCCATTATGTTCTTTGTAAGGAAAATCCCCTAACTCGCCATACCACAACAATTTTGCTGTGTTCACTTTACCACCCTGAATCGCGGTCGAAAGATAGTCGGTCAAGTCTTGTCCAAGTGCCAGAGTCGGTAGATAGCGCCATGTCTCACCCGCGTTGTATAGATCCGCTTCGGCATAGAACGATAAAAATGGGCTTTGTTCTTTTGGAAAATCAAGACGGAATGCCCCCAGGACTTGAAGATCAGGCGTTGCTGCCGTCACTTTATCCGACCACAAGCGCCAGCCGCTCTCATCTTGCTGCCAGATAATATCGACTTCACCTTGTTTGATATTCAGCGGAGCTTGGAATACATCGCCGTACGGAAAGACATCATCAATGACGGTGACTTTTGCTTTAGCTTGATTCACATCCCCCGATACGCTGCCCTGTACGTGATGAAACCCGGGTAGGAGCTCCCATTGTGTCATCGCGAGTTCATCCATTTCAGCCGAGTAGCGTAAGGTGTCTAAACCACCGTTCATTGACAATCGGACATCTTCGACCCGACCTTTCGGTGCTAGTTTGTTAATAAGGTCACTGGTCGACTCTGACTCTGGAGCCAGCTTGATGAGCGGAATGAGTGCTTCGATGTCGAGCTGAGAGAGATTAAGCATCCAGCCGTTTGGTTGCCAATCAAACGCGACGTCTAGCTCTGGCCAAGGGGTATTATCGGTTCTGATCTGAAGTGAGTGGCCATTTACTTTCCAGCCTTGTTTATCTGGTCGAAGACTGAAAATTCCAGACTCAATAAACAGCTCATGATGTCCATCTTCATTCCACACCAACTCGGAAGGCAGCAATTCAACATAAGCATCATGCGGTTGGCTATGTTTGAGCGTCAGCCAAGTATTTAAGCTGACTTTACCCGATTCTGCTCCTGACTCTTCTTGCATGTAAGTGGTCAGCCAAGGTGTGACCGAGACATCTTGAGCACTCACGTAAAACTCACCAGATACATCGCGCAACGAGCCATGATCTTTAAAGTTAGCGCTTACTAATAATGAGTTCAGGCGAACATCGGCAATGCTAACCGTGCCTTCGGCTACGTGACGTTTCCCTTGATTGCTCCAACGAAGCTGCTCGATATCTAAACGGCGAGTTTCACCTGACACAGACTTATACCAAATCCGTGAATCGCTAATAGTGAAGTCTTCGAACTGACGTAAAAGAAGTGAGTCGAGTTGGTCAATGAGTTTCACTTCGCTCTTATCCACTTCGGGCTTCGGATCTTGACGATGAGAAGTCGGCAGAATGTCTACAGTGTGAATATCTAAAGCGAGGTTATGAATGGTAAGGTCTGCAACTACAGGTTTAAGTTGAAAAAGAGATTGAATAAGATCGAACTCAATCTGGACTTCTTCAACAGCGAAGCGTGCATCTTGCACGTTTGGTAGATTTGCCTCTAAGCCCAGTAACGCGATTGAGGGATGATTATTGCGCCACGTCCCTGCGACATTAGCAATAGAAACGTCAAAACCTGTGCCTTGCTTGACCCAGGTTTTGATCTCATCTTGGAAATGGTTAAGTTGCGGCAATGTGACGCGCAGCGTGGTCACTAATATGGCTAATAACACCAATACAGTAACTAAACTCCACGCACAAAAACGCCCAAAACGGTTAACACCAGAATTCACAAATGTTCCAAATTACATCATTACGACGTCAAACTGTTCCTGAATGTACAGGGGTTCAGCCTGAACTCGCACTTGCTTGCCAATAAATACTTCGAGCTCAGCTAACGCATGAGACTCATCGCCCAATAGCGCTTCAGCAACAAACGGCGATGCGTACACGACAAAATTATCGGCGTCGTAAGCACGGTTCACACGAGTAATCTCGCGTAATATCTCAAAGCATACGGTTTCGACCGTTTTCACGCTGCCACGGCCTTCACAAGTAGGACAGCCAGAACACAAGATATGTTCAATACTTTCTCGTGTGCGCTTACGCGTCATTTCAACTAAGCCAAGCTGGGTAAAGCCGTTGATGTTGGTTTTTACTCGGTCTTTCGCCAGCGCCGTTTCCAGTGAGGTAAGTACTCGCTGACGATGCTCTTCGGATGCCATATCGATAAAGTCAATAATGATGATACCGCCGAGGTTACGTAAACGTAGCTGACGCGCAATAGCTTGCGTTGCCTCTATATTGGTATTGAAGATAGTCTCTTCGAGATTACGACGACCAACAAATGCACCCGTGTTGATGTCGATGGTGGTCATGGCTTCGGTTTGATCGATGATCAAATAGCCGCCCGATTTTAGCTCGACCTTGCGCTCTAAAGAACGCTGAATTTCGTTTTCGGTGTCGTACATGTCAAAGATTGGCTTGTCACCTTCGTAAAGCTCAAGCTTATCTGTTAACTCCGGTACATACTCAGAAGTGAATTCTTTCAGGTTTTCATATTCAAGGCGGGAGTCGACCATGATCTTATCGAGCTCTGTGCCAACAAAGTCACGCAGAATGCGTTGAGCTAAGCCGAGTTCACCGTAAAGTGTTGAACGCGTTTTGTATTTTGAGCGACGCTCCATGACTTTTAGCCACAAACGCTTTAGAAATGCCGCATCTTGAGAGAGCTCTTTTTCATCAGCGCCTTCTGCCGCGGTACGAATGATAAAACCACCGTGCTCATCGCAGTAATGGTTCACCACCTTTTTCAAACGCTCACGCTCTTTCTCACTTTCAATACGCTGCGAAACACCGACATGGCTGGCCCCCGGCATAAAAACAAGATAACGCGAAGGTAAGGTGATATCCGTCGTTAAACGTGCACCTTTCGTGCCGAGCGGATCTTTGACCACTTGCACAACAATGTCTTGTCCCTGGCGTACCAGCTCAGAGATATCACGGACTTGAAACTGCTGTTTTTCGTTTTCTGCCACACATTCGGTATGAGGAACAATATCTGACGCATGTAAAAACGCCGCTTTATCTAAACCAATGTCGACGAAAGCCGCCTGCATACCTGGTAACACTCGGCTTACTTTGCCTTTGTATATATTGCCCACAATACCGCGACGCGATTCGCGCTCGATATGTATTTCTTGTAGTACTCCACCTTCAATCATGGCCACACGAGTTTCACTCGGGGTCACGTTAAGCAGCAATTCTGCACTCATGTGCACACCTCAAAACAATTATAAAAATTCTTGAATTAGCTGATCGGTTTCGAACAAAGGTAAGCCTACTACAGCGTGATAACTGCCTTCGATTCGGGTGACAAATCGCCCTCCGAGTCCCTGAATACCATAACTTCCAGCTTTATCGCATGGCTCTCCTGACTGCCAATATTGTTCGATTTCTTCGTGAGTCAGTGGTTTGAACCACACGTCAGTGGTAACGACCACTGAATGTTGTTGTTCCGATGATACAACGCTCACCGCAGTCATCACTTGATGGCGACGACCCGATAAGTCAGTAAGCATACGCTTTGAATCTTCAAAACTTTTTGGTTTTTCTAGCACACGGTCATCGCATACTACGACCGTATCAGAGCCCAATACAACGGAATCAGGCTTAGCCAACGCTAAGCCTGCCTGAGCTTTTTCCAAAGAAAGACGCAACACGTAATCTCGTGCTTGCTCATGAGCTTGTTTGGCTTCCTCAATATCAGGCAATACGATCTCAAAATCATAACCCAGTTGAGCAAGCAGCTCTTTTCTTCTCGGAGAACCCGAAGCGAGAACGAGAGATAGGCTCTTTTTCACCGCATTACCTTACGTGCCAAGCGCGACGAACTCGTCGCATTAATAAAAACATCCATGGCCAAAGTATACAGTTTATTGCCGCCGTCCACAGAGATAATGGATTAAATACTACGTCCTGGTTCAAATATTCCCCACAGAATATCAAAACTTCCAATAACGCAGTAAAAAAGGCAATTAAAATCGACTGTTGCCACAATGCCATGTTGCGAATCAACAGGAAATTCAGCGCCACAAGGTAGATAACGATCGACATCATCATGCCACGAATTCCAAGCGTTGAGCCGATCAAGATATCCCACAATAAGCCTAACACTAGCGCAGTCCCGACGTTCACTCGGTGCGGTAGTGCCAACACCCAATAACACGTAACAAGGAACAACCATGAAGGGCGTAACACATCTAACACACCTGGCCACGGAATGGTTTGCAGTACCAGCGCAACGAAGAAACTGACGCCAATCACCATTCGGCTACTCAATACATTATTGGCCATCGGTTACCTCTTGTTCTTGCTCTAACCCTTCATCTACATTGGACCGCAGTACTTTGTGTTGACGGTCTTCATTCGGCCAAATCAGCAGTAGGTAGCGTAAGCGATCAAATTCCACAACCGGCTCAGCCTTGATTGAGGCGAACTCTTGACGCGTATCGTGATCCACATTGGTAACCGTCGCGACTGGATATCCCTCAGGGTAAATGCCACCTAAACCGGATGTCACCAATAAATCACCAACCTGAATATCTGTGCTGGTTGGAATGTGCTCTAGTTGGATTTCATCCATTTCACCATTGCCCGATGCGATCACTCGGATATCATTGCGGATCACCTGGACAGGAATTGCATTTTTCGCGTCCGTTAGCAGCAGAACACGTGCGTTGTGCGCTGCGACAAACGTGACCTGACCAACAATGCCTTTCTCGTTGATAACAGGCTGACCAACGTAAACACCATCAATACGGCCTTTATCGATCACCACTTGATGACGATAAGGTGAAGTATCCACCGCCATTACTTCTGTCACGACTTTCTTTTCATCACGGACAAATGAAGATCCTAACAACTTACGTAGGCGTTGGTTTTCTTCTTTATATTGGTCGAGCAAGATAAGCTCGCTTTTCAGGCGTAACACTTCTCGCTTTAAGCTGCGATTGCCTTCAACTAATGCCTGATGAGAATTAAAACGTTCAAATACGCCATCGAACATACTACGAGGCAAATTCGCTGCGTACTGAATCGGTGCAACCATACTGTTTAGTAGGTATCGAACGTTGGAAAACGTATCTAGACGACTATCGGCCAGCATTAAGCTCGCCGACACGATGACAGCAAAAAACAGACGTAATTGCAGAGACGGACCTCTGCCGAAAATCGGTTTCATCTTGTTTTTGACCTGATTGCTTCCATGATTATTGAGCCTTACTTGGCAACCTAAAAATACTTAACTAAATACTTTTAGGTATGGAGCATGTTTGAATTACAGAGAGAGCAGAAATGAAGGTGAAGCCCGACATGAGCTTCACCTAAACCTTTATTCTTCAGAGAACAGATCGCCACCGTGCATGTCGATCATTTCTAGTGCTTTACCGCCACCACGCGCAACACACGTTAGTGGATCTTCCGCGATAACCACAGGAATACCAGTTTCTTCCATTAGTAAACGGTCTAGGTCTTTAAGTAGTGCACCACCACCGGTTAGTACCATACCGTTTTCAGAAATGTCTGAAGCAAGCTCTGGTGGACACTGTTCTAGTGCAACCATGACTGCTGATACGATGCCAGATAGCGGCTCTTGAAGCGCTTCTAGGATCTCGTTTGAGTTCAAGCTAAAGCTGCGTGGTACACCCTCTGCAAGGTTACGACCGCGAACTTCAATCTCTTGAACTTCATCACCAGGGTAAGCAGAACCGATTTCGTGTTTGATCTTTTCAGCCGTTGCTTCACCAATCAAGCTGCCGTAGTTACGACGTACGTAGTTGATCACTGCTTCATCAAAGCGGTCACCACCGATACGTACAGACGATGAGTAAACCACACCGTTTAGAGAGATAACGGCAACTTCAGTTGTACCACCACCGATATCGACCACCATTGAACCTGTCGGCTCAGATACGCGTAAACCAGCACCAATTGCCGCCGCCATTGGCTCGTCGATTAGGTAAACTTCACGCGCACCAGCACCAAGTGCTGATTCACGAATTGCGCGACGCTCAACTTGGGTAGAACCACAAGGAACACAAACAAGAACACGTGGGCTTGGCTTTAGGATGCTGTTATCGTGCACTTGCTTGATAAAGTGCTGAAGCATTTTTTCGGTTACGTAGAAGTCAGCAATTACGCCGTCTTTCATTGGGCGAATAGCGGAAATATTGCCAGGTGTACGACCAAGCATCTGTTTTGCTGCGTGACCGACTGCAGCAACGCTTTTTGCAGAACCTACACGATCTTGACGAATAGCAACTACAGAAGGTTCATCAAGGACAATTCCTTGCCCTTTTACGTAAATTAGAGTGTTGGCTGTACCTAAATCGATAGATAGATCGTTAGAAAACATGCCACGAAGTTTCTTAAACATACTCTTCGCTCATCCTGCAAAAATATAGAAGACAAAAATTGCTCTAAATGTACCAATGCCTCGCTGTCACAGCAAGGTATTGGTACACAAACATGAGCAGAAAGCCTCAATTTCTTGCAGTTTCCTAACTTAAGGGCAAAAACCTAAGTTGTTACTGTCCGGTTAACCCTGGCTCACCACGGTAAATCACGCGATCGTTACCACGATGAATACCAAAGGTGACGACGGAGGATGGGTTTTCTTCGGAGCCATCATTGTCCCAGTCGTATTTGAGCCAAGGGAGGTTGTTACCACTAGGGTCGAGATTAAGCCAAACTTCAGCTTGTTGACGTCCACAGTCTGCGCGCTCTTGCTTAGCAATAAGTTCACGCATGGCACCATCGTTAACCGTCGTTCTGACGCCTTCAAGTAAAATGTCGCAGTCGGAGCCATCATCAGGCCAAACTGGCTCCTGGCTTTTTAGAGTTGGGGACACTGTTGTCCCGTTATCCTTACTGTTTAAAACGAATCGGGTATCTCTCCAATACTCCACTCTAAGGGGGATATTAACAGATTTACCCTGATTCACTCCCACATCATCCAGAGCTATGCGACCAAACCTGACATCAGGTTGCGATAGTAGCTGTTGCGAAACCATTCTATCTTCAGTGCTATTTTGCCCTTCTTTTAAGAACATCGTAGGATCAACATAGCCAGATACTTTAGTTCCATTATTATTAAGTGAAAGCGAAATAGACGTTTCGATGGAACTATCCTTGTCTGCCGGTAGTTTTGAATTAAATGGACCATCGGGACTCGGCAAAGATAAATCTTTACGCCAATAAACTGAGTTATCCCAAGTTTTGCTCCACACAGCTCCCGACCAGTTATCACTAGTCAAATCGGAATCCAAAATGCTAAGTCTATCTGAGTAACCACCAGCCAAATACAAATCTGCTTTTAAAGAATTGGCAAAACCACCATAATTTTGAGTTGTGTAACCGTTAGCGTTATATGCTGTGACTTCAAACTTAACCGATTCAAAATTCTGTCCCATATATACAGATTGATTCTGATTATCAGGGTAGGTCCACTCTGTCCCGGTGACTTTAAAGTAATCCGGATAGAAGCGCCCAATGGTTAACTTACCATCGGCTATTTTAAATGCATTACTACCAAGATATAGAGATGTGCCAATATCATCGCCATTTTCATCTTTAGCAACTGGTGCCTCAGCAATAAGCTCGAAAACACCGACTTCTGAAACCGATTGATCAAACGTCACACTGCCACGAGACCATTTACTTGATTCTGGTAGCTTCTCATTTAGAAGTTTGGCTAATGAACCATTAGACGGGTACTTCACTTTATTACTAACCGTAATAGTCTTCTCTTGATAGTTCTCAGCAACCGTATCATCATCTTGCAATGCCGAGATGGTTAACTCAAAAACTTCACCAGCAGCAACAAACCCCGAAGAACAGCCATTTTCACTGTTGGTGCACTCTCCGCTCTTATCACCACTCTTTGCAGTAACTTTCAGTTTTGAAGGAAAACTAACGAAGCTGCCGAATCCATCCGAGTCATCAACACCTTCAACACTGGCTTTAAGTTTGACCTTTCCAGCTTCAGAGTATCTCAACTTAAAGAATGCCTTGCCTTCATCATCAAAATAAACATTAGGCAGGTATTTATTAGCTCTGGTTAGCTCGACATTTGAACTCCATTCCACAGCCTGATCTTTCACTTTTTTCTTGTAAGAAATCACGACAGGTTGAGAGCTATCGATCGGTGCCACTTCATAATCAATCGACATATTAACACCGCGAGATTCTCCGCCGTCTTCAGTTCGAGTTGAACAAAACGATAGGTAGTCCTCCCCCGTAGTTTCGCGACTAGCAACTACATCATTAACATTCACCGCAAGCACATTTGAAGCGAAGGTTACATTACAGTTGTTAGCAGATAGTGGCCCGCCATTAATTCGACATCGTGCCCCTTCAAAGCCAAACTGTGGTACGGAACTTTGATCGATACCCAAAGTAATATCGCCAGCTCTTGAACCTTGCAGCTCAAGCTGAGTTTCATTCTCAAACTGTACATTTGTACCACCAACCCAGTTGGCAACATTATTGCCAGTAGATGGAAGTAAAGTGACAGAGAGAGGCGTTAAGCTGCCATC
This sequence comes from Vibrio sp. 397, assembly GCF_033339395.1. Lineage (NCBI taxonomy): Bacteria > Pseudomonadati > Pseudomonadota > Gammaproteobacteria > Vibrionales > Vibrionaceae > Vibrio > Vibrio sp. 397. The sequence goes on along the minus strand of NZ_JAWOUN010000019.1, from coordinate 4,717 downwards.
ATCGTATGCATCTCTAGGATATTGCTCAGAACAACTTTCATTCATACAAGCTCTAAGTGTCACATCAGAAGCCTGACACGTACTGCCTGAGCCTGAGTAGTCAAACTCGAAATGATGAATACCATCTGTTAATCGCGAGTACTTGTCCGCACAGACTCGGAAGTTATCAATATCATGCGTATTGGTAAGCATACCTGTGGATGCCGTTACCGACAGACGGAAGTTATCTGGAATATAGTTAAAACCACCTTTTTCCAAAACGTTAAACTCTTCGATAACAGGATCCCATCCGCCATTTTTTCCGACTTTTCGAAATACAGCCAGCGTTATCGTATCGGTGTTACGCGAATTTAAAACTACTTTATAACGATGCAGTTTCTCTTTACCTTTTCGATTATCCAACGAGCTGCTGTATTTTTTGCCAGTGATATACGGATAACCTTTCAACCACTTACCATTCGCATCTTGGACGCCCTGTCCACGCACCCCAACATTATCAGCAACACTATTTGAAACGATTTTCTCGCTCCCTTCACGAATGTAGTTACCAAACTCATCAATACCAATACCTAGCCAACCACCAGCAAAGCCTTCTACATCTTTGGAGACTTCAGGGTAGTGATTCTTTAGAAGCTTCATCCCGTAACCAAGCGGACCACCAAATGCCCCGGTTTGAGGAGGGACACTCGCATCAGAAATCACCAGCGCAACACCGTCAGCACCATCCCCACCATATGCATTGTGATCAAACTCAATCTCTAAATAGTTCTGATCTGACGGAAAAATATAGTTATATGCAGAGGCTGTTGCCTGCTCTGGTTTATTTGAGTTTAAGATGAAACGTCCATCAGAGATATGGGGCTCGTCACTGGTACCAAAGCCCATCACCGACCAGTTTGACAATGAACCTGAATTGAAGTTTTCTTCTGGTAATAGTGAACATTGCTGTGTTGGCGGAATAACAGGAACTAATTCAGGACAAAGTGAGGCTACAGCCTCTATTGGGCACTCTCCGGTCTGGGGGGGCTGACAGTTGGGATCATCTACACCACAATAAATGTCACTATCATTGTACTCGTAAGAATGTGATTTTGAGTTAACAGAACCACAGACGGTCGAGCTTTTTACTGTGGCTTTCCCGTGGGACTGAATCGCTTCACTAAGAGTATAAACACCTCGATTTTGATCGAGTTTAGAGTTAGTCAACGATACTTCGCTACCTGTTGATTCTACCCGGCCACAAACCAATGAGTTTTTAATATCGACTTTATGTAGAGCGAGAATATTTCCGTGTACTTGGTTATTGGCTTCTAAAATAACCTCTAAGCCCTTACTGGTAACGTCACCCGTAACTTTTGTTTCATTTAATGTAACCCGGCTTGATGCAGAAATATCACCTTGAATTTCATTCCCGCTTTGCTCAGTTTTCACCTCACCACCGATACTTGTCACGCTACCTTCGACATGGGTTTGCTTCAACGTAACCGTTCCAGCAGCTTCAACGTTACCGCGAATGATATTGTCGCTTTGTTCGGTTTTTATCGTGCTCGTTTTACTCGTAACATTTCCTTCAATAACCGCTTGAGAAAGAATAACCTCCCCATGCGTGGACAAGATCGAACCATAAACATGCGATCGGTTCTTAAGTTGAATTTTACCGTGCGACTCAATATCACCATAAATATCATAGCCACCGTTATCTCCGATAACATCGCTGGTCTCGTTAATAAGGTCAATATGAGCATTAGATTTACCGATCTGGTTGTTGCCAGCGAGTTGAATAGTACCTCGTACACGAATCGTCATTTTACTATCAGACACAATAGTATAGCCGTTATTCAACGTGAGTCCGTTCGGGCATACGTAGGTTGTAGGCCTAACAAAAAAATTAAATCGATCTTGGTAACTACCGTTATCACACAAATCGCTTGCACCTTCAGGGACCCACCTCACCCAGTCCCAACTTGGCGTAATATCGTGAACCTTAGCGAGAACGTTCGCCGTACTCATCATACATATCAAGGCTAAGCAAATCAGTTTTTTCATTCTTGTTATTACTCCCGAACCCAAATCTCTTGCTGGCGCTCAACTTGCGATAAGCCCGAGCCACAAACGGCCGTAGCTTGCACCCTAAATAGTGACTCTGCTGCTGGTGTTCCTAAGTTTAAAGTGCCTAAATCTACACAACTCATTGGGCTAAGCCTACATCCGGTCCCTTGTGTGACATTAGGCATTGCACCGCTTACCGTATTTGTGCAGATTGTCGCGACGCTATCACTCGTACCATTGATGGGATATAACCTTGTCAATGCCCACTCATTTGCAGACTGAGCAACAAACCAAGCTTTTGTTCCCAAAAACTCTCTTGTTAATCCGCTTTGATTCGACCATGTCACTTTCATTAAAGAGGAAGCCAAATATCCCATTACAATAATGACGAACAACACGATGATTAGTACATTTCCGCTGGAGTTTCTTCTATGGGACATTGAGCACCTGCACATCTTGTTGATACACACTACGTTCACCATCCTGCTCAAACTCTAAATTGATATGAACTAAACCACCTCGTTGCAGAGTTGGCTCTAGATAACGCATACCACTTACGGACGTATCGACACTACCCGCAACCGTAATACCATTTCGCGTAACTCGCTTGGTATCAAAACAGTAGCGAACCTCCGACTTCTCTTGATAAATATAAAGACGGCTAGAAACAGAGGATCCCGTAATCGTACTTGCCCCCCCACTAACAACAAAAACCTTACCTGTTTTAGCTAAACCACCAATGGCTATATTTCGCGAAGAAGTTGATTGTAAATCTTCATATCGGCTCGGATTTATCACCATCCTGCGATTCGCAGGAATAGGATTAAGCGTTGAGTCATTACCTAGCAAAAACTCTAAGTCATTATTCTTAAACGTGTAAAAACCAGAATATTCAATCGGCACAAACTCTAGACAATTAGTTGTTCCTTTTGGCACATGAAAACTATTAGGTACAGCATGGCGGATTTCACGCGTCATCTTTTCTAAAACAAACTGAGCTTGTGTTTGTATTCGTTGGCGGTCGATAGTATCAGCGTACCCTTTCATTCCTAACTGGACATACCCAGCTATACCCAACATGATGAAGCTGCCGATCACGATCGTAACTATCATTTCGATTAAGGTGAAACCACGATCTTTCATCAGTAGTTCCCCTTAATAGCTGTTAGAGTAAGGGGCTGCGTGTTCCCCGCAAAAATCCGTAATGTTACTTTTTTGTATTCGGTTATTTCATCGGGAGCTTTATCCGTCAGATCATCATAGGCAACGCTAACTTCTAATCTAAAGTTTTTGTACTGCTCAGTACTGTCCGCACCAAGTACATCACTAATATTCCCTCTAGGGATACCATCGCACTGAGAAGCCGTTGTAGATGTGCTCCAACACCCAATATAGTCATCGACATCGTTGAAAGAACTCGGATTTGATGCATCCTCTCCGTAGTCAGTATCCACATCTAAAGTCGAAGAGCACAAATTCAAAGGATTATCTGGATGAGGGCTGTCTTTAGGCTCACCACATCGAACAGTACCACCATCAAAGTCACTCCACTGGTCAAAGCCTCGCGCCAATATCTGTGACATAAAACCTTGGCCTAATGCGGCAGCGCGGGTTTGATAATGAGGGATGGCGGAATCTCGAATCTGAGGGACAAGAAAAGAAGTAAACGCCACCATCGCAATGCCCATTAAAACAATCGCGATGATCATTTCTATCAAAGTCATGCCACTAGATTTCTTCATGAGCATGTACCTTTTGAAACATAACCTTGAGTATTAATTTCAACTTGGCAGCGGCTTCGACCATGTTTATCTTCAATCAGGATTGAAACTCCACCACTCGCAGAATTTATAGGATTACCCAACAAATTAAACTCGATTGGATTAGTTACGGCATTGGTCAGTGAAAACTTTGCGGATTTATCAATAACTACGTCACTACGAGCATCTTGTGCACTGCCTGTTAGTGTGCAGGCAGCAACTGAACCAATGCATGAGCTAGAAACTTGTAAACGAAAGTTATTATCAGTTTTTTTTTCAAAATTCGACTGCATACGATTCACCTGCACTTGGCGAATAACAGAAATCACGCGTTCTTGTAATGCATATGCAGAGAAACTGCCAGAGCCCATAAAACGGCTGGCTGCAAAAAGTGAAAGGATAGAGAGGAGAACAATCACGAGGATTAACTCCATTAACGTAAACCCTAATGCAGAGCTGCGAATTTTCATAACCCAACCTTAGGCTTAGAACAAGCGAGATAAGTATACGATGAAATTATGAGATTAATGATAGGTTTATAATTTTTCGATTCGAAATGTGAACAGACGAACAAATAGCCAATGTCTAGTTATTTCTCCCCTTTGAACGACTAATCTCTTCTTCAATTCGATCGTAAGTTTCTTTATTGCTTAGCGTCTCAGAAACGTGCTCCGCGGTTTGCTTGGTTTGCTCCCATTTTGCTTCGTATGTTTCTGGTCCAAAACTGATATACCGAGGCAATAGCACGTAGCCAGCGACGGCGAGAAAAGTCAGCAGCACGATAAATTCAGTAGTGCTTAATCCTCTGATGCTTTTCACTGCTCAGTCCCTAAAAAGTAAATTACCACCTTCTAAAGAAGGTGGCTTTGTGTGAGCCCCCTAAAAGGGGGCCTTTGTTTAGTCCAGCG
>NZ_JAWOUN010000018.1:0-73372 GCF_033339395.1 Vibrio sp. 397 | reverse complement strand
GAGTAGTTTTACAGGCAAAGCCGAAACGGATGATAACCACCTACTGAAGTAGGTGGTTTAGGGCTGAAAACAAAAAAAAGAATAAAAACCCACAAATCAGACCAAGTTGGAGTTTTATATTTTTCATATAATGAAATTAATTTCATTAAGATAAGGTTCAATATTTTTTTGTGAAGGAGATCTACATTCCTTATAAAAGCATTCCGTTTTGTGAACTACTGTACAACTAGTGATGTGTGCTACTATTCGCCTCCAACGCATTTGAGGCCCGTATGCTGACCAGTAACATTCAAAAATCGATTCGTAATAGCTATCAAAACCTTCAAGATCAACTTGATAACTTTGTGCCTAGAAGAGCACAAAACTACCTTGTTGCAGAGATTGCAAAAACGCTGTGCGGTCAGTATCACAAATCTAACCGAATACTCGTTGCAGAAGCAGGGACTGGAATTGGTAAATCGCTCTCCTATCTAATGGCGACCATTCCCGTGGCTGTACATAATAATAGAAAAGTGGTTATCTCAACGGCGACCGTCGCTCTGCAAGAGCAGCTCATAAATAAAGACCTCCCTCTTTTTCGTCGGATTACTGACCGCGAGTTTTCTTTTATTTTGGCAAAAGGCCGTCAACGCTATTGTTGCGCTGAAAAGCTCGCCACTGCTAGCGGTGCTGATGGTGGCCAGTTAGCCATGTTTGAAACCAAACCTAAGCAAAAAGATATAGAGCTGTTGGAAACAATGCATCGCTCTCTTGCGCAAGGGAAATGGGACGGTGACCGTGATTCTTGGCCTAAAACCATCGATGATAAGCTTTGGCAACTGATTGTCAGTGATAAACACAGTTGCAATAACAGTTTACCAGGCCACCGCGGCTGCCCATTCCAAAAAGCGCGCTCAGAGTTGGATAAAAACGATGTCATCATTGCTAACCACTCTCTCGTCATGGCAGACGCAGATTTAGGTGGCGGCGTGATTTTACCTGAGCCAGAAAACACGATATACGTCTTCGACGAGGCACATCACTTACCTCACGTCGCTCGTGACCATGCTTCAGCATCTGCGAGTTTAAAAGGTGCGGCAGCATGGCTTGAGAAGTTAAATCAGTCGATTAGTAAGTTTTCATCACTCGCAGACGAGAAACGCGTAGCTCGATTTCGCAATGACCTTCAAGACGCGGTTCAGAACTTGATACCGGCACTGACTCAATTGCCCAAACAGTTCGACCCAGCTCAATTTGAAGAGGGTATCTACCGCTTCGAACACGGTGAACTACCGGAGTGGCTAGAGAACCAATCCAAAGAACTAAAACAGTTCAGTAAAAAAGCAAATCAGAGTGTGGCAAAAATTGCCGATCTTATTGCGGAAAGAGTAAAAGACGGGGAGCTTGCGACAAGGTTGGCTGAACCAGCGCTTGCAGAGCTCGGTTTCTACATTCAAAGGTTAGAAAACCTAGCGCAAGTATGGCATTTAATGGCTGAACCAGCTCGTGAAAAAGGTGCGCCTTTAGCTCGCTGGTTAGAAACCCACCCCGATCGCGAGGGTGATTTCATTGTGAGTGTTTCGCCACTTGAAATTGGATGGCAACTCGACCAACAGATTTGGAGCAGATGTATTGGCGCCATTTTGGTTTCCGCAACGATGCGTGCATTAAACTCCTTCCATTACTTTTGCCATCAGGTTGGTATTGATGGCAAGCCAGAATCAGGCACACAGTTTTTAGCGCTTGCGTCACCATTCGATTACCAAAACCAGGCAGAATTACTCATCCCTGCGATGAAATATGAACCACCAGCGCCTCAATTTACTGAATATCTTATTGAGATCTTGCCTAAGTACTTGGAAGACAAGAAAGCCAACTTAGTATTATTCTCATCCTATTGGCAGATGAACCAAGTCGCGAAGGCACTCTCTTCGGAGTTCATAAAAAAAGGCTGGGCGTTGCAAGTTCAAGGTGAAAGCTCACGTCAAGAAATTCTAAAAAAACATAAAAAGCTAATAGAATCAAATAAAACCAGCATCTTATTTGGTACTGGCAGTTTCTCTGAGGGGCTAGATTTACCTGGCGAATTACTTGAAAACTTGGTGATTACAAAAATTCCATTTGGCGTTCCAACCTCCCCTGTTGAGCAGGCTCATTCCGAATACATTGAGAAAAAAGGAGGAAACCCGTTTATGCAAATAACTGTACCAGACGCAAGCAAAAAGCTGATCCAGAGCGTAGGTCGCTTACTGCGTAAAGAGAGAGATTCTGGTAGAGTAACGATTCTTGATCGACGCCTAGTCACTAAGCGATACGGACAAGCCTTAATCGACTCACTACCTCCATTTAAACGTAAAATAGAATATTAGAAGAATCACCATTTATGGAAATGATTGAGCCAACCATGCTGTTGGTGTTGGCGCTTGTCGCTTTTGTCGCTGGATTTATTGATGCAGTTGCCGGTGGTGGTGGCATGCTTACCGTACCTGCTCTACTGTCGCTGGGCTTGCCGCCTCATATTGCACTAGGCACCAATAAACTTGCCGCTACCTTTGCTTCTTCTACTGCGGCATTTACGTACTACAAAAAACGTCTATTCAAGCCTCAATGCTGGCGGCGTGCATTCGTGGCGACACTCTTCGGAGCGACATTAGGTACGCTATTTGTAGATGCGATTAGTACGGATTGGCTGGAAAAAGGATTGCCGCTTGTTATTTTGGCGGCAGCGTTGTATACCGTTTTTCATAAAACGCCCCACTCTGCTCATCAAAGTCCAATACCCGAGCCTTGCCCAAAACTTCATAAAAAACAGTACATGCAAGGCTTATCCATAGGATTCTACGACGGACTCGCAGGGCCTGGAACTGGGGCTTTTTGGACAGTAAGTTCAATGGCGCTGTACCGACTGAATATCTTGCTCGCCTCTGGCTTAGCAAAAGCAATGAACTTTACCAGTAACTTTACCTCTTTGATCACTTTTGCACTCCTCGGACACATCAACTGGGTGCTAGGCTTAACAATGGGAGTATGTTTAATGGCTGGTGCTTTTGTTGGCGCGCACTCCGCTATTAGATTTGGTTCTAAATTCATTCGTCCTGTATTTGTTACTGTCGTCAGCATACTAGCCATTAAATTGGCTTATGACGCATGGTTTGTAGGCTTGTCATGAACATTTCTCAACTCCAGGAAAATCTAGAACAAATGGCGAAGCAAGCCGCTGTTCTTGACCGTCAAAGAGGCGAACATCATGTTCCGCTTTTTGATGAGCGTTTATTTGGTTGCCGCTCTCGCTTACTTACTCCTTGCGTAAAAGAAGCAAAAGCCACGCTGGATGCGATTGTGCGTGAGCAAAATGAAGGTAAGCTCACCGCTTTGCGTGCTGAGTACCTCACTGAAAGGTTAGTGGCGCAAATCGGTGCAATTCAACGCGAGATTTCTACCACTAAAATTCGTAAGAATGAAATCAAACATAGCAGCTATTTCCGCAAGCCTATCAACGTGCTTTATCAGGAACTCGCTCAACACCAAGAGTGGGCAAGACGCTTGCGCGAGATGGTGTTAGAAAAAGAACGTGCTGTCGAAAGCGCTCCGAGTTTTATGCGTGCCGACGCTCAAAAAGTATTACTAGCAACCGAGCAACGTTTAGCGCGTTGTGAAGCAGCACTTCTTAAGCTAGAGAACCAAATTACACATAGGGAAAAACATCAATAATGGCTGACCAACCAACCTCGCCTTTAGATGACGCACCTGAAGAGATCAAACTGGCTGTCGATTTAATCTATTTGCTTGAGAGCAATGAGATAGATCCAGAAGTTGCGCTTAACGCTTTAAAGATCGTGCAAAACGACTTAGAAAACAAATTAAAAGCAAAGTAGCTCAGAGCGTTTCAATCCTTTCACCGAGACTCATTTTCAGTGCTCTTACACAATGATACTATTCATAAAAAAGTACGCCCCCAAAAGGATAAATAATGAAAGTAATCAGCTTTAACATCAATGGACTACGTGCGCGACTGCACCAACTCCAAGCGCTAATCGACAAACACCAACCTGATGTGATTGGTCTTCAGGAAATTAAAGTTCACGATGAAGCATTCCCGATTGAAGCTGTCGAAGCCATGGGCTACAAAGTGTATTTCCATGGTCAAAAAGCACATTACGGCGTAGCAATGCTTTGTAAGCAAGAGCCTCTACACGTACAAAAAGGGTTCCCGACGGATAACGAGGAACATCAAAGGCGCATGATCATGGCAACGTTTTTAAATGAAAACGGCGAAAAGGTCACTGTGCTAAACGGCTATTTCCCTCAAGGGGATAACATCAGCCACGAAACCAAATTCCCATACAAGCGCCAATTCTATAAAGATCTGATGACCTACCTAAACGATCATCACAATAACGACGAGCAATTGATTGTTATGGGTGACATCAACATCAGCCCTATTGATGCAGATATCGGTATCGGCGAACCAAACCGTAAACGTTGGCTAAAAACAGGTAAATGTTCATTCCAACCTGAAGAGCGCGAATGGTTGAAAACCTTACTAGACTGGGGCTTTGTGGACACCTTCCGTAAGCTATACCCAGAGGTGAACGATCAATTTTCGTGGTTTGACTACCGTTCTCGCGGTTTTGATGATAACCGTGGCCTACGAATTGATGTCATTTTGGCAACCCCTTCTCTAGCGGAAAAGTGTATTGAATCTGGTATCGACTATGAGCTTCGTGGTATCGAGAAGCCTTCAGATCACGCACCAATCTGGTCAACATTTAAGTAATATATTGCAAAGCTATAAGCGAGACTCAACGCTAAGCTTAGTCCAATAAAAAGGGAGACTCAGTCTCCCTTTTCATACAAATTACCAGTTAATCACTGATTCAGCGGCCAAACCGTTTGACCATCAATAGTTATCGGTGTTTGAGCAAATTCGTTCAGACAGTAGCCTGTATTACTACTTGCAAAGTAAGTGAGCGGCATCGGCGGTAGATTCAGCGCCACAACCTGCTGTTTCGCTTTTTCTGTGAACGAGAACCCCCACATATCGAGATAGTTAGTCATATCTCGCTGAGAGATGTAGCTCAGAGCAATAAGCAACCAGTCGTTGTTCGAGATGCTATTTGCTTCTTCCCGAGAGTAGTTGGCAAAACCAATGCTCAATCGTCTCTCATCCCAAAGCGCGTCGTCCGATTTTAAGCGGTTAAACTCACGTTCAATCAGGTGCAAGCGCGCCAATAAATGCCAACCATTTTTAAGCACACCTTCATGCTGCGCCGCCATCATCATTTGAATGTAAACACGAGCGCCCCAACTCCAACTGGTTTGATTTTGCGCAGCCATGTATGCGTTTGGATCCGCTTGAGTTCGGCTAACTTGCAATAATTCAAACTGGCCTTTGAAATCCAAGCTTTGGCAAGTTGAAACTTTCCCCGTATTCTGGAAGAAACGAGACTTACTGTAATACGAGTAGTAATTGGTCGTTGAATGCCCTTCCCAGCCTGCAAATCGGAATCGACCTTTTTCCAAGCCATGACCAAGCTCATGTAAATCACCGTGACCGAGTGGGCTGAATGACCAGTAAGCATCGTATGGGTTACCAGAACAGCCGTAACCACACGTCGCTTGGTCAGCGTTCATATGCTTCACTATATCAATATTGGCGATTTCCCAACCTTGGTTTTGGGCGTATTGAATAATTTCAGGCACTTCATCTATGCCCGGCCCTTGGAAACCTGCCAGCACATGCGGGTAGTTGTGAACATATTCTTCTGTTGCAAGCGCCATTTCCGAAGGGGTAGACCACATTTCATCGTTGACCGACTCCAACATTTTGTCGCGCTTTGAGTGTACTTCAAACCCAGGAGTGATCAGCTCAGCCCAATCGAATAAATTGGCTTCTAACTGTTGAATAAAAGCGTCGTTGTCCTTCTCACTTCTCCAAACTGGATGCTGTGCCACATGATTAAATTTCAGTTCAACCGGAACATCATTTTTGTCAAAGTGAACCTGTACTGGACCACCATAAGGAGAAGTCAGCGTGATGGTTTCACCCGGCTTCACTTCATAGCCGAATGAAGTCAGCAGTTTTGGTCGTGTGTATCCATCTTTGCTGAACTCATGAGTTGCACCACTTCTTAAAGTGTTGATGACAATCTTAGTCGCCACATCATTGCTGTCATTACGTTTAACCGTAAAGGTTTCCCCAGGAAGCGCATACACACCAGCCGAACGGAAGTTACGCTTTGATTCCATATTAATCGTTGCACTGATTCTCTTTATTTCAGGGCTAAACTCACTACGGCTGAAGTTCCCCATATTTGGTTGTTTTGGGTTTACGCTTCGGCTGTTGTATTGCACGTAATCGGCAAAGTACGACTTTAGGAATTCGGTCGTTTGGGTTGACTGTTTGTCCATCGGGAAGACAACCGTTTGACGATAATGATCAGCCAGCAATACCATGAGTTTTTCGTATTGGTAGCCGTTTTGATTAAACAAATCTACTTTTTGTTCATCAAGCTTTTGCAACCAATGGCGAATGCTGTTTGCCCCTGCATAAAATTGACTGTCCATATTCGCAGTGTCAGGGCAGGATTTGTCATCACACTTTGACAAGTCAACGTTGAAATTTTGAGATTCAAAACGAGACAACAGCGCTTGTTGTGTGATGACAGAGTCCGGCACAACGTTCATCAACGATGAAGGATCCCAGTCGACCAAGCCTAACTTACGCCAATAGTTATCTCCCACATAATCAACATGGAATCTTCCCAAAATGTCTTGGCCAAGATCAGTTAGTCCTCCATCCCAATGCAGGTATAGAACAGGAATTTGGGCTTGCTCAGCGTATTCCAAAGCTTCGAGTACTGGTTTGTTGGTATCTCCAGATTGCAGATGCTGTGACAAGATCAATAAGTTTGGAGTATTGGTTTGCAAGCAGCTAAGTAGCTTCGAACCATCGCATAGGTTGGCCTCGTTAAACGCCAGCTCTTGTGAAACAGTGTCTTTCAGCCAATTGCGAGTCGCTTGCTCATCCGGAAAGTAATAAGACTGATCCATTTGCGCGATGACGACGTTTGAAGTAACTCCGCCCGACAACCAAGTGACCAGGTTACTTAACCATTGCGTCATCGCAGAGTTGGAAGAGTCGGGAAAACGTTGTGCCGTTCTAAATGGGTTACTCCCTAATAGTGCATAACGTTGACCATTAGATTTTTCTCCGGCAACGCCAATTGACAACGCTTGATCTTTGTAACCGCTTGCCATGGCCTTATTGGTCATCAAGATGGTGTCGTTGAAGCCATACTGAGGTGCCAAGATCGCGGCATCATGGGTTGGATCCCAATAAAGACCTGAAAGGTTTTTCGCAATTGCAGATTTGATCGTATTCGACTGCATCTTGTGAGCTTCTACAACCTGACGACTTTTACGAATGAATTCGCTCGGGTCAGAAACGAGCAGTGCATTACCAGTTTCAAGAGCTTGTTGAACTGGAGCTTGCGTTGGTTTTACTTGAGCATTAGGTTGTGATTCTCCCTCTCCCCCACCACATCCTGTGGCTAAGGCGGCAATGCCCAACGATAGAATTGTTTTTTTCATTTTTACTTACTAAACAATGAGTTTATCAAATATTAATGTAAGTACATGAATAAAAAGAAATAGTCTTTTGTATCGGTAGGAAAAATAGGAATGAAGATAACAAAATTATCAAAAGCAATAGCACCCACTCCGGTGCTATTGCCTCTATTGATAATTAGCTTAAAGGACGCAGATAAGCTAAGAAACGCTTCTCTGCCACTTTGAAACACCACAAGATCATAAACGTCAGTGCCATGTAGAACAGCCCCGCCGTCAGGAAAGACTCAAATGGTGCATAGTAGCGCGAGTTAACTAGACGCGCAGCACCAGTTAAATCCATGATGGTAACGATGCCCGCGACTGCACTTCCGTGCAGCATAAATATGACCTCGTTTGAATAAGCTGGTAATGCTCGACGCAATGCACTCGGCAAGATAATACGTCGGTATGTCATAAACTTACTCATGCCATAGGCTTTCGCAGCTTCCACCTCACCTTTCGGCAAACCATTAATCGCACCACGAATAATTTCTGCGGTGTAAGCCGATGTATTAAGAATAAAAGCGACCAGAGCACAGAACCAAGCGTTCTCCCACAAGGTATCTTTCACAGGGAAAAACTGATCCATGCCGTAGTAAATCAAATACAGCTGAACCAATAGCGGCGTTCCACGGAAAAAGTAAATGAATCCCCAAGAAGGTAAGCTTAGAGCGTAATTGGTACTATTGCGTGCCACGGCTAATGGGATAGAGACACACAAGCCAATAACCAACGCTAATCCCACTAACCAAACTGTTGTCCAAAGTCCCTGAAGATAAGTTGGAAAGCTTTCAATAATCAAAGAAAAGTCCATAACTTACCTCGCATGAATACTGAACTTACGCTCAACAAGCTTGAGTAGCCCGGTCGAAACGCTGGTAAAAAATAGAAAGATGAGCGCGACAGCCATGTAAAAGGTGAACGGCATTTTGGTCGTACCTGCTGCCAATGAGCTCATTCTCACCATGTCATCCAGACCAATAATGGAAACTAACGCAGTGGTCTTAAGTAACACTAACCAGTTATTACCAAATCCAGGTAATGCATGACGAATCATCTGAGGAAGCAAGATTCTTCTAAACGATAAAGCAGAACTCATCCCATAAGCTTTCGCCGCTTCTAATTCACCCTTGTCCACCGCCATGATCGCTCCACGAAAAGTCTCCGCCATGTAGGCGCCAAAGATAAAACCAATCGTGAGTACACCAGCAATAAATGGGCTGACATCAATATAATCAGGTAAGTAAGACGTCCATTCATGGTTTGGATCACTCGAGGCAAACCACTCGTTGAGCGTTTCGTTGATGGAGTAAAGGCTGTTATTTAAAAGTATTTGTCCACCAAAGAAAATCAGCATCATCAGAACCAAATCTGGAATACCGCGAATGACGGTGGTGTAAAGAGTGGCAATCGCCCTTGCCCATTTGTAAGGTGCTAACTTAGCTAATGCGCCAAGCATGCCTAAGACCATGGCGAGAATGAGTGAAAGCACTGCAACTTCTATTGTTACTAAAGCTCCTTTCAAAATCGAAGCTTCGTATCCTTGTAAATCTAGCATAGGTGAGTTCCTAATCCCTAAACTCAAAAAATCGACCGTTGACTACTTCTAGGAACAAGCCAACGGTCGCTTAATTACGGTTTATTCACCGTACACATCGTAGTTAAAGTATTTACCAGCAATTTCTTGGTAAACACCTTTCTCACGTAGTGAAATAATTGCTGCGTCGAGTTTCTTCGTTAGATCTTTGTCTTGTTTACGAACAGCGATACCCATACCTTCGCCAAACCATTTTGGATCGGTTAACGATGGTCCAACAAACTCATAAGCTTCGCCACCTGCTTTGTTGATCACACCCTCTTCTAGAGCAGAAGCATCACCTAAAACAGCAGCAATTCGACCATTTTCTAGATCAAGATACGCTTCATCAAAAGAGCCATAACGCACAATTTCAACATCATCGCCGTAGTTGTCAGTTAAGTACTTGTCATGTGTCGTCGCACGTTGCACGCCAATTTTGACATCTTTAAGATTATCAAAATCTAGACCCGCACCTTTCTTAGCGATAAATTTATTTGGAATTTGTGCGTACTTGCCAGTGAAATCGACTTTTTTCTTGCGCTCTTCAGTGATAGACATTGCTGCGATGATGGCATCGTACTTACGTGCAAGCAGAGAAGGAATAATACCATCCCAATCTTGAGCGACGATTTTGCACTTCACTTGCATCTCTTCACAGAGTGCATTTGCCATGTCTACGTCAAAGCCTTTTATTGAGCCATCAGTTTCTGTCCAGCTAAACGGAGGGTAAGCGCCTTCGATACCAAAGCGAACTGTTTTCCATTCTTTCGCTTGGGCAACACCTGATACTGCCGTTGCAGCAATCGTTGCTGCTAATAACCACTTTTTCATTTCCATACTCCTGTGATTGCTATTTTATTTCGTTTTGTTTGTTGTGTTGGCTTAGGAGGCAATAGTCTGCCGCCTAACAAATATTAGTAAATGGATGAGATAAACTGCTGTAATCGTTCTGAATCCGGGTTTGTAAATAGCTTAGCTGGATTTCCCTGTTCTTCCACTAAGCCTTGATGTAAAAACATCACATGGTTTGATACGTCACGCGCAAACGCCATTTCGTGCGTGACCACCAGCATAGTTCGCCCTTCATCTGCCAAATCTCTCATTACCCCCAGAACTTCTCCTACAAGTTCTGGGTCAAGCGCAGAAGTTGGCTCGTCAAACAACATCACCTCTGGGTCAACTGCTAGCGCACGGGCAATAGCTGCACGTTGCTGCTGGCCGCCAGATAAGTGCCCAGGGTAATAATCTTTACGCTCATACAAGCCTACCTTCTTAAGCAAGACTTCTGCGTTTTCAATCGCTTGAGATTTTGGAACGCCTAAGACATGAACAGGCGCCTCAATCACGTTTTCTAGTACGGTTAGGTGAGACCAGAGGTTGAAACCTTGGAAAACCATTGCCAGGCGTGAGCGAATACGTTGGACTTGCTTTTCATTAGCAGGAACAGATTCACCTGCTCTGTTGTTCTTCATTTGGATTAATTCACCATTTACCCAAATTTCGCCCGCGGTAGGCGTTTCTAGCAAGTTGATACATCTGAGAAAGGTACTCTTACCTGAGCCGGAAGAGCCAATAATGGAGATAACATCTCCTTTGTGCGCGGCAAGTGAAATGCCTTTTAAAACTTCATTTTGTCCAAATGTTTTGTGCAGGTCTTTTATATCTAGCGCTGGTACATCATTCATGCGCCCTACTCCCTGTGTTTTTGTCACTGCAATTAAGGGACTCCGCCCTCTCTAATTCGGAACAAATTAGCACCGCCCTTTGAAACTTGCAACAAATTATTAACCTAAATAATTCGAATAGAAAGATACGATAGACAAATTAATATGCAATATATAGCAACATATTCTTCAAAAGTTGAATATTAAATATAAAAAAGCCCCTTTCAAAGGGGCTTAATAAATTTACAAAAGTGTTAATTGAAACCTATTCGAGGTCGCAATGAATTAATTAAAACGACTGACTACCAACGAGTTTGAAGTACGTAATGTCACTTCATTTTCTAAGCCTTCTTTTTCAGAAGTAATGATGCCATCTAGGTCTTCATCTAGTTCAGGCTCTGACGCTTCACCATTGGAGAAGAAGCTCATGAAAACTTTAGAATCAATATTACTATCTTCATTCACTACCAAAGCAGTGCGATTAAAATCGTCCGAAGCTGAAACTTTCAAACCGTTAACGGCCGATGTTGGGAAGTTGTAGTAATGCAATTCTGGAACAACAACAGAATCACTATCACTTGTTGTGAAAATGCGATGTGTGACTCTGTAGTCGCCTGAAGTTGCAAAGTAAGCGACACGAGTAAAGCCTTCAGTAGACGATGTTAAGCCCATGTCCAGATCAATCACGGACTCTGCACTTCCTTGCGTTGATACACTTGGTTTTGTGTTCGGCAGGTTATCAATATTTAAGTAAGCACTCGGATCAACGTCAATATCCCATCCGTCAGAGATCGTTTCGTTAAGTAGAGACTCCCAACCATTAACTTGATTCTCTGAGAACGCCATGTATACCCAAGTTTCTTTATTCGTTGCACTAGGGCGATTATATTCAACGGCCGTTTTATCCAGCTTCAACGCGTCATATGCAAAGCCGTTAGTAACAAAGCCAATGTTAAGCGAGTCGTAAGTATAGTCAGAAGACGAATAAATGTTTGACGTATTATCCGCTCTAACTAAGGCTATCTCACCAGTTCCCCACGAACCAATACCATATTGGTAAAGCGCTTTGTCGCTTGAACCTGATTCATACTGAAACAATGCCGTTGGTTCACCTTTAAGCCCCATCAGTTCATCAGTAGGCAACATATCAGGGTTCGGAGACGTGAAAATATCGGTTTGCGAGACAAAGTTGTAATCTCCGCCACCTGATTCAGCGTTTCGGTAATCTAAGTTAGTAAACTTATTGCTTGCTAAGTTACCGCCAGTAAAGCATTTGTTCAAAGAGTCTCGGTTTAGTGCAAAAGTAGCATTACGTAGTTTCTTATCTTGCAAGAACTCTTTTGAAAACGTGTTTACGCGAGCTTCTTTGCCGTTAAATTCTATTGCTTGAAACGTTACAAAGCCGCCGTCAGGGATATCTTCAAGATAAAACTTAAAGTTATCAGTGGTAGGTTTGATAATGTCTCCGGATCTTTTGCCATCGGCATCAGAGTAGTAACCGATAACATAGTTGGTCACTTGCTCTTTTGACGCTGCACTATAGGTTAAAACCGTTTTATCGCCGTTCAGCTCAGTTTTGTGGTCATATACAGTACAACCTTTCGTAGTTGCTTCACTTTCAGTCATTGTTGCTGGTATAGCAAAATCAAAAGTAAACGCAGTTTTCGGCGCTGCACCACCGCCACCGCCGCCACCGCCGCCGCAACCGACCATTAACCCTGAGATGATTGCCACTAGTGGCAGTACTTTAAGCTGTTTCATGTCTTTTTCCTAAACTGAGCGGCAATGATTAGCCAAAAAATTGTCTTTGCTCTGTCCAAAGCAAGAATAAAGCCAGCTTTATATAATCATCGTGAATATTGACATTTAATCTGCATCTCGTGCAAAAGGACAAAAAGTTCTAATTTTATGCAACTTGTGTAATGAAATTACACAAGATCTCCGCATCTCATTCGCATGCCAGAAACTTTCTGTAGTTTTATTTCACAACCATTCTTAAAGTGATCTAAATCAATCACCCTAAATGGCTATCTTGCTAGACTCCTGCCAAAAGATGAGGCTTTTTTTGTGCCTCAACACAATAAGTTATTAGCTATGCTTAGGCACAGTGTCGACGTGTAACAAATCTAACAATAGCTAGCATAAGCGTGCCGCAGGATGCGGATTAACACAATTGAATGAAGAATTCATAACTTTTAAATATATGAGGAATCTATGTCAGACGCAGTTAACAAAACGCACTCTGATTCAGATATCGAGACCAAGAGCTACCGTGAGCTTCATCGTCCAGCATCTGAGTTCGCAAGCCGTTCAGACTACCTAGACCACGAACTACAAATCATGAAGCCACGTCGTTTTGGCTTGAACTTGCCAGGTCGTGACTTCCGCTTTGAGCTTGAAGACCTTGTTCCAGCACTTGCTGGTACTATCGGTATTATCGCAATGTACTCTGCGGTTATGATGTCTTGGGCTGAAGGTCTTACTGCAGCATGGGACCACGTAAACTTAGGCAAGGACTTTGCTATCGAAGTTGCGCGTGTAGAAATGCTCATCCCTGCACTTCTTTTCTGTGTACTTGCCTCTGGTTTTATTAACCCTAAAGCCAACCTAGCAGGCAACCACGGCCCAATGATCCCTCTTATTGGTACCATCGCTCTTGCTGGTGCTCACCCTCTTGCATTAGCAATTCTCATTGGTGTGTTTGGTTTGATTTTGAGCCTCTTAAAAGGTGGGTCAAAACTGGTTAACCTCACCTCTGAAGGTACGGCTGGTGGCCTTCTTATTTTCTTAGGTTTAACCGGAACCATGAGCCAAATTAACTCTATTCAAGCTTGGGCTGTTGGTTTGCAATCCGATACGGTTGCCGCTGGTAGCATGGGTTACATCGGTCTAATTGTTCTTGCGGTTACCATTGGCTTATACGCGTTCCTTGCTAAAGTGAACAAACGCTGGCTAGCGATCCCTGTTTGTGCCTTCACTGGCCTTGCAATCGCACTTGCTCTTGGCGCAGGCTTCGATATTAAATTCGTAACCGAGACAGGCCTTCCAAACCTAAATCCAATCTACTGGTGGGGTTCAACAGAAGAAGGTTGGATGCTTGGTCTTCCTAATATGGAACACTTTATCGCTTCACTACCATTCGCCATTCTTGCGGTAGCAATGTGGTCACCTGACTTCTTGGGTCACCGTATCTTCCAAGAGATGAACTACCCACGTAAGAGTGAGAAAGTGCTGATGGACGTAGATGACACAATGACAATGTGTTCCGTTCGCCAAATGGTCGGTACTGCAGTGGGTGGTGGTAACATCACATCATCTTGGGGGACTTACATGATCCCTGCTGCAATCGCGAAACGCCCTATTCCTGCTGGTGCCATCTTACTAGGCTCTCTATGTATTATTGTTGCAATCCTTGGTTTTCCTATGGACGTTGCAGTATGGCCTCCAGTTATGCGCGTTGCTCTTCTCGTTGGTGTATCTCTACCACTGCTTGAAGCTGGCATGCAGATGGTGAAGGACTCGAAAGACTCACAAGCAGCAGGTATCTGTATCTTTGGTTCTGCCGTTGTTAACCCAGTTCTAGCTTGGGCACTAACTATGCTTTTAGATAACAACGGTTTAATTGGGGATAAAGAGCGCGCGTCTCGCCTATCATTTGTAGACAAGATTGTGATCCCAGTAAGCGTACTTGTTATCTGTTTAGTTGCTATGCTTGCAGTTGGTATGCTTGAAGGCCAGTATGGCATCCAAGCTTGGCTATAAGCTAGCAGTCCAGAAATTTGTGGGTAGCGCTCGTCGCTACCCCATTTTTATCGAGATTTTTGAGGATTTATTGATTTAGTTTAAGGTTTGCAAAAAAATTTTAGTTTAACCTCTAACTGTTGCTTAAAAAGAGAAACGTTAAAACTAGTGACAATATTTATAGTTTTGTAAATCGAATACGTAAATTTAAGACTATAAATATTGTTATTCATAAGAGTGTACTGTTCCCCTCTTTTATCTGGGGATAGCTGGCTCAACGGCGAAGCAGTACGTATTTTTTTCTACTAAAAAGGTAGGTATGTCATGGCAGAGCAATTTGCTAAAGCTTGGGAAGGTTTTGCTGCAGGCGACTGGCAAAACGAAGTAAACGTTCGTGATTTCATTCAGAAGAACTACACTCCGTACGAAGGCGACGAATCTTTCCTAGTTTCTGAAGGTACTGAAGCGACTAACAAGCTTTGGGCTAAGGTAATGGAAGGCATCAAACAAGAGAACGCGACTCACGCTCCTGTTGATTTTGATACTTCAGTTATCTCTACCATCACTGCTCACGATGCAGGCTACATCGAAAAAGACCTAGAAACTATCGTAGGTCTTCAAACTGACGCTCCTCTAAAACGTGCGATCATCCCTAACGGTGGTATCCGCATGGTTGAAGGTTCATGCAAAGCCTACGACCGCGAGCTAGACCCACAAGTTAAAAAAATCTACACAGAATACCGTAAAACTCACAACCAAGGCGTTTTCGATATCTACACTCCTCAAATCATGGCGTGTCGTAAATCTGGCGTACTGACTGGTCTTCCAGATGCATACGGTCGTGGTCGTATCATCGGTGACTACCGTCGTGTTGCTCTATACGGTATTGACTTCCTAATGAAGGATAAATTCGCGCAGTTCTCTTCTCTACAAGAGCGTTTTGAGAACGGCGAAGACCTACAAATGACAATGCAGCTTCGTGAAGAGATCGCAGAGCAACACCGTGCTCTAGGTCAAATCAAAGAAATGGCTGCAAAATACGGTTGTGATATTTCTCGTCCTGCTGAAACTGCGCAAGAAGCTATTCAGTGGACTTACTTCGGTTACCTAGCTGCTGTTAAATCTCAAAACGGTGCGGCTATGTCTCTAGGTCGTACTTCTACGTTCCTAGACATCTTCATCGAACGTGATATCGCGGCTGGTAAGCTAACTGAAGAACAAGCTCAGGAAATGATCGACCACTTCGTAATGAAACTACGTATGGTTCGTTTCCTACGTACTCCTGAGTACGATGATCTATTCTCTGGCGACCCTATCTGGGCAACTGAGTCTATGGGTGGTATGGGTCTTGACGGTCGTACGCTAGTTACTCGTACAAACTTCCGTTTCCTAAACTCACTATACACTATGGGTCCTTCTCCAGAGCCAAACATCACTGTTCTTTGGTCTGAGCAACTACCTGAAGGCTTCAAGAAGTTCTGTGCGAAAGTATCTATCGATACTTCTTCTATTCAGTACGAAAATGACGACCTAATGCGTCCAGACATGAACTCTGACGACTACGCGATCGCATGTTGTGTATCTCCAATGGTTGTTGGTAAGCAAATGCAGTTCTTCGGTGCTCGTGCGAACCTTGCGAAAACAATGCTTTACACCATCAACGGTGGTGTGGATGAGAAGCTAAAAATCCAAGTTGGCCCGCAAATGCCTAAGATCGAAGGCGATGTTCTTAACTACGATGAACTGTGGGAGAAAATGGACCACTTCATGGATTGGCTAGCGAAACAATATGTGACTGCACTAAACGCTATCCACTTCATGCACGATAAGTACAGCTACGAAGCGGCGCTAATGGCTCTACACGACCGTGACGTTAAGCGTACTATGGCTTGTGGTATTGCTGGTCTATCTGTTGCAGCTGACTCACTATCTGCAATTAAATACGCAAAAGTTAAGCCAATTCGTGACGAAGACGGTCTAGCAATCGACTTCGAAATCGAAGGCGATTACCCTAAATTCGGTAACAACGACCCACGCGTTGATGACATTGCATGTGAACTTGTTTCTGTATTTATGGGCAAAATCCGTAAGCTTAAGACTTACCGTGATGCAATCCCTACTCAGTCAATTCTTACTATCACTTCAAACGTGGTTTACGGTAAGAAAACTGGTAACACGCCTGACGGTCGTCGTGCTGGTGCTCCATTTGCTCCAGGTGCAAACCCAATGCACGGTCGTGACGAGAAAGGTGCTGTAGCATCACTAACTTCAGTTGCTAAACTGCCGTTTGCTGACGCACAAGATGGTATCTCTTACACATTCTCTATCGTACCTAACGCACTAGGTAAAGATGAGGGTTCACAACGCGCTAACCTTGCTGGTCTGATGGATGGTTACTTCCACCACGAAGCGGGTATCGAAGGTGGCCAACACCTAAACGTGAACGTTCTTAACCGTGAAACTCTAGAAGACGCAGTTAAGCACCCAGAGAAATACCCTCAGCTAACAATCCGTGTATCTGGTTACGCTGTTCGCTTCAACTCTCTAACTGCAGAGCAACAAGCTGACGTAATCGCACGTACATTCACTGAGTCTCTATAAGACTATAGCGAAATAACGTTCTAGTAATACAACAAAGGCTGATGCTAAGTAGCATCAGCCTTTTTTTATTTCTTGAATGAAAGTTGTGATATCGCGAAAGACTTTTGCCCGCATTCTTACGTATGATGCGAAAAAAGTTAGCAAATAAAGTCTATGAGATTTAGTAAATTAATTATTCTTACCCTTCTTTCTCCAGTTGCAATAGCATCCACTAAGTCTACGGTTTCTTTTACCATCGACAACGATGGTATTTTTGGCGTCGATCAAGACTATACGAATGGTGTTTTCCTTTCTTACGCGACAGACCAACTGACACAAGAAAGCCAATGGAAATGGCTGAGTCTAGCTAACTCAGAGCACGCCAATATCGATAAAATAGAGTTGGTTCTTGGCCACAAAATGTGGACTCCAAGCGACATTGAAGCCGATTATCCACTAATCAATGATCGCCCATATGCCGGTTACCTACACACCGAAATCAACTACCTTTCCCTAACGAGTGACAAAGCTGTACGGTACAATTTCACCATAGGAGCTACGGGTGAAAGTTCGCTATCAGAAAAGGCGCAAGAAATCGTTCACGGCATAACAGGATCGACGGACCCTCAAGGTTGGGATTACCAGATTGAAGATAAAGTGGCGTTCAGCCTTGGTTACCGCGTATTTAACAAATTGATGCGCAGCGAAGAACAAAAAACACAATGGGAGATCACCAACATTAACGACATCAATGCGGGTAACTTCCGTAGTGATGTCTCTCAAGGCGTCATGTTTCGTTGGGGTACAAACCTAGCGAATAGCATCGGAGCCGCCAATATCAGTGTCGAAAGCCCTTTCTCAGCAAGTATGATCGCTCAGAACACGTCGAGTTGGTTCTTGTTCACCGGGTTTGAAGGTCGTTACCGCTTTAATGACATGACTATCGAAGGAGATCGTCCTGGCATTCCTGAACCGTCAGCGCCATACGACGTCACACTGCAAAATTGGCAAGCAAGTGCCGTCGCGGGAGTATCTTGGTACAACCAAAATTACGGTGCAAGCATCACCTTTACAATTAAAACACCGGATTATGAAGAAGCCCAAACCGATGTTTATGGGACAGGCTCGTTCTCCGTGTTCGCCTTTTTCTAAAAACTGGATTATCCCAGCATCGAAGTCAATCTAGATACACGGCAAGTTCTCGGGGTAGGTATTAACCACCTCGTGTTCAAGCGTTTATGCAGATTGGCTCCATCTATTTTCTTTCTTCAAATAACCTTGCCTTTAGTACCGACAAAGCTGTTTTAACCCTGCTTTTTGTAATAAAATAACAGCTAGAATTTACTAGTAATGAGAGCAAAAGATGTCAACAGCTGGTCGTATTCACTCATTTGAGTCATGTGGTACCGTAGACGGACCTGGTATTCGATTTATCGTCTTCTTGCAAGGTTGTTTAATGCGCTGTAAGTATTGCCATAACCGCGATACTTGGGACACGCATGATGGCAAAGAAGTCACGGTTGAAGAAATCATTTCCGAAGCGAAAAGTTACCGCCACTTCATGAATGCATCAGGTGGTGGCGTTACTTGTTCTGGCGGCGAAGCGATGCTTCAACCGGAATTCGTACGTGATTTTTTCCGCGCAGCTAAAACCGAAGGCATTCATACATGTCTAGATACTAACGGTTATGTTCGTAAGCACACTGATGTTATCGATGAAGTACTGGATGCAACAGACTTAGTCATGCTTGACATCAAACACATGAAAGACGAAGTGCACCAAGATCTCATCGGTGTATCCAACCGACGCACATTGGACTTTGCTCGTTACTTGCAAAAAATCGGAAAGAAAACATGGATTCGCTATGTCGTCGTGCCTGGTTACACAGATGACCCAGAAGCAGCACACATGCTTGGTGAATTTATTAAAGACATGGATAACATCGAAAAGGTCGAGTTACTTCCTTACCACAAATTAGGGGCTCATAAGTGGGAAGCGTTAGGCTTAGAATACCCACTCGAAGGCGTAAACCCGCCACCGAAAGAAACCATGGATGAAATTCAATCCATTCTTGCTCAATACAACGATAACGTAAAATACTAAGTGAACCGCAAGACTAACCTCTTTAAAATACCAGCTTATTGCTGGTATTTTTTTGATTATATCTAAGCCTTATCAGTGAGTTTCTCTGCGGTCATTTAGGTATAAAAAGAACGATAGAAATGATTGCGTCATGTTCGCATAGGAAGGAAGTAACATGGATTTGTTTAACTTAGGCTCTCTTGTTGTCTCAATTTGGATAGTAGTAGTCTACTGCCTACCAGATTGGAAAAAAGTCGTTTGGCCCAAACTGGAAAAAGAAAAAGGATTTCAGCACCTCGTTTTTGCAACGCTCTTCTTTTTCAGTATTTTATGGGCCGCTCAAGCAGGTGTAAAAGAAGGATTACAGATTCATTTTCTTGCACTAACAACGCTGACGATGATGTATGGTTGGCGCATGGCATTTATACTCAGCATTCCCGCTATGTTGGTCAACCACCTACTACATGATGTGTCCTTGCTACTCTTACCCACGTCGTTAGTTCTATCTGCCCTAATTCCGATTTTCATTAGTTACTTAGTGTTTCTTCTGAGTTACCACTACTTGCCACGAAACATTTTTGTTTTCATCTTCGTTGCTGGATTTTTCAATGGCGCGATAACAGGAAGTCTGCACCTCATCATTAACTCTTTTTATCACCTATCAGTTGGTCACTACGATTGGGAAACCATTCAACATAACTACTTTGTTTTTGTGCCGTTGCTCGCCTTTCCAGAAGGTCTATTAAATGGTATGGCACTGGCGGTTTTAACCGTATTCAAGCCAGAGTGGCTGAGAGTATTTTCAGACCGAGACTACATATACAATCATTACCATAAATAAGTGTTTTCAAACTGGTCAAAAGTGACAGTTCTTGCCATTTTTTAGTATTAAATATGTGTTGAGATCATGTTTCACTCATGTCTTAAGCGTTAACCTAAGCACATTAAAAATGTATTAGATATCTAGTGAGGTCACCATGGAAATGTCAAACGCTCAACGTTTGATTCTATCAAACCAATACAACCTTATGTCTCAACTTGATCCAAGTAATGCGGCCAAATACAAACGCTTACAAACGATCGTTGAACGTGGTTATGAACTACAAATGCGAGAGTTGAACAAAGATTTCGGCTGCCTCTCAGAAGCAGAATGTCGTGAGATCATCGACGTTATGGAGATGTATCATGCGATGCAAGAATCTTACAACATGCTAGACGATGAAGACCGCAGCAACGTAGATCAGCGCCGCTTGAAGTTCTTGGGATTTGATATCGCTTCAGAAGCGCAACAAGTACATTACGTACGTTTTCTCATCGATTCTGAAGGTTTGTACCCTCAGTTTGACAAGGCAGATCATCACTTTAACAGCCAAATGCCGATGCTAGATAAATACCGCCGTATGCTGCAAACTTGGCGTAACTGCCCTCGTCAGTATCATTTATGTGAAAACGAACTAGCGCAAATCTTCAGCGCATAAAATGGTCGTCTAAGAATGAGGAGAGCGCCCGCTCTCCTTGTTATTTACCCTGTCACAAACTTATCTAAGACTTTGCTCTCTTCCTACCTCTTTCACTTACCTTGCTCAATGTAGAACAACGAATCACTGAGACTCTTCTGTCTTTGCCAAATATTTGATTTCTATTGCACCTATTCACGACATAAATTCGTCCTTAATAAAAGAGTGATTCAAATGTCACTTTTACAATAAATTCATAATTGTTAAGCAAAATTGCAAATCCCCGACTAGGCTTAAGTAGAGAAAGGCTGTGATTGAAAAATTCATATCCACCGCTCACCGTTGTAACGAAAAAACCGTCCATAAAGCAAAGTCTTTGGTGTCGCCAATCTTACATTCTGTACGAACCAAATGTGATAACAGGACGTATATTCAAACAACAACGAGCATAACTGTTGGTGGAAAGCCTGAATCAACGTTCGTCGGTAGACTGACTATTAAAGGGGAAAGCGACATGAGTATTTTCGACCACTATCAATCAAGATATGAAGCTGCAAAAGATGAAGAGATGTCGTTACAGGAGTTTTTAGCCCTGTGTAAAGATGACAAAAGCGCTTATGCTAATGCAGCAGAACGCCTACTGATGGCGATTGGTGAACCAGAGATAATCGATACGGCAAAGGATCCGAGACTAAGCCGAATCTTCTCGAATCGTGTTATCTCTCGTTATGAAACCTTTAAAGACTTTTATGGCATGGAAGATGCCATAGAACAAATTGTGTCTTACCTAAAACATGCGGCGCAAGGCCTAGAAGAGCGTAAGCAGATTCTTTACTTACTCGGCCCTGTAGGTGGCGGTAAGTCTTCGCTTGCAGAAAAGCTTAAGGCTCTGATGGAACAGATGCCTATTTATGTTCTTACTGCTAACGGCGAACGCAGCCCAGTGAATGACCATCCATTCTGCCTATTCAAAGCCACAGAAGATGGCGATATTTTGAAAAAAGAATATGGCATTGAGCACCGTTATCTTCGCTCGATCATGTCTCCTTGGGCCGCTAAACGTCTTCACGAGTTTGGTGGTGATATCACCAAATTTAAAGTAGTGAAAGTACGCCCTTCTATCCTTGACCAAATCGGTATTGCCAAAACTGAACCAGGCGATGAAAACAACCAAGATATCTCATCATTGGTTGGTAAAGTCGATATTCGTAAGCTTGAACACTATTCGCAAGACGATCCAGACGCTTACAGCTACTCCGGTGCGCTGTGTAAAGCAAACCAAGGTTTAATGGAATTCGTTGAGATGTTCAAAGCACCAATCAAAGTGCTTCACCCGCTGTTAACAGCAACGCAAGAAGGCAACTTCAACGGTACAGAAGGCCTTTCTGCGATTCCATTCGACGGTATGATTCTGGCTCACTCAAACGAATCTGAGTGGCAGACCTTCCGTAACAACAAGAACAATGAAGCGTTCTTGGACCGTGTTTATATTGTGAAAGTACCTTACTGTCTACGTGTTTCAGAAGAAGTCAAAATCTACCAAAAACTTCTTGAAAACAGTGAGTTGTCTCAAGCCCCTTGTTCACCAAGCACGCTCGAGACTCTGGCACAATTCAGTATTCTTTCTAGACTTAAAGAGCCTGAGAACTCGTCCATCTTCTCTAAGATGCGCGTATACGACGGTGAAACGCTGAAAGATACGGATCCAAAGGCAAAAAGCTATCAAGAGTATCGTGATTATGCTGGTGTCGATGAAGGCATGAACGGTCTTTCAACACGTTTTGCCTTTAAGATTTTGTCACGCGTATTTAACTTCGACCAAACCGAAGTGGCAGCCAACCCTGTACATCTATTCTATGTGATTGAACAACAGGTTGAGCGCGAACAGTTCCCTGCTGAAACAGCAGAGAAATATCTCGAGTTCTTAAAAGGCTACCTAGTACCTCGATACGTTGAATTTATCGGTAAAGAGATTCAGACCGCTTATCTTGAGTCTTACTCTGAGTACGGCCAAAACATCTTCGACCGATATGTCACCTATGCAGACTTCTGGATTCAAGACCAAGAGTACCGAGATCCAGAAACCGGTCAGCTATTTGATCGCTCTTCACTGAATGCAGAGCTAGAAAAGATCGAAAAAACAGCTGGTATTTCTAACCCGAAAGATTTCCGAAACGAAATCGTTAACTTTGTGCTTCGTGCGAAAGCGAATAACAATGGTCAAAACCCGGTTTGGACCAGCTACGAAAAACTGCGCACAGTAATCGAGAAGAAAATGTTCTCCAATACCGAAGAGCTACTTCCGGTTATCTCATTTAATGCGAAAACCTCTTCTGAAGATCAGAAGAAGCACGACGACTTTGTCGCTCGCATGATGGAAAAAGGCTATACCGAGAAACAGGTTCGCCTACTTTCTGAGTGGTACCTACGAGTACGTAAGTCATCCTAACCCAGTATTGAGTTAGGTCGCTTGTGAAACATGAAGAGGGCTATTTCATGGCGCAATTTATAGACCGAAGGCTCAATGGCAAGAACAAGAGCGCTGTTAATCGACAGCGCTTCTTGAAGCGCCACAAAGAGCAAATAAAAGAGTCGGTAGCAGACGCAGTGAATCGACGCTCGATTACGAATACGGAAACGGGCGAAGACGTCTCTATCCCTCACAAAGACATCAATGAGCCTATATTTCATCAAGGCAAAGGTGGTGTTCGCGAACGAGTTCATCCCGGTAACGATCAATTCATTACTGGTGATAAAATTGAGCGTCCCAAAGGTGGCGGTCAAGGTAGCGGCTCTGGAGAAGGGAACGCCAGTCCAGATGGAGAAGGCCAAGACGAATTTGTATTCCAAATATCAAAAGATGAGTACCTCGATATTTTGTTCGAAGATCTCGAGCTGCCTAATCTAGAAAAAAACCAAATTGCCAAAATCACTGAATGGAAAACACACCGTGCAGGCTTTCAAACTGCCGGTATCCCTTCCAATATCGCCGTAGTACGTTCTCTGCAACAATCTCTTGCGCGCCGTACTGCAATGACTGCTGGTAAGAAACGACTTCTTAAAGAGTTAGAAGACGAACTTGCTCGCATCAAAAATATTGAACCTGCTCAGCAGTTTGAAGAGAACCGCTTGAAGGCTGAAATTGAAGAACTGCGCAAGAAAATCGAAAGCGTGCCGTTCATCGATACCTTCGACTTACGCTTCAAGAACTATGAGAAACGCCCGGTACCATCAAGCCAAGCGGTCATGTTCTGTCTAATGGACGTATCCGGTTCGATGGACCAGGCAACGAAAGACATCGCAAAACGCTTCTATGTTCTTTTGTACTTGTTCTTAACTCGTACCTACGAGAATGTCGAAGTCGTCTTTATCCGCCACCATACCCAAGCGAAGGAAGTGGACGAGCACGAATTTTTCTATTCACAAGAAACCGGGGGTACCATTGTATCTAGCGCGCTCAAGTTAATGGATGAAATAGTAAAAGAGCGATACCCGATTGGTCAGTGGAACATATATGCAGCTCAAGCATCCGACGGTGACAACTGGGCAGATGATTCGCCAAGATGCCGGGATCTGTTAGTGAACAAATTACTTCCAAACTGTCAGTACTACTCTTACATAGAGATCACACGGCGCTCGCACCAAACTCTATGGCATGAGTACGAAAAACTCACTGAAGAGTTTCCTAATTTCGCAATGAAAAACATTCGCTCTGTGGAGGATATTTTCCCAGTCTTTCGTGAACTATTCCAAAAAGAAACGGCGTAAGGAGGCTAGCGATGAATACCGCAACGAGAAACCTCTCAGGAGAGGCGCCTAAGAAGCGTAACAGTAAAGTGTTGCCAGATGGACCAGATTGGACATTTGAGCTGTTAGAGCGATACCACAAAGAAATTAAGCGTGTCGCGGAGCATTATCGCCTAGACACTTACCCTAACCAAATAGAAGTGATTACTTCAGAACAGATGATGGATGCCTACTCAAGTATCGGCATGCCAATCAATTACAACCACTGGTCATTTGGTAAAAAATTCATTCAAACAGAGCAGAACTATAAACATGGTCAAATGGGGTTAGCCTACGAGATTGTGATTAACTCCGACCCTTGTATTGCTTATTTGATGGAAGAAAATACGGTAACAATGCAAGCACTCGTTATAGCGCACGCGTGTTACGGCCATAACTCTTTTTTCAAAGGTAATTACCTATTCCAAACGTGGACTGACGCCAGCTCTATTATCGACTATCTGCTGTTCGCCAAAAAGTATTTAGCCGAGTGTGAAGAACGATATGGCGTAAAAGAAGTGGAAAAACTGCTCGACTCTTGTCACGCGTTAATGAACTTTGGTGTAGACCGCTACAAGCGTCCAGAGAAAATCTCAATTACAGAGGAAAAAGCAAGACAAGAAGAACGCGAAGCATACCTACAATCTCAAGTTAATGAGCTTTGGCGCACGGTACCAACAGCCAAGACGAAAGAGGAAGACATTAAAGAGCGATTCCCAAGCGAGCCTCAGGAAAACTTGCTCTACTTCTTCGAAAAACATGCGCCGTTGCTAGAGCCGTGGCAACGTGAAGTTGTTCGGATCGTCCGTAAGATCAGTCAGTATTTTTATCCGCAAAAACAAACGCAAGTCATGAATGAGGGCTGGGCAACGTTCTGGCACTATACCATACTCAACCATCTTTATGATGAGGGCTTGGTGTCTGAAAAGTTCATTCTAGAGTTCTTACATAGCCACACCAGTGTCGTGGCTCAGCCGCCTTATAACAGTCCTTACTTTAATGGCATTAACCCCTACGCGTTAGGCTTTGCCATGTTCCGAGATATTAAGCGTATCTGCGAAGAACCAACTGATGAGGACAAGGAGTGGTTTCCAGACCTAGCAGGAACCGACTGGTTAGATGCAGTGCATTTCGCGATGCATAATTTCAAAGATGAAAGCTTTATTAGCCAATACCTTTCTCCGAAATTAATGCGTGATTTCAAGCTGTTTGCGATCAACGATGATGATCATAAGAACTTTATTGAAGTCGCTGCTATACACGATGAGATGGGTTATAAACGCATTAGAGAAACCTTAGCCGCTCAGTATAACTTATCTAATCTTGAGCCAAACATTCAGGTGTTCAATGTCGATGTCCGTGGTGATCGATCGCTTACGTTGCAGTACGTTCCTCACAACCGCATCCCACTTGATGATAGTTACGAAGAAGTTCTAAAGCACGTGTATCGATTATGGGGCTTTGATGTCATTCTCCAAGAAGTGAAAGACACCGGTCACCGGGAGGTGTTAGCGACCTGCCCTAAACGGAACCAATACGACACTAACATTTAACTAATACCGCGATACAAGTAAAACAAAAAGGCTCCTAATTCAGGAGCCTTGTTTATTCTTAAATCTATATGAGCATTTGTTACGCTTGCTTCTCAACAATCGCGCGCACGGCTTCTAGGTCTTCGGGCGTATCAACCCCTGCCGCTGGTGCTTCTTTCGCTACCGCCACATGAATTTTTTCACCGTACCAAAGCACTCGCAGTTGCTCAAGACACTCAATCTGCTCTAATGCACTTGGTGCCCAGTTGACATACGTATTAATGAAACCAGCTCGATAAGCATAAATACCAATATGACGCATTAATGGGTTGGCAATAGTTTTGTCTTGTTTAGCAAAGTTATCGCGATCCCAAGGGATGGTTGCTCGACTAAAGTACAACGCATAGCCTTGCTCATCTGCGACAACTTTAACAGCGTTCGGGTTGAACACTTCCTCTTCCGAGTCTATCTCTACAGCTAACGTCGCCATCGGGGCTTCACACCCTGATAAGTTATCAGCAACCTGACGAATGATGGACGGCGGAATCAAAGGCTCATCCCCTTGCACATTAACAATAATGTGGTCTGACGGAATAGCCATCTTTTCAACAACTTCTGCAAGACGCTCCGTACCTGATTCGTGGTGGGGAGAGGTCATACAAACTTTACCACCAAATGACGAAACCGCTTTCGCAACACGCTCGTCATCAGTTGCAACGATGACATCTTCCGCACCCGCTTGTAGCGCTTGTTCATAAACCCACTGAACCATAGCCTTACCACCAATATCCGCTAGCGGTTTACCAGGCAAACGGCTCGATGCATAGCGCGAAGGGATGACAACCGTAAAAGACATTAGCGTACCTCATCCATGCTCATAGTGCGAGCTTCAGGCTCTAGCAGAACTGGAATACCCTCTTTGATCGGGTAAGCAAGGCGATCCAATTTGCAGATCAACTCTTGATTATCTTTATCGTACGTCAGCTTACCTTTGCAAACAGGGCAAGCTACAATCTCAAGTAGACGGTGATCCATAAGCCGCTTTAACCTCTTTTATTCTATTTAAAATTTGCTCTGCATCGTTTGATTCAAACTGGGCAGATACAGGCAGATACCACCAATTATCTTGCGCATAATGGCTGCACTTGACGGCATCTTTCTCGGTCATAATCACATTGGCACCTTGTTGAGCCAATGCTTCTAATTCTTGTTGGTTAAAGTCTTGATGGTCAGCAAAACCTTTTGTGACTTTAACATCTGCGTTCATCGAGTTTAGTGTATGAAAAAATCGTGGTGGATGCCCAATCCCTGCAAATGCCACTAGCTCTTTTAACTCAGAAACTTCAACAAGTTGCTTAGTCTTGAGGTTAATGGCTTTAGATGGCGCTAAAGTCATTGCGATTTCGCCCGTATGTGTTTGACCGCCATTGGTGATGATAAAATCGACTTCAGCAAGACGCTCGACCCCTTCACGAAGTGGGCCAAGCGGAATGAGGCTTTCATTCCCAAACCGGCGGTTCCCATCCACAATCACTAACTCAATATCACGGCCTAACGCATAATGTTGCAACCCATCGTCCGTAATAATGATATCCACACCTGACTCGAGCAGTGCTTTCACTGCATTTACACGCACCGGGTCTACCGCAACAGGTGCTCCTGTGCGGCGATGAATCAACTTAGGTTCATCACCACAATGTTTCGCAGGCGTATCTTCTTTTAGCACTAACGGATAGGCAGGAGCCTTTGCCCCATAACCACGAGAAACAACCCCCGGCTTAAAGCCCATTTGCTGTAGTTGCTCAACAAGCCACACAACAACTGGTGTTTTACCATTGCCACCAGCAGTGATATTGCCAACCACAACAACAGGTATAGGCGCATTATAAGCTTGCTTGCGGCCAGTTTGGTATTGCTTTCGCTTTGACTTGCTTATCGCTCCAAATAATAAACTCAGTGGCCACAAAAGCGGCCACAAGAGATATTTTATTGGATGGTTTTCAAACCAGATTTTTTCAATCACCGCGCTTATTCACCAAACTGAATACGGTGCAATTGTGCATACGCACCATTTTTATCAATAAGCTCAGCGTGGTTGCCACGTTCAATGATGGCACCATCATCAACCACAAGAATTTCATCGGCTTTCTCGATTGTGGATAAGCGGTGCGCTATTACAAGTACCGTTTTGTCTTTTTGCAGCTCATCAAGTGCAGCTTGAATAGCTCGCTCGGATTCGGTATCCAAAGCCGAAGTTGCCTCATCAAGAATCAGCACTGGAGCATCACGCAATAGAGCTCGCGCAATCGCAACACGTTGGCGTTGACCACCAGACAAGCTAGCACCATTTTCACCAATCATTGTATCAAGTCCATCATCCATTTTGCCGATGAACTCCATCGCATGCGCGAGTGTTGCCGCTTTCTCGATATCACTGCGCTCATATTGGCCATCCGTTGCGTACGCAATATTGTTTGCTATCGTGTCATTAAACAAATGAACATTTTGCGATACTAGTGCAAATTGCTGACGTAAATTCTTTAGCTCGTAATCACGAATATCATGCCCATCTAATGTGATAGAGCCACTGTCAACATCATAGAAGCGGTTGAACAAGTTCGCGATGGTACTTTTACCTGAGCCAGAACGGCCAACTAGCGCCACCGTTTTTCCTCTTGGAATATCGAAGCTGACATTTTCCAATGCTGGTTTTTCTGCACCAGTGTAAGTAAAGCTTACGTTTTTAACTGAAACATCGCCATTTGCGCGTTCAACTGTCAACTTACCTTCGTTTTTCTCAGGCTCGAGGTCAATTAACGCGAAGAGCGTTTGGCTCGCGGCCATACCACGTTGGAACTGAGAAGTAACGTTAGTCAGCGCTTTAAGTGGGCGCATCAGACCAAACATTGCAGAGAAGACAACAGTAAATGTACCTGGAGTCAGTTGCTCTTTAATCGAATCAATACTTGCTAAATAAAGAACGGCAACAATTGCAAGTGATGCAATCATTTGGATGATAGGGTTAGCCGCCGCTTGAGCCGTCACCAACTTCATGCTTTGTTGACGCATTTGGTTGCTGACTTTTTCAAATCGTTTACGTTCGATGTCTTGGCCGCCATAGCTCAACACAACTTTATGGCCTTTCAGCATCTGCTCTGCTGATGCAGTTACGTTACCCATCATGGTCTGCATATTTTTGGATATTTTTCTAAAACGTTTAGAAACAACACCAATACCCCATGCCACAACGGGAGCAACAGCAAACAGCACTAGCGACAATTGCCAGCTGTTGTAAAACATCAAGACTAACAGACCAATGATACTTGCGCCTTCACGCACAATGCTCACCAACGCTTGGCTAGTTGCCGCTGATACTTGCTCTGAGTCGTAGGTTATACGCGACAATAAATTGCCCGTCTTTTCCTTATCAAAGTAAGACACTGGCATATGCATAAAGTGATTGAACACCATGCGACGGACTTGCATAACTACGTTGCCAGATACCCAGCTCAAACAGTAGGTGGAGACAAATCCACTTATGCCACGGATGAACATCATGGCAAAAATAATCAATGGAAGCGTGCGTAAAAAATCAGATTCAGCGTTCCCAAAACCTTCATCGAGTAGTGGTTTTAGCAGGGAAATCATATAGGTATCTGATATGGCATTAATAACTAATGCAATGACTGCAACGACAAGACCTGACTTATAAAGGCGAATAAATTGCCATAGACGCTTAAACGTCTGCCAAGTCGTTTCATCAGTATTTATCGACATAGAAGTGCTTTATTTTCTTACATTAAGACTCTCATTCTACTCCCTTACGCAGCATCTGCCTATACCAAGGCTCAAATGTATCGCTACGTTTGGTTTCTGAGCGCCAATTATCACGGTGAATAAAGAAGCTTACCTGACCACCCTCACCAGTATCAAGCCAAGTAATGCCAAGCTTTCGGTATGAAGCAACGACATTTTCCGCTGGCATTCCCCATCGATTGTTTTTTGCTAAAGAAGCAACTGCCACACTCGGGCTCACCGCCTCAATAAATCGAGGATTCGATGAACTTTTACTCCCGTGGTGAGGGACTAGCATCACATCGCTTTGTAACTTTCCAGGTTCTCTAAGCAAAATCCACTCGCTAATGGCCTCAATATCACCAGTAAAAAGCATACTAAAGTTAGAAATAGGGTCAGTAAGTCGTAATACACAGGAGTGCGGATTATACGCACGTTGAACAAGTGCAGGAGGCCAGAGCACTTCCATGTTTAATCCTTGCCATTTCCATTGGTCGCCTCTAGTGCAAGGCTCATATTCGATAAAGAATTGACTACTAAGTTTACGCTGTGGAGAAAAGGCATCTTCAATGAAAAAGCGGCCGCCTGCGTGATCATTATCGGAATGGCTTAGAATCAGTGTATCTATGCTTTCATAACCTCGTTGATGCAAAACCGGAGTGACGACCTGCTCTGCGATACTGCCGCTTTGCCATGCTTTACCAGTGTCATACAGCAACACCTTGTCGTCTTTTTCTACAACCACTGCAAGGCCATGACCTACATCTAATACATCGATACGCCAATGCGGTTCATACTCCGCTGCAAACTTGATACTAATAACGATGCCGAGTAACAAATACCATGCGTACTGAGACATGAACCGTTGAAATATTAAGCAAACCACTATCACCATAACCAGCATTGTCATTTCCATGCTAATGGGTTGCCAAGAACCTACTGCGTACTGTATTGACGTGCTCAATGGCTGTAATGACCAGTCCACCAAATGCCACAGAGGCTTCGCTATCATTTCAAGAAACAAAGATGAGAACAGGGCTAGAAACATCAAAGGTACAACGATAAATCCGAACCAAGGAATAAATACCAAGTTGTAGGCTATTGAGGACAAACTAAAACCGGAGAAGAAATGGCCACTAACAGGTACGATTAAAGCGCTCAACATCAATTGAGTAAGCAATAACGCTTTTAATCGCGCTTTCCAACCTCCCCTTTGATGTCGAATCAAATTAATTGCGAACAATACCGCACAAACGGAGAGGTACGATAACCAAAAGCTCATACTGTAGGATGCAAAAGGTTGGACAAGCAGTTGTAGAGATACTGCAAGCAAAAGAACTCGCCAAGAAGTCCAGTGCACCAGAGTATACTTCAGGAGAACGTAAACAACGCATACCGACACTGCTCGCGTAGTAGGCAGAGAGAAATCCGCTAACCAAGCGTAGGCAACAGCGAAGATCAGCCCATATAAGCTAGGTAACAACTGGTATTGGGGTAATAGATAACGAACGCTACCGCCCACGACTAGCCCAAAAGTAAACGCCATACCAATATGTAAACCAGAAATGGAGACCAAATGCAGTAAACCACTGTCCCTGAGCGCTTGCCAATCTTCCTTAGACAACCAAGAACGATCAGCAAAAACTAACGCACTTATTAACGAGCAATGATGAAGGGAAGACACATCATCAGCGACATCGGCAATAATGGATTGACGCAGAGATACATTAGAACGAACAATCCACTGAGCGTCTTTGTTAACAACCGATCGGGCGATAATATTTTTACCCATCGCGTGCTTTTCAGCATCAAAGCCAGCTTCGTTGCGTAGACCTGTAATCGGCTTTAACGTGATGGATGTCGTAAACTCACTGTTAACATCGAGTGGAAAAGGCGTAATAAGACGGATTTTAGGTTTAAGAAAAGGTAACAGAGTTTGAGAATTTACCGCTTCTATAGCGACAATACCTTCATAACCGTGACTTATTTGCGTAAAAGGGCTGTCAACTTTACCAATTATGGTAATATTCTCCCCTGCTTGAAAAAGGGCTTGTCTCTGAGACTCCAATACATTGCCGTGGACGATGACAACCATAAAGCCCGCAATTGCGCCTATGCTAATTAAGCCACGACGTAATTTGATTATTGAGCCAGTGGTTATTATTCCCAGCAGCAACCAACGCCAATCTGGTATTGTCGGCCACCAAGCCGACGAGATTACGCTCGCTACAAATAACGCCAAGGTCCAACTTTTTTCTGAGAGAGTCATGCTGTCCTATGCCTAGAAAGCTGATAAAACGCTTCATGCCAGATCATGAATTGATCAAACGCCAAAAAGCATTGAAGGTCTTCGGCAATGTGTTGTACAACCCGAACTTGTGGTGCTTAAACCGCCGCTCGGCATCAGGTGCTTTTGCTGTCGGGTTATTTATGGCTTTTGTTCCGCTGCCGAGCCAAATGATCATGGCCGCTGGCTTGGCCATTATGTTGGGTGTCAATCTGCCCCTCTCCGTCGCTTTGGTATGGATCAGCAACCCTATCACTATGCCTGTGCTATTTTACTTTGCGTACAAGCTAGGTGCTCTAGTGATGCGGCTTCCCCCGCAACCTTTTCACTTTGAACTATCGTGGGAATTCATCATGCAGCAAATGAGCACCATTGGACCTCCATTTCTATTGGGCTGCGCAATTTGTGGGGTTGTATCCGCGATTATTGGCTACTTCGGAATTCGAGGGCTTTGGCGCTACTCAGTGGTACGGAGCTGGCAAAAACGCAAAATAAGATAAGACCTTACCGCGTAAAAATCAGCATTTGAGCTATCAGTTGAGGGGCATCTAACAGTTAGAATGAAACGCGATGTTACTCAAGTCGGATAAATACAAAAAAGGACCGAATTCGGTCCTTTTTGTTTTTCGCATATTGTAAAACAATCCGCTATTTAGAACTCAGTACAGCCGCCGGATTCAACCTTGCGGCACGCGAAGCAGGATACCACGTCGCAAGTAAACTAAGCACTATCGCCGTCACTGACACCAATGCCACATCTGGCCAGTGTAGTTGTGATGGTAAGAAGTCGACGAAGTAAATATCACCCGATAAAAACTGATGACCAATTAAGCTCTCTAACCCTTTAATTAACGGGGTCAGATTTAACGCCACTAAGACACCGATAACACTGCCGACGAGACTGCCAAATACACCAGAGAATACACCTTGCCAAACAAAGATCCGTTTGATTAGGCTATCTTTTGCTCCCATTGTTCGCAAAATTGCAATTTCCGCCGCTCGGTCTTTCACTGCCATCATCAACGTAGACACAATATTAAAACATGCCACGCCAATCACCAGTACCATCACCAAGTACATAATGGTGCGCACGAGCTGAATATCGCGATACAAAAAACCAAACTTTTGCTGCCAGCTTTTCAAATACACATAAACATCAACCATGCTACCAACCTCGCGAACAATAGAAGGCGCATTGAGAACATCGTCAGTTTTCAGTGAAATGCCAGTGACCCCTTCCCCTAACCTCGCGTATTGCTGAGCATCCGCTAATGGTACTAACGCTAGAGAGTGGTCGATTTGGCCATTCAACGTTAAGAACCCTGACACCTTCACGCGCACACGCTTAGGAGCCTGCACTTTATTTGCGCCGCCTGTTTGCGGAATCATCAACGTAACGTAATCCCCCACGGCGACATTTAGCTCGTTTGCTACACCTCGGCCTAAGATCACTTGCTGCTGACCGGCATAAAAGTTTTGCCAAGCTTCTTGGTCAATAAAATTCGATAAGCTCGACACCGCTTGCTCGAAAGTAGGCTCTACACCACGAACTTCTATCGCTTTTAGCTTACTGCCTTTTTCTGCCAAGCCCGTAAAACGAACATACGGTGCTGCCGCAACAACATGTTCATGTTTTAGAGCTTGATTCATCGTTTTGGTGTAGTCATGAAGTGGTCCATTAACACCTTCTAACTCGCCGTGTGGGATCACAGACAACACACGCGATTGCAGCTCGCGCTCAAAGCCATTCATTGCAGACAAACCGATAATGATCACAGCAACGCCAACCGCAATACCAATAGTCGAAGAAAGCGATATGAAAGACACCATCTTGTTGCGCTTTTTCGCTCGACTGAAGCGACCACCAATCATCAAAGCTAAAGAGGTAAACAAAACTAGCCCTCCGCAGATGCTGTATCAGTCACAAAACGATCTACGAGCAAACCATCTTGCATGTGCATTTGACGATCCATTTTTGCTGCCAGCTCTTTGTCATGCGTGACAACCAAAAATGCAATGTTTGACTCTTTATTGAGCTCGCGCATCAAATCATAGATAGACAGTGCCGTATTGTGATCTAAGTTCCCCGTAGGTTCATCAGCCAAGACCAGATCAGGTTTATTCACCAATGCACGCGCAATCGCAACACGCTGACGCTCACCGCCCGATAACTCGGAGGGTCTATGTTGCATCCGATGACTCAAACCAACTTTATCTAACAGCGCTTTAGCCGCCTGTTTTGCATCCGCTACTTTAGCACCGCCAATCATCAGTGGCATCGCCACATTTTCAAGCGCAGTAAAGTCAGCCAACAAGTGATGAAACTGGTATACAAAACCAAGGTGCTTGTTGCGTAATGCCGCCTGTTTGTTCGAGCTCAAAGCTGATAGGTTTTGCCCTAGAAAATCAACTTCACCATGAGTTGCGTCATCTAACGCACCTAAAATATGCAATAAGGTACTTTTTCCCGAACCAGAAGAGCCAACAATAGAAACCAACTCCCCTTTGTCGATATCGAAACTTACGCCTTTCAACACTTCCGTATCTAACGAACCCTCTCGGTAGACTTTACGAATATCACGACATTCTAATAGCTTATTCATAGCGAAGTGCCTCAGCAGGTTTAACAGAAGATGCTCGATAAGAAGGATAAAGCGTAGCAGCAAGGCTAAGAGCAATCGCCAATACCACCACTAAAAGAATTTGCAGTGAATCAATCAAGATGGGTAGATGACCACCAAAGCTGAATAGCGCCACACCAGCAGATTCAAGAATCGCATTTAGATTAAGTGACAAGATCACACCCGCAGCGCCACCAACAATCGCGCCAATTACACCACTGCTTGCACCTTGCACCATGAAAATGGTCATCACTTGAGATTGAGTCATGCCTTGAGTTTTCAATATTGCAA
Organism: Vibrio sp. 397; assembly: GCF_033339395.1. Taxonomy (NCBI): domain Bacteria; kingdom Pseudomonadati; phylum Pseudomonadota; class Gammaproteobacteria; order Vibrionales; family Vibrionaceae; genus Vibrio; species Vibrio sp. 397. The sequence goes on along the minus strand of NZ_JAWOUN010000018.1, from coordinate 38,366 downwards.
CTTCTGATTGCTTCTCCATTACCACCATGATTAAAGCGGAGATAATATTGAATGCAGCGACACCCACAATTAGACCTAGCATAAGTCCCATCATGTTCTTTTCCATTTTCACCGCTTGGAAAAGCTCACCACGCTGTTCGCGCCAATCACTCCATTCCCATCCATCAGGCATGGGTTGGTCAGCAAAATCCGTTACCATAAATGGGTCAGAGAAAAAGACACGCCAACCAGAAACCGTGTCTTTAGGGAAACGCATCAGCTTAGATGCATCCGTCATGTTCACAATCATTAATTGACCATCAACGTCCGATCCCGTATTGAAAATGCCTGAGACAGTAAAGTTTCGCTGGCTAGGAATACGGCCAAGTGGGGTAAACTGCGTTGCGTTGGTCACCATCAAGCGCACTTTATCCCCGATTGAGACCTTTAGTGAACGCGCCAAACTGTGACCCAAAAATACATTGTAGTCACCTGCTTGAAGTGACGATAATCGTCCGGCAATCAAATGGTTGCTAATCGGATCGCCTTTCTTAGGTTCAATACCGATGAGGTAACCAGCCGTCAGCTGTGCAGAACTCTGAATAACAGCCTCTCCTCTAACGATAGGCTCCGGCTGAGATTCACTCGACATCGCTTGAACAAATGGAGGGGCAGACTCGGTCATAGGCGTTTTTCCATCGTGTTGCGAAACAACGGCATGAGGTAGCACACCTAAAATGCGTTCTTTTAACTGCGATTCAAACCCGTTCATCACAGAAAGAACCGTCACCAACGCCATTACACCGATCGTAATACCCGCCGTCGACATATAAGAAACAAATCGGCTGAACCTATCTCCAGAGCGTCCCCGAAGATACCTTAAGCCAATAAACAATGAGATAGGATGATACATATAAGACAAACCAACTGGTTGTTTTGATATAAAGCTTTAGCGGATTATCTTACCTTACTCTTCTCATTAAGAAGACAAGAGAATCGCTAAATTTGTCAACGACATGCAATAAGTCTGTATTTAGGGCAAAAAGTTCAAGGACAAATCAGCTAAACTTGATAACTTCATTCAGTTAGCGATAATCAGTGCCCTATTTCTCTTTGTTTGTTGAGTGAACAGGGAGCGCTCACTGGCAAAAGGATCGACTATATGACAGAGCAAGAATACTTTACCGTCCATCATAACCTCACCATCAACGTCGAAACGTTGAGTGCGGACTTTGCTTTGCCAGATGAAGAAACATTTGCCTCCGAAATTCCAGCACCATTTATTGTCGCCAGTGAATTTAGTCACTTAGATATGTTGGCAGACAACGCGCGTCTAGAGCTGAAAAACAAAGAGTTAAAGCATGTGATCAACTTGCTTGATACGCAAAACGCGAAACTTAACCTCTTGTTGAGCTTTATGCTTTCACAACAAGATGACGCCTCCATTCGCTATCAAACGACGCAGTTTGGTGCTAGTCAACTCAGTTTCCGCTCAGATACAGCGTTAACTACTCAACAACTCGTTCGTGTTAAACTGTTCCTCGATCACCCTGCTGCGGCGATTTACTGTTACGCTCAAGTAGAAGAATGTGATGCTTCAGAGCAAGATTTCATTATCACGCTTAGATACAAGATGCTCCGAGAATCTGATCAAGATTTACTGATAAAGGCGGCACTGTATCAACAACAAAAACTTTTACGTCAGCGCTCGATGGAGCGAGATAAAAAATAATTCCTATGACAAAAGCAACGATTCTTTCCGTCACCAACCCTTCAGAGCGTGGCGACAAAAAACAGCTAGGTAATTTGCCGGGCGCAGCTCTACCTCTAGCCATTGCAGAGCTGGCCAAGCAGCATTCGAGTCACTCGCTACTCGTTGTGCCTGACCCGCAAATCGCTTTAAAGCTTCAGGCAGAGATTGAGCAATTCACCGACCAAACGGTAAGCCTGTTCCCCGACTGGGAAACGCTGCCTTACGATAACTTTTCTCCGCATCAAGAAATCATCTCTGAACGTATCGCACGCCTATACCAACTGCCAAGTCAACGTGATGGCATAACCATCGTCCCGGTCAGTACAGTATTGCAACGCCAATCGCCACGTGATTTTCTGTTGCAACACACTTTAATGGTGAAAACTGGTGATCGGCTCTCGCTAGAGAAGTTACGTGTACAACTTGAAAATTCAGGCTACCGCCATGTAGATCAAGTATTTGGGCCAGGTGAATATGCAAGTCGTGGGTCTATTCTGGATCTCTTTCCTATGGGCAGCAATGACCCGTACCGCATCGACTTCTTTGATGATGAAATAGATACCATTCGCACGTTTGATCCAGAGAACCAACGCTCTATCGACGATATTCAGCAAATCCAATTGCTGCCTGCACATGAGTTCCCAACCACTAAAGAAGCGATTGAAGATTTCCGTACACGTTGGCGCACCCAGTTCGACGCACGCCGCGAGCCTGAATCAATCTACATGCAAGTGACCAAAGGCACGTGGCCCGCTGGTATTGAGTATTGGCAGCCGCTGTTTTTTGACCATACCGAGACTTTATTTGAATATTTGCCAGAAGACTCTCAAGTCATCACATATGGTGATATCGAATCTGCGGTCGATACTTTCTTAACCGATGTCGAATATCGATACGACCAGAAAAAAGTTGATCCGCTGCGTCCTCTTTTGACTCCTGAACAGCTTTGGTTGAAAAAAGACGAACTTTTCAGTCAACTAAAACAGCTCCCTATCGCTCAATTGAGCCTAGATAAAGTGGTTAAGCGTGCCGGTCGTCAAAACCTACCAGTACAATCGTTAGCCGAGCTTGGCGTTCAACAACAAAATAAAGAGCCGCTCTCGCGCCTTCGTCAGTTTAGTGAGCAATTCAGCGGCAAAATCGTTTTCTCGGTAGAGTCAGAAGGTCGTCGTGAAGCACTAACGGAGCTGTTGCAAGGCATCAAAGTTCGGCCAGTCGTACATGGCTCACTTTACCAAGCTCTAGACTCGGGTGATCGATTCAGCTTGATCTTAGGCGCAGCAGAGCATGGTTTCATTCACGAAGAGCTGAACTTCGCTCTGATCTGTGAAAGTGATCTACTCGGTGACCGTGTTATCCAGCGACGCCGCAAAGATAAAAAAGCCGTCAACAGTGACACCGTTATTCGCCATCTTGCAGAACTAAAACCCGGTCAACCTGTGGTTCATATTGATCACGGTATTGGCCGCTACATCGGTTTACAAACACTTGAAGCCGGTGGCATGAAAACGGAATACGTCACCCTTGAGTATCAAAACGATGCCAAGCTCTACGTGCCAGTTTCATCACTGAATCTTATCAGCCGTTATTCTGGCGGCGCTGAAGAGAGTGCGCCACTGCATAAATTAGGTGGTGAAGCGTGGGCAAAAGCACGTCGTAAAGCGGCAGAAAAAGTGCGTGATGTCGCGGCAGAATTGCTGGATGTGTATGCAAAACGAGAATTAAAACCGGGCTTCAAATTTGAGCTAGATCGTGGGCAATACGCAACATTTAAAGCAACATTCCCGTTTGAAGAAACAGATGACCAAGCGATGGCCATCAATGCCGTATTGTCAGACATGTGCCAGGCAAAAGCAATGGATCGCTTAGTATGTGGTGACGTGGGCTTTGGTAAAACGGAAGTCGCTATGCGCGCAGCATTTGTCGCAACGGATAACAGTAAACAGGTCGCTGTACTCGTACCAACAACCTTGCTTGCTCAGCAGCATTTCGAAAACTTCCGTGACCGTTTTGCCAACTTACCAATCCGAGTTGAAGTACTGTCTCGTTTTAAATCTGCCAAAGAACAAAAAGTCATTCTGCAAGACGTTGCCGATGGTAAAGTAGACATTGTCGTTGGTACGCATAAGCTGCTTTCGAGCGACATTAAATTCAAAGATTTAGGTTTGTTGATCGTTGATGAGGAACACCGCTTCGGGGTTCGTCAAAAAGAAAAGGTCAAAGCAATGCGTGCAGATGTGGACATTCTTACCCTCACCGCAACACCAATTCCACGCACACTGAATATGGCAATGAGTGGCATGCGAGACCTGTCGATCATCGCGACTCCTCCTGCACGCCGTTTAGCCATTAAAACCTTTGTTCGACAAAAAGAAGAGCCAGTGGTCCGTGAAGCGGTACTGCGTGAAATTATGCGTGGTGGTCAGGTTTACTTCCTGCACAATCAGGTTGAAACCATTGAAAAAACGGCAGAAGACTTACAGAAACTCATCCCAGAGGCACGCATTACCGTGGCTCATGGTCAAATGCGCGAGCGCGAACTTGAGCGAATCATGAATGACTTCTACCATCAGCGCTTTAATGTGTTGGTGTGTACAACCATCATCGAAACCGGTATCGACGTACCAACGGCGAATACCATAATCATGGATCGTGCGGACAATCTTGGCTTGGCGCAGTTGCATCAATTGCGTGGCCGTGTTGGACGTTCGCACCATCAAGCCTATGCTTACTTATTAACGCCACATCCAAAAGCCATGACCAAAGATGCCATCAAGCGTCTTGATGCGATTGCTTCACTGGAAGACTTAGGTGCTGGCTTTACGTTAGCAACCCACGATTTAGAAATCCGTGGTGCTGGTGAGCTGCTTGGTGATGAGCAAAGTGGGCAAATTCAATCCGTTGGTTTTACACTTTATATGGAAATGCTGGAACAAGCAGTGCAAGCATTAAAAGAAGGCAAGGAGCCATCTTTGGATGAGCTGCTTCGTGAGCAAACTGAAGTGGAAATGCGAATCCCAGCGCTCTTACCAGATGATTACATTCCGGATGTAAACACACGACTGTCGATGTACAAACGCATTGCGAGTGTCACAAGCAGTGATGAACTATCAGAGCTAAAAGTGGAACTGATTGATCGCTTTGGTCTGCTTCCAGACGCAACAAAGAACTTACTTGCCGTCTCAGAATTGAAAATTTCGGCTGGTAGTTTAAAAGCGAAAAAGATAGAAGCCCATGATAAAGGTGGATTTATCGAGTTTTACCCTGATGCTGACATAAATCCAGCGTATTTAGTTAAACTGCTGCAATCACAGCCGCAAAAATTTGCAATGGAAGGTCCAACTAAGTTCAAGTTTAGCGTACCATTGGTGGACCGACGTAAACGCATTCAGTTTGTTCAAGACTTACTGAATGATTTTAAACAGAATTTATTACCAACGAGCTAATAGTCGAATGAGAATACTGATCCCGTTATTGCTTCTATGTGTCTCAATGCCCTCTTGGGCACAGCGCCAATTTGATATTGAAGTGATCATTTTCAAGCGAGCAGTCGACGCTGAAAGCACAACAGAATCTTGGCCGAATCAACTGCCAAAAATCGATATGGAAAATGTCGGTAGCCTAGAGAGTGAATCCTACCGCCGCTCTAAAGGCGTGACACTTTTGCCAAGTTCTTCTTTCCGTCTCAACGCGCAAGAAGCGGCACTAAATAATCATGCCGGCTTTAAAGTGCTTAAACACGTAGCCTGGCGTCAAGGTGACCGAGGTAAATCTAGCGCCCCAATTTTCCGCATCGTTGGCGGGCGAGATTTCTCTGATTCTTATCAAGCAGATGGCCGCCCACTCAATGGCAATCAAACATTTTCCAGCGACGGTTACAGTGAAGAGACGGTCAATGGTCCTTTATATGAACTAGATGGTCGATTCCAAATATACGTACAGCATTACCTCTTCGCCGAAACAACACTAGATCTCCGCGAACCAAGTGTTAGAGAGGTGCGTTTTGAACCAACCTCAACTGAGCAATTGGCGGATGACTTAGGTGAAGTAGATGGTAACGTCCAAGTCGGTAACTTGGCAGAAATATCGCCGACAGTAACCGAAGAGAAATTCCTGAAGAGTTATCGAATGGATCAAAAACGTCGTATGCGTAGCAGCGAGACTCATTACCTAGATAACCCGTTGATGGGTATGATCATTCAAGTTCGTCGGGTTCGATAAGCACGAGCGGTTCGACAAAGCGCAGCAAAGCTGCGCTTTGTTTTTATCTGCTATACCTCAGTTATTCCTAACCAACGCAGAGCAAGGAAAATAGCTGCGTTCAAGTATAAATAGACAGCTTTCAATTTACTTACACTCAACATGGAAGTCGTATTAGTTCATGAGTCCAGACTTTGAAATCATTGCGCCCCGCTTAGCGCTCAAGCTCATCCCTGCTGAAGAAGCACATTCACTACAACGATTACTTGCAGAATCCCCTTCGCTGCACCAATGGCTTGACTGGTGTGATAAAAACGTCACATTGAAAACCGCGCAGGACTTTCTGTTGGCAACCCGTCTTAACTGGGTCAAAACTGAGGCTTTTGGTTTCGGTATCTATGAGCGGCAAAGTAACACTTTGGTTGGAATGGCAGCGGTTAATGAGTTATATCATACGTTTAATATGGCGAGTATTGGTTACTGGGTTGCCGACCGCTATCAACGGCAAGGCTATGCCCAAGAAGCCGTTAAAGCCTTAGCAGAATTCTGCTTCGCAAAGCTAAGTTTAACTCGACTAGAGATTGTTTGTGACCCCGACAACGAAGCTAGCCAAGCCTTAATTGAGTCCGTCGGTGCACAAAAAGAAGCCATCGCCAGAAACCGGTTTATTTTTCATGGTAAGCCTAAAGATGGCGTTGTGTACTCACTTTTACCGACAGATCTAACATAAACAAAAAGCCACCGACTTGCGGTGGCTTCTGCATTTTTTAAGATACAGTACATCCACATAGAGTGGATTTAAAACCTTAGTGCAGCTTAAGGTTTGGACGCAGCACGCGATTAATGCGACCGACGAGCATCATCAGACCGGTTTTGAATACACCGTGCAACGCCATTAGGTGCATGCGATACAACGAGATGTAAACGACACGAGCAATACGGCCTTCTACCATCATCGACCCTTTAGTTAGGTTCCCCATCAGACTACCAACGGTTGAAAAGCGACTTAGAGACACTAATGAACCGTGATCTTTATATACGTAATCTTTCAACTCGCGCCCGTTGATCTTCGCGACGATGTTACTAAATGCCTGGCTTGCCATTTGGTGTGCAGCTTGAGCGCGTGGCGGCACGAACGAACCGTCAGACTGGGTGCATTGTGCTAAGTCACCAATAACAAAGATGTCATCATCTCGTGTTGTCTGTAGTGTGTTTTTCACTACAAGCTGATTGATACGGTTCGTTTCTAAGCCAGCGATATCTTTAATAAAGTCTGGAGCTTTGATACCCGCAGCCCAAACCATGATTTGAGCTGGGATCTTCTCACCATCTTTTGTAGTAAGGCCATCTTTTTCAGCTTTAGTCACCATAGTGGCGGTGCGCACGTTTACGCCCAACTTCACCAACTCTTGATGAGCAGCAGAAGAAATACGTGGAGGTAACGCTGGTAAAATACGCTCACCTGCTTCAATCAGATTGACGTTCAACTTGCTAGAATCAAGATCACCGAAGCCATAAGTGCGCAGCTCTTTAACAGCATTATGTAACTCAGCTGATAGTTCAACGCCAGTTGCACCAGCACCAACAATCGCAATATCGACCGTACCGTTACCGTTTTTCGCGTGCAGCTTTAGGAACTCGTTGTTCATTTCTGTACGGAAACGGTGTGCTTGCTCAGGGCTGTCTAGGAAAATACAGTTTTCACGAACGCCAGGCGTGTTGAAGTCGTTTGATGTCGAGCCAATCGCCATCACTAGAATGTCGTATTCTAGCTCACGGCTTGGCATAAGAAGTTCACCGTGCTCGTCTTTAAGCTCACTTAAGATGATCACTTTACGTTCACGGTCGATGTCTTGAAGGCTACCCATTTGGAAGTCGAAGCTGTGGTTTTTTGCATGAGCTCGATAGCTCAGTGCATCTACTCCTTCGTCCAAAGAACCTGTAGCAACCTCATGCAATAATGGCTTCCACAAGTGGCTCGCTTTTCGATCGACTAGCGTAATTTGCGCACGGTTTTTGCGACCTAGAGTTCGACCAAGCTTAGTTGCCAACTCAAGACCACCTGCACCGCCGCCTACAACGATAATGCGTGTCACAATGATTTTCCTCTACAAAAATGAATATATGGGGTTCAGCTCGATGCATGACTCACAAACATTTGTGGCATCCATCCAACCGATGAATTCTTGGTTCTTAGAGGTGTCTCAATTACTTGGATTAAAAAACTGCCACTCACCTTGATTCTTTATCTATCAATGACTTGTCAGGGTTTGGCATGTTTATCTGGTACGCATACGACGCCAGAATTTTTTGGGCAAGTTTATTACTCGCTCTCAATTTTTTTTGATATTTATCAAATTATTTTAGTCCGGTTCATTATATAGAGACCAACTTTGAAGGCAACCAAAATCCGTGTAACGAGTACGGATTGACTACTTTTCGACTACTCTACAACAAGGTGTTCGTGCTACATAGGAGGGAAGTAAGAAAACGGTAAGGAGAACACAATATTCAAAGCGTTAAACCAAGAAAATGTGCCTTTCAAAGAGACAGTGGCTCGGCATACTCAAGAGAAGGAATCGCAGCAAAGCAGCCGATAAAAACGCCGCTTTACTGTCTACACTCAACATTAATAAGTATTTTTAAATGCCTTTATCGCTTGTAAATGATGAGAGATTTTTTTGAACTTATGAGACTGAGTTTCATCCCAAATGATTTGATAGTGTTTTTCTAGCTCAGCTGCCGTTTTCGAATTGTCATGCACTTCATCATCTTTAGAGAGAATCACTAAGCAGTGAGCTTGATTTTTCGCTCGGAACTGATCAACACATTTTGTTGCGATATCTTCGTACTCTTCTGGACGATCGATTCGACCAGCCATCGTTTTTTCTGGGTGCAAGTTCGGGTTGAACATCACTTGCTTGATACCGCATAGAAAACCAATTCGCTCAGACCAGTAACCACCTAAACCAACCCCGCAGATTAACGGGTTTGGGTCATCAGATTGATCGATAACTTTAGACACTTCTTTTAACAAGTGTTGCATGTCGTGCTTTGGGTGAAGGGTGCTGTAATTGATAAAACGAACGTCGTCGTCGATAAATTGCAGTTGAAGAACTTTTTCGTGGTTACCCGGGCTTGTACTGTCAAAGCCGTGTAAGTAAATAATCATGTGTACCTCTCCCTGTGTGTATCTGGTACTTTTATTAAAACTACCACTATTTCCTTACTGTTAAAGGGGAAAATATCACGAGTTCTCAAAACAGTGATCTTCCATACACAATGAGCCTTTCAACTCATACGCACTGTTTAAGTATTGTTCAGTTCCCCACAATTTATAGGCAAGTAGATACCAGAGCATCGCCATCACCAAGGTTCTTGGTTGCCAAGCGTGTACACCTCTCAGCCAAAGAGACACATCTTCGATACCTCGAATTTGGCAATACTGCTTTACCGCTTCTTCCACAGGCGCATTCGCGACCTGAATAGTTAAGGTCAAATCTAGCCTAGGGTCAGCAATCCCGGCATACTCCCAATCAATGACTTTCACCCCACTCTCCCCTCGCACTAGGTTGTAACACCCCAGATCGAAGTGACATAGGGCAAGCGGAACAGGTGCAACGTTCGGTTCCGTGCGCCACTTCATGTACAAAGCCTCAAACTCCGTACCCACATACTGACCATCAAGCTCAAGCCAATAATGATCGATGCGAGAAATATATGAAAATGGAACCAAAGGAATTGCGCTTATCGGATATTGATGAATCTTCGCCGCAATGGATAATAAATCGCTTAGTGCTAAGCCTGACTCCGTCAGTGCCTCTCCTTCTATCCATTCCACCAGCAACCCTTGCTCATGAATAAAAACTGGCTTGGGGCCAATTTCCAATGAAGAGACTGCATTCAGCACTTGATATTCACTGTGACGAGAAATTGAAAAAGCCTTGCAGACATGACTGGTCGGTCGCCAGATGTATGCAAGGCCTTGAGAAGATTCCAACCGCCAACAGCGGTTGGTTAGCCCCCCGGTAACAGTTTGTACTTTTACCGGAGGCTCCGTAAAGAAGCCATCGAGAGCATTAAGACTCGGATCTAACTGTTTTGCTTGTTGCCAAGAAAACCATGCCATTGATGACTTCTCCACCCTGTTCGATTAAAGACCGAATAGGCTCTTAGATTGCGCTTTACGAATTTCAGTTTCATCCGCCCACTCAATCAAACCTGTTTCTAGGTCCATTAGGCGCATGGTCATCTTGTAGTATACATCTTTATCGCTACCTGCATTTTTCACAATGCTAGATAGGTTGCCGTAAAGCATGTATTGAGCACCAACCATTTTACCAAATTGGATCGCTGTGCTTTGGTTAACAAGCTCATCCGTGTTTTGGAAGTTAAGTTGTTCACGCACAGACTCAACACGATCCATATCAACAAAGCGGAACTTACCTGAGTTCAACATCTTAGTAGAGATCGTGTCAGTAATGGATTCAGTGTCAATATGTTCACTGGTTTTGTTCTTAATTCGCTCAACAAAAACGATAGGACGTTGGTCACGAGTAATTGCTGCTACAGAGCCCGACATCATCATGCTATCCACCATTTCAGCCGCGATTTTTTGTAAATCTGTTGAGCCAAAATCGATAGTCGTGGTTTCTGTTGCTTGCGCATCGCCGTAAGAGACTTTGTTAGAACAGCCACCTAAAATGACGGCAAGACCTAAAAGAGCAATAATACTTTTTTTCATGAGAGTTCCTTAGTTTTTCAATACCAGCGCATCGTTAGCGCGGCAGCTTCGGCAGAGCCGTTAAGATTAATCGTCTTGTGCTTCTCTAATTTGCACACGGAATTTTGTGCCATTTGGATTCACAGTAACTTCAGATAACGTGACTTGCTCAAATCCTCGCACAATCATTTTTCGCCACGGACCAGGTTTGGTATTCACTTCTAAACCATTGTTGTCATACCAATAAAATCGGTAAAGAATGTGCTGATCACCTTTGTAATTGCTACTCAACTGCACGACTCCTCGTGGGCGATCATCAACGTAAGTGGTGGTGATGTTGTCAACTAATAAGCGACTACCTAAAACGTTATCATTAAAGAATACTTTTTGCGTTTGGCCATCAATTCGAATACCAGCCGTGTTTTCGGCGCATCCAACTAAACCAATAGCCATTGCTAAACAAACAAGCCATGCTTTCATTACAGTCTCCCTAGCTGTTTATGCCACACGGTTGAGTGTGCTCCCTGACGAGATACCCATACCAATGTAGTCTGCTGTGCAGGCACTTCAAACTGATAGGTTTGATCACCCAAGTTTAAACTTTGTGTTCCCGGTTTCACGATTTTTGAAGCCGTTTTCACTTGCGCTGGCAATGTTTGCCAACTTCTTGTATCTGGCTGTTCGGTCAATGTGTTCCATACATTGAAAAGTATGTTGCCCACATCATCGCCTTTTTTCGCCGCCTCTTTTCGGATTCGATCTTTTGCCCAAACACGAAGAGCTTGACGGATCACTATTGTAGTAAGACGTTCATTAAGATCGTTTTGCGCCATCGCATTAACATCAGTCAGCGTACTGGAAGGCAATACCTGACCATTTAAAACAACATCGCTAAAACGTTGAGCACCTCGGTTCTGATAATAAGGAAGCGCCAACGAATAAATCGCGCCATTATCGCGACTGTCGTAAATCGGTAAATCAATACGCCACCCTTTCATCGCCTCAACAACACCCTGCTCATCAATAACGATGACTCGCCCTTGTGACTGAGTTAATCCAGAAGGTGCTTTGCCATACCGCTTCTCTAGCATGCGCAAGTCTTCACGCATGCCTAACTTCTTAGCAGCGTATAAGGTGCTTTCTACAACTTGCTTGTTGTCTGGCATTACAGCGAGTGCTCGTCGGTAATCAACATAAGCACTGTTTAAGTCTCGCGACGCTTCATATAACAAGCCAGAAAGATAGAACAGATAACCATTTTGTACCGCGCTTAGTTTTTTACCAGCATCAGGGTAGTTCGCTAATACACTGCCTAAATTGGCAGACATGCCTTGCTTGTTAAGGTCTTTCTCTGCTGCTTTTAGCTCTTTTTCACGCGCATTTCTTGCCGCTTCCTGAACTTGATTAGCTCGACGCACTTCAACTAGTGCTCCTTCTAAATCGTTTTTCTGTAAGTAATTTAGTCCTAGATACAGGTGCAAAAAGCCAAGTTCGTAATCGGCGGGATGATAATCTTGGAGATTGTCGTTCACTGCGAGAGAGCCGACGCTCGTTGCCGTGTCTGACACAGATATCGTCGCTCGATCTTGTTGAACACGTACGGCACGATCGCTGCTTTCTAGCGCATTCAAACTTGTTGGGTAATCTTCAGCAAGAAAAGAGATGCGACCTTTTTCAAAATTGCCAAGTATCTCGCCACCCACTTCACTTGATTGAAGTTGTTTTGCTTTGGCATATTCCCCTGCAACAACGGCTTGATAAACTTCTTGATTCTGGTTGCTGTAATGACTAAACAGATTGCCCGCAGATAAATTCGCGCAGCCAGAGGCCATTAAAGCCCAGCTCATCAGCCCTAACAGCTTTACACCTAGTTTCACATTTATCTCCACAAATGTGTCATTCGACAGGAAAAAGAAGTGGGTGAATAGCCACCCACTTTTAAAAGCTTAGCTCAATACCATTGGACCTAGAGGGCGGCCGCCTAGTAGGTGCATGTGAATATGGTAAACCTCTTGGCCACCATGTGGATTACAATTAACGATCAGGCGATAGCCGTCTTCAGCAATACCTTCTTCTTTCGCCAACTTTCTAGCAACAGTGAACAAACGCCCCATCATTGCTTCATCTTCAGCTTCTACATCATTCGTTGTTGGGATCAGTTTATTCGGAATAATGAGAATATGGCTTGGTGTGCGAGGGTTAATGTCGCGAAACGCAGTCACCAAATCATCTTGATAAAGGATATCGGCAGGGATTTCCTTGCGAATAATTTTACTAAAGATCGTTTCTTCCGCCATGAGGACTCCATTTTATAAACGTAATTAGACCCCAATTAGTATGCGCCAACCAAAAGCGGAGCTCAATAAAAACAGTGTTCACTTAACATTATTAATCAAATGCTAATTAACGAAGCTTTTTTTGTCGTGTGCGTCATAAAATGCGCATCACAAACTGAATACAATCCAATGAATTTTGTTACTTTTTTAAGACAATTATTATTTTTATACCCAAGTAAATTCAAAAATACTTGGGTAGCTTGTCTATTTTTGGGAGAGGAAGCTCACTTATGCGAGGTTCAGTTATTAAAAGGATGTATGCCGGCTTTGCACTGATCATCATCCTATTTGCCGTCACAATTGCCATTATGATGGGAGGAATGAGTGATATTCACGGAAAATTTGGCACGGTTTCTAAATCATCCCTACCGTTGGTATCGTTATCTAATCAAACCAGTGTTGAGCTGCTTTCTGCCGACAAATCATTTAAAGACTTCCTGACGACAGAGAATAAACAACGCATGGATGAAATGCGTCAGGAATTTGCTAGATCTCAACAGCGCTTCGAATCCACATTGGCTCAACTGAAAACCGCAAGCCAAATCTACCCTTCTCTTGCCGAACCGTTTTCACAGTTAAAAACGTTAGAGCAGAGCTATTTTACAGAAGCTCTAGAGGCCATGGACAACTACGAAGCAATGTTTGCGGCTCAAGAAGAAGTGCAAAAATCCTCACGCCGCTTCCAAAAACTGAATACCGAACTTTCGGTTGGTCTTAAAGAATATGTGGCAGATCAAACCAGCATTTCTGTCAAAGTCATGGCAAAGAGCTACTTTATCAAGTTAAAAGATGCCGAAGTAATTACCTCTGATGCCCTCGCCAGTTCCAACCCTGAGTTTGTTACGCAAGCCGTAGCTAAAAACCGCAAAGCAGTAACGCACTTGAATTACGCATTCCGCGGGTTGGTGACTCAGCTTCCTGAGCTAGAAAAAGCTTTTGGCGAATCTGTAGAGCAATTTACTCGTGACGTTGGTATGCGTGGCGGTGTGCTAGACCAACATAATAATTACCTCAATGCTCGCGCCGCTTTGTATAACAATATCGCCAACCTAGCAAATAAAGTGGATTCAACCATGGCGATTCTTGAGCAATTCACGACAACCGCAACAGATAAGCTCAATGAATCATTGGCAGATGCTGGTGACATATATTCGGCAGGTGTAACGAAAGCCATCATCATTGGCGTTATTGTCGTTTTACTCGCGACAGCGATTGGCTACCACATCGCACAAAGCGTTCGCGAACCGTTGACTCGTATTCTAAAAGTGTTAGAAAGCCTGACTGAAGGAGATATGACACAGCGTATCGACATTCGCTATAACAACGAATTCAGCCGTGTGAGTGGACACATTAACTCACTCGCCGACAACCTTCACGAGATCTTGGTGAAACTCAACGAAGCGTCAGAAAACCTATCGTCAACCGCGACAACCAACGAACGCACCTCTTCGCAAGCACAAATTAAATTGAGCTCTCAACGCGAACAAACGGCAAACGTCGCTACCGCGATGACAGAAATGTCTCATTCAGTGCAGGAAGTCGCGCAAAGTGCGCAAGGCTCGCTAGAAATGGTGCAACGCGTCGAATCTGCCTCTGAAGAAGGCAGAAATGTTATGAGCAGTAACATCTCAACCATTAATCAACTAGAAACACGTTTGAACGAATCGGTCTCCGCAGTTTCTGAGCTACAAAAAATGAGTGGTCAAATTGGGTCTATCCTTGATGTGATCCGCAACATTGCGGAGCAAACCAACCTACTGGCATTGAACGCGGCAATTGAAGCGGCTCGCGCTGGTGAACAAGGTCGCGGCTTCGCGGTAGTGGCAGATGAAGTACGAGTACTCGCATCAAGAACGACTCAATCAACCACTGAAATTGAATCCATGATCAGTAATCTGCAATCTAGATCGCAATCGGCGAACCAAGTCATACAAAGCTGTATGAGCGATATGGAGATGTCGGTTGAGCAAGCGTCAAAAGCGAACAGCTCAATGGAAGAGATCCAGGCGCTAATCATTGAGATCAGCCAAATGAGTACGCACATTTCACAAGCAGCAGCAGAGCAAAGTGAAACATCAACAGACATTGCTCGCAGTATTGAAGATATCAACAGCATCGCCGATGAAAGTTTCCAAGCCATGTCGAGTATCGCACAAACCAGTGAATCACTGACCCACTTGGCTCATCAGCAAAATGAATTGGTCCACCGCTTTAAGTTATAAATACTTTATAATTAAGAGTATTAATTAGTGCAATCAACTGTATAAGGGCGACTTTTTGTTAAGTCGCCCTTGTTTTTTGTCGGCCATGTCTACATATGATTAATAAGGCCAGCTCATCCCCTTGCACAACTCTTTTCGAGCGGCCTCATAAAAAGGAAAATCTATGGCTGTTCATGTTGGTATTATCGACCAAGACCCAGTGAGATTGGTCACTCCTCTATTAGATAATCGTACGCTAAGCACACATATCGTCTTCATCGGAGACAAGAGCCAGTTAGATATATTTGACCGACTGAGTGCCGTTTTAGATCAACGAGAAATTACTTCTGAATTTTTTGAAATTCCATCCGCTGTTAATACATCTCTGATCAAACAAGCAATTCAAAAACTGGCAAAAGATCTCCATGAACGCGGCGAAGATGTAAAATTGAACGCGAGCTGTGGTCTTCGTCATCGCTTGTTGTCGGTGTACGAAGTTTTCCGTACCTATCGCTGGCCAATTTTTGTGGTTGAGCCTAGTAGCGATAAGCTTTGTTGGTTATACCCTGATGGCAAAGAAGATACCCAAGTAGAAGATCACATTACGATTGCAGATTACCTCACTATCTTTGGTGCACGCGGCGAATTTCACCACGTTGATTTACCACCTCTTCTTGATAAAAAATTGTATGAACTTGGTGAACGATGGGCCTCAAATGCGCTTGAGCTTGGGCCAGGTCTAGCAACACTTAACTACCTTGCAACCACATGCCGCAAAGAACAAAAGCTTGATGTCGAGCTCTCCGAAAAACAGCAGGGCTACCGTGAGCTCAACATGTTGCTTTCAGATTTAGTAGAAGCAGAAATCGCCACCTATGAGAATGGCGTTTTAACGTTTGCAGATGAAGATGCTCGACGCTTTTCAAATGGTGAGTGGTTAGAAACTTTGGTTCACAGCACCGTGAAGCAAATCCAAGACACCATGCCGACGATCCAAGATCGATCGTTAAATGTTCAGGTTTATCGCAAACTTGGTGAAAGTGAAGTACGCAATGAGTTAGATGTCGCAACAGTTGTAAACAACAAGCTGCACATCATCGAGTGCAAAACCAAAGGCATGAGAGATGACGGCGACGATACTTTATATAAGTTAGAGTCGCTTCGCGATCTATTAGGTGGCTTACAAGCGCGCGCAATGTTGGTGAGCTTCCGTCCTCTTCGTCACAATGACATTACTCGTGCTGAAGACTTAGGGCTAGCCCTGATTGGCCCTGATGAGCTTAAAGATTTAAGAACGCACTTAACTGCTTGGTTTAAAGACGCGGGCGGTTCAGACGAGATATAGTGCCATTAAGAAAAGCTAAAATTCACAACGATAAAAAGCAGCATTAATGCTGCTTTTTTTATACCTAAATTTTAGCTGTACGCATTTCTATAAGTAGAAAAAAACCAGAGGTTAGCCTCTGGTTTTTTCTGTTTGTTTAAATGCCAACTATAGAGGCTTAAAGCATTTTACGCGCTGCTTCTACAACCACTTTAATTGAACGCGCTTCCGTTTCTTTCAGAGTTGAATGATCTGGAATCTCTTTTTGTGTACGGTTGATGATAACACCTGCCACACAACCCGCTTTTAAACCAGAGCTCGCACACATTGTTAGCAGTGTTGCAGACTCCATCTCGAAGTTAAGTACGCCCATGTCTTGCCATTCTTGCATAGAGCCTTGGAAACGCTTAACAACACGACCAGAGAACGTATCGTAACGTTCTTGACCAGGGTAGAACGTGTCGCTTGATGCAGTCACACCCATGTGAACTGTAGCGCCAGACTCTTCTACCGCTGCTTTCATTGCGGTTGCTACTTCAAAGTCAGCAACTGCTGGGAATTCCATAGGAGCAAAGTGTAGGCTCGCACCGTCAAGACGAACTGACCCCGTCGTTACGATCATGTCACCCACGTTTACATGCGGTTGAATTGCACCCGTTGTACCAACACGTAGGAAAGTGCGAACACCAAGCTGTGCCAATTCCTCAACTGCGATAGAGGTAGAAGGACCACCAATACCTGTAGAACAAACCACAACAGGTTTACCGTCTAGCTCTGCACGGTATAGCGTGTATTCACGATGGCTTGCTAGAAATACTGGATTTTCCATTTGTTCTGCGATTTTTTGAACACGCGCTGGGTCACCAGGAATGATCGCTAGAGTCGCACCATTAAGATCAGCTTCAGTAACACCTAAATGGAATACAGCTTGAGACATAAGTCGCTCCTTATTGTGGCTTATTTTATGAACAATAAGCTCATTAATCAGTTATTGGGTACAGATGCACTGTAGCGAACCTTTCACCAACATAGAGTGATCACAATCACAATGACAAAATGTAATGAAAATGAAATTTCAAACAAAACTGGTATTGATCACACTTTAAGGGGCGTTAGATCATTTTGTTGCATAGCAATGCGTGATTTCAAGGACAAGAAAAACGTCTGATCGCATCAGGTTAATACGGTTAAAAAAAGCCCGATACACGAATGCCTCGGGCTATTAATGAGTGGGATCAATGGTTAGGTCAGTTATTTAATCTGCTTGGACTCAAAACGAAGTAATCTCAACGCATTCAATGTCACCAGTGCTGTTGCACCACTGTCAGCTAATACTGCAACCCACAACCCAGTAACCCCAAGTAAACTTGTCACTAAGAATACACTTTTCAAACCTAGCGCTAACGCGACATTCTGACGAATGTTACTTAGCGTCGCACGCGACAGTTCTATCATGGCAGGTAGCTCAATCAACCGGTTGTGTGTTAACGCCGCATCAGCAGTCTCGAGCGCAACATCCGTACCGCCTCCCATCGCAATACCAATGCTCGAAGCTTTCATGGCTGGAGCATCATTGATACCGTCTCCCACCATCGCAACGGTATGTTGTTGTGATAGTTTCTCGACGTAATGCACCTTGTCTGCAGGTAACAAACTCGCTTTATAATCCAAGCCTATTCTATTTGCCATTGCTTCTGCACTTCTCGGGTTGTCACCCGTTAGCATCACCGACGTGACCCCAAGTTCCTTCAACATTGCGATGGCTTGCTGGGCATCTGAGCGCAATGTATCTTGCCATGCGATCACGCCAATGACCTCGTCATCGTAACGAACAATGACAACCGTTTTACCTTGTTGTTCCAACGTAACCACTTGCTCTTTGGCTTCTTGAGAAAGTGGAAAGTCTGCCTTTGAAGGCGTGACCACTTGGACCATTTTTCCATCGACGTAACCAGTGACACCAGAGCCTACTTGCGCGGTTTTATCCAACGCTTCAGGAATAGTAAGCCCCTGCTCTTGCACTTTGGTAACTAAAGAAACCGCTAGAGGATGACTTGAACCAACCTCGATTGACGCAGTTAGGCTAAGTAACTTGTCTTCATCCATATCAAAAGCAAAGACGTCGGTCACTTCTGGTTTACCTTGCGTCAGTGTCCCAGTTTTATCAAATGCGACAGACTCAACCTTGCCAAGCAACTCAAGCGCCGCTCCACCTTTGATCAATGCGCCCCGCTTAGCCGCTGCCGCCAAGCCAGAAGTGATCGCCGCAGGCGTTGAAATGACTAATGCACATGGACAAGCAATCAACAGCAGGGCGAGTCCTCGATAGATCCACGTTTCCCACGGTTGGGCAAATAGTAATGGCGGCGTAACGATAACCATCAGAGACACCAACATCATTAGTGGCGTATACCAACGGCTAAATTTATCAAGAAAGCGTTCTAATGGTGCCTTACGGGATTCTGCTTCTTCAATCAAATGAAGAATTCGATCTATCGCATTCTCGCCCTGACGGGAAGTCACCTGTAAACGAACCACTTTATCGACAACCACAGCCCCGGCCATCACTTTGCCACCGGTTTGATGTTCAACGGGAACAGATTCTCCCGTTAACGCACTTTCGTCAAAACTCGCAAGCGCATCTTGCAAAACACCGTCGGCAGGCAAACGACCTCCGGGTGCGACTTCTATGATATCCCCTGGTTTAAGCTGCGCAGCTGGTACTTCTTTGCGTTCACCATCAATAATTAAAATTGAATTTTCTGGGACTAAGTCCATTAACGCCTGGACACCGCTTCGCGCGCGAGATGATGCATATGCTTCTAACTTTTCACCAATAAGGAAAAGCAATAACACCATTGCGGCTTCGGCGGTTTCACCTAAATATAAAGCGCCGAGCGCCGCTACACTCATTAACGTTTCAATCGCAAAAGGCGTACCGCTACGCGCCAACTTAAATGCTTTGAGCGCGATTGGGTATAAACCAAGTAAACACGTCAAAGTGAATAACCAAGCGCTTATTTGAGGGTCGATCTTAGAAATTACTGCCGCAGTAGCCATTGCACCAGCAATCGAGAGAATTTGGATGTTGTCTCTTATGACGCCAAGCCAGCCTTTCTTTGTAGTGCTTGGTTTTGGAGCATCAAGTGAAAAGAGCGGGAAACCCGTTTTTTGGGCTGTCTGCTCTATCGTAGCTATCAGCTCTAGACCATCAAAATCGACGACCAGTTTTTCTGTTGCAAACAAAACCTTGGCTTGGCTGACGCCTTGTAAAGACGTAATGGCTTTCTCAAGCTTTTGCGCACAAGATGGGCAATCCATACCTGACACAAGCCAAGCGTTCCGAACGGAGGAATTACTCTCCCTTGTGGGATCGTCTTCCTCGCCTGTGTCAACGCTGCAGCCTCCTCCACTACAGCAAGAGCTTTCAGAAACATCAACACTGGCCTGAGAGATATTGAGCGAAGATTTTACTGGCGCACAGCATGACTCGCTTGCACCAAGCGGCACCGCAGTTTTGATTTTGCTAGATTGGCAACCTTGATGTTTTGTACACATAATTTTTTCCTTATTGGTATCGGTGATTTACCTATTGCTAAGGATAAACCTTAGAGTAAGCTCCAAGGTCAAGATAAATTTGTACAGTTCGGCGATAGAAAATAAAAAAGACGCCGAAGCGTCTTTCCAAACCAGTTTAAAAGCAATATTCCGTAAAGTTTAAACAGAGAGGTTAAACGGGATGCTTAAAACACTCATTTAATGTCATTCCTATGGCACGCAGCACGTCTCTTCTTGTGATAACACCAACCAACTTACCTTTGCCATCCACCACTGGATACATTTTCGGCTTTCCAACTTTCATCATGTCAGCCAGTTCAATTACTGACATTTCTGGAGAAACAGATAAGACATCATCATGCATACACTCTTGTACCGTATGTGTATCTTGGCAGTGATAACTTGCTTTCACCAACTTATCTAATAAGTCTTGCTCCGATAAAAACCCAACCACTTTTTCATTTTCATCAATGACAGGGCCACCTAGTGTGACACTTTGCATTACTTTGTTTAAAGCTGCCGAAAGTGACATATCTTTCGTGAAAGTCACCGCTTGCAACGTCATGTAATCTTTTACTTTTAATGAATGCATTCTTATCTCCTTAAGGGCATTTTATTGCGGCCTTTAGATAAGTGTCGCCTAATTTCCTGATTTTACTAAATGGAAAGGAGTAATTTTATTTATAGGCACAGCCTATTGAACTAAAACAAAATTAACTCACCGAACAACATTCACTGTATTTCGTTAAACGCAAGATTCAGCCAGGCTGATTTTTCTAGGCAAAATACAACAAAGCCAGTCAATTGACTGGCTTTGTTATTATGTAATTGTTGCGTTAGCTATGTTGGCGGCGCATGTTGTCTAAAATAATGCCAGTCGCCATCGCGACATTCAGTGATTCGGCACCGCCAAACGCCGGAATCGTGATCTTATCTGTCACGAATTTTGCTGCGGCTTCACGCACACCATGAGATTCGCTGCCCATCAACAAAATACCTTCAGCAGCGAAATCCGTTTTATGAACGCTCTCTCCTTCCAAAAACGCGCCATATACTGGCAATTTGGCGTGTTCCAAGTAACTTGGCAAATCCACCAAACTCACTTGTACGCGGCCAAAGCTGCCCATGGTCGCACTGATCGTTTTAGGATTATAAGGATCAGCACAATCTGTACTCGCAATAATGTGCTTGATGCCATACCAGTCTGCAACACGAATAATCGTACCTAGATTACCAGGGTCGGATACACCATCTAGCGCAATCATCAAGCCTTTCGCTTGAGGCTCTTTTACACTCGGAATTTCAACCACAGCAATGGCCGCATTATTGCTCACAAGCGTGCTCGCTTTGGTCAATTCATCAAGCGATGCTTCAACACAATCAAAACGATTTAGCGTACCAGCATTTTGTTCGAGAAATGCCGCTGTTGCAAAAACCTGCTTCACCTTCAATGAACTACTTGCTAGCTCTAGTACGTTCTTTTCACCCTGAACTAGGAATAAGCCATGCGCTTTACGCTGTTTCTTTTGACCTAAAGCACGAAGCAGTTTTAATTGGTTTTTTGAAATCATTAAAGTATCCCAGGTGAAAATGGTTATTCGGCGAGTGTACCCTAAACAATCTTCACGAAAGTTCGGTATCGAGCGGATGAGATTATAAATTATACCTAAATAACCTCAAGAAGCTTGATCATCAGAAGACGTTGAACACCAAGCGTAGCCAAAATAAAAGAAGGCTCAAAAACGAAAAAAGCCCTGCGATAACGCAGGGCTTTCAAAGGGTGGGACCCCAGCCACATCCCGGCACACAAGTCACACGCTGCGGCTGCTTCCTTCCGGACCTGACCGAGTTCACGAGCTATTGTTGCGAGAGGACCAGAGCCCCATAATTCTTTTCGAGAGGTCTTGCCTCAGTCGATGGGGCGATTATTCAGTATCAGCTCTCATAATGCAAGAGCAAAAACCTTGAATTTCATCATTTCATTACCGTTTGGACAAAACTCGATCAATTCATTCCTTTATGATGAAACCGTACAGTCACGATAAGAGGAGTCGTGCCGTGAGGACTGCTTACTCATGTACATGTCTTCATCAGCCAAATGCATCGCTTGCTCTAAGCTCATGTGCCGTTCCCTTTTTGCAGAGAAACCAATAGAGATACTTATAGACTCCAAATCACTACATAATTTGCCTTTCACATCGATTCTACTGAGCTCTCTCATTGCTCTAGTTAACTCAGCTTGCGTAGGATAACCCAGTAATATGAACTCATCCCCTCCAATTCGATAACATCTTCCCGACCAGACATAATGAATTTTTAGTGCCAGTAGTTGTAAAACTTCGTCCCCAGCGCGATGCCCATAAGTGTCATTGATTCGTTTGAAATGATTAATGTCTAAGTAAAGTATGGATAGATCTTTGTTTACTCCTTTTCGATACTTTACTTGCAACGCACGACGATTCCTTAACCCTGTTAAGTTGTCAGTGTTAGATTGACGGTAAAGATAAAGCGAAACACAAATAGCAAACAATAACACAAAGATAAACACAGCTTGTGTTTGCGTCGCTAATCGAATCTCATATTCAAGTGCGGTACGCCAATCTGGGCGTACATCGTACTGAGCAATGATCTTATCAACTTCTAACATCGCTATCGCTCGACTGAAGAAAGGCGCAAGCATGGCTCCTTTTTCATTCGCGACCAATCCAACAGAGAGTTGTGACTCATAAAACTCACCAATAGCGGTATCCTGCTCTATCGGAACCAATTCACTGAGACGTAAAAAATGATTGAGCATCGCCGTATCCATCGGAATGTAATCGACTTCTTCATTTAATAGCCCCTGAATGAGCTCTTGTTGAGTACGATAACGTTTGAGTTCTTTTAGCGGTAACAGTTGCGTCATCATTTGATCGAAAAAGTCATCCTTAACTACGCCAATCTGCTCAGATATCAACTGTGAAACATGAGAGTATGTGCTCGGTTTGTAACCTAAACGCTTGACCATCACCGATGCTGGCGCGTAATGGGACTTTGGAAAGTAGCTAAATGCGCGCCGCTCACGGCTGACCGTTAACGGCGCCAAAATTTCGAAATTACCTTGGATAAACTCATGGTACATAGAACCCCAGCTTTCACCAGGCTCACTAATGATCAAGCAGTTTAAAGCCAAGATCTCACAACTTCTCAGGACTACATCAGCCGTCATCCCTTCGACACTACCATCTGCGTTGTATACAACATATGGAAAGATAGATTCGAGCTTAATCCGTATTGGTTCATTAAAATCAAGGGGTAATAAACGAATAGAATCACGCAACGCTGCTCGCCTTAATTCAAATTGATACTGGGAAATTTCTTCGCGAAGCTGCTTTTGCACCGCTTCCCCGTGAATAAACGTAGCGAACGTGTCCAACTCCTCAAGATGATGATCTTTTTTACTGATGATGGATACGGGCTTTATCGAAATCTGATCATTGAGCATCTTGGCGTCAAACCCCTCCATCAGCATCGGCTTGAGCTGGTTAATGGCATCGACAACGCCGTCCACAGCACCTGAACGTAGCAGTGTTACTGCTTGTTCGTGACCTTGATAAGAGATCTGTTCTAGACCAGGGTAGTGTTGTTTAAGTAATTGGGCGTAAACTGTATCTTTGGGGACGCCAACACGCGAAATATCACTCAACGTCGAATCTTTTAAGCCAAAGAGGTAGGTATATTCGATATTTGTTGGGCGGGAATAACTAAAACGTTGAGCACGTTCTTGTGTGTAAGTGATATTCGCAGCAAAGTCCGCTTCCCCATTCGCTACTGAATTTAGAATGGCATCAAAGCTGGAGTAGTTTACGTATTGAACGGTAAAGCCAAACTCCTTTGAAGCAGCATTGAAAAGAACACGAGTGACGACATCATCCGCTTCAGTCGCGACTTTATAATGAGCAATTAAAGGGGCTTCGGCTTTTACATTCAAACTCAAGAGGCAACATGCAAAAAGCAACAGTGTTCGAGCAAAAGTTGTCATGACAAACTTATCTTAAATCAACCACTTATATTGTGGTTATTATTATTGGAAGTGTAGTAAATATGAAATGAAGAACATATACTAATCTCCATTTTGTTCCACAACCAATTCGATACTCTGCCGCACATGTCACTTTTTACCTGACTAAAAACTCATAATTCAGCCTGTTCATCGCTACTACGTAAAATATAGTCAGTCATCCAAGCCGTCCCTAACAAACAGATCCAAACCACGAAAACAGGGTTTGGCACATCCGTGGTCGGGCTGACGACTAAAGCGGCAAAACCCACAGTCGGCAATGTCCAACATAATAATTTGCTCCAACGAATAGTATGTTGAAGCTTCGCAAGTGCTTCCATTGACGCTAACATTCCCGTCAAACTTAACGCCATAAGAACGGCGTACGGTAGGCCTGCAATCCACAATGGGAGCAACAAAAACAACGGCCACCAGCTGTGTTTATTGGATGGCGTCCAATGCGCAGCCGACCACCACATCGCCATAACCGCAATGGTTTGAACCACTGTAACCCAAGCAGACCCATCCAGCTTACCGCCTTGCTGTGTGACCATAAGACCAACTTGCAGTGTAAGTACAATAAGACCAGCGGTGAGCAACACGCCTAAAGAGCTTCTACGAGAAAACACCACCATTAAAAGTGGGAAAAGGATCAAAACACCAACCGACAAAGCAATTGGCTGCATTGAGAGTGTCGCACCAAAAGCCATCATCGCGCCCAGTAATACTAGGCCAGCGAACCCACCTTGTGGCAGAACCCACAGCGCGGGGATCATAAGTGCAAGAACGGGAATGTCACCCTCGCTCAAACTCATCGCCCGAACGCAGACAACAGCGAGTAAGGTCGTAACGAAAAATTGAAGTGTCGATAAAATCATAGCGCCTCCTGGCTTCCCCACCTACTTGGTAACTCAACGGCAAAAACTGGGATTGAAAGTCGTTGAGAGGGTCTAGATTCAAGCTTAGCTTGCGTTTGCTTCATGCTGTTTAAGGCTCATCAACCAACGACACTAAAGAACAGAAAATGTAATTCTTCAAAGTGAGTCGCTGGCAACACAAGGGTTAAGAACCGTTAGCAATATACAAGTCCAATGGTTTACCATTCCTTAGTAATCCAAAATAGACACTTTTGAGTATGGACCAATTTTTAGCGCAAATCTTTGCTGTAATTCACCAAATTCCAAAAGGAAAAGTCTCCACCTATGGGGAAATTGCCAAAATGGCCGGTTATCCGGGCTATGCGAGACATGTTGGTAAAGCACTGGGCAACTTACCAGAAGGCAGTAAACTCCCCTGGTTTAGAGTGGTAAATAGCCAAGGAAAAATATCTTTAAAAGGCAGAGACTTAGAGCGACAAAAAAAGAAATTAGAAGCAGAAGGGATTGAAGTATCGGAAGTTGGCAAAACTTCACTTAAAAAATACAAATGGCAGCCTTAAGCTGCCATTTTTTGTTCTCAGTGCGTCGTATTAACGTGTTCCAACTAGACGAATATCTAATTGGTGAGTTTGTGCTTCATCTGTAATAACACCGTTATGTGTGTCGCTGATAAAACGCAGCTTTCCATCTACCTCAATGCGAGCACGAACGCTGTAACGATGGTTTGGTTTGATTTCATTGCTGTCGTAACTCAACGCAAAAGAAAGAGGAACTTGCTTACCTTCTGTTTCGAATGTCTGTTTCGCCAACACTTTTGCTGGCGCATCCGCCAAGGACACATCTTCTAACGCAATAGTAACCACTGCGTTTGGTGGCAAGGCAATCCGCTCGCGATAAGCCACTGTACCTGTAATCGTCTTCATTGACGCCTCTGTAGATTCCATTTCTGTATTTTGAGAAGTTTGGCAACCCACTAACGCAGCCCCAAAGAGTAGAGAAGTAACAAGTAGTAGTGTTTTTTTCATATATTCCTCGAAAAGAGCATTAAACCGAAGCAATTATAGGTGTGGAATATAAAACTGTCTGCTTCCTGTCATTTTATTTGACAATAGTTTGACTGAGTTAGAATTTATCAAACAATTGATTTTGTTTCATAATTGGAACAATACTATTTCTAAGTTACTCAATAGTTCTTAACTATGCCACTTCACAAGAGTGAGGCTGTTGAGGTAACTTGGAATGAAAGACAACGGTGAGGAGACACAATGAGTAAACCACTACGAGAATTGCTCAGCCTACTACAACTCGAAAAATTAGAAGAAGGCTTGTTTCGTGGCCAAAGTGAAAACCTAGGTTTGCCTCAAGTTTATGGCGGTCAAGTAATTGGGCAAGCACTTTCTGCTGCGCGCTACACCGTTGAAGAAACACGCACGGTACACTCCTTCCATAGCTATTTTTTGTACCCTGGCGATCCAGAAAAACCTATTATTTATGACGTAGAAAATCTGAGAGATGGCCGTAGCTTTAGCACTAGACGCGTAAAAGCAATTCAAAATGGACGCCCTATTTTTTACCTAACCGCATCCTACCATGGCGATCAACCTGGGTTTGATCATCAAAAAGAAATGCCAGATATCCCTGGTCCAGAAAACTTTGCCTCAGAGAGTGAGCTCGCAAGCCATATTGCAGAATTTCTACCCAAACGCTTACGCAAAACATTTTGCGGGGAAAAGCCAATCGAAACTCGCCCCGTTACGGTTATCAACCCTTTGAAGCCCAAAAAAGCAGAACCCAAACAGTACCTTTGGATTCGTGCTAATGGTGAAATGCCAGAGAATCAGCTAATTCACCAGTACCTTCTGGCCTACGCATCCGATTGGGGATTCCTTGTGACAGCAATGCATCCACATGAAGTCTCATTAATGACGCCTAACTTTCAAGTGGCCACCATTGACCACTCTATCTGGTTCCATCGTCCGTTTAAGATGGATGAATGGCTTCTATATGCGATAGAGAGCCCAACGGCGAGCAATACTCGTGGGTTGGTCCGTGGCGAAATATACAACCAGCAAGGTCACTTAGTGGCGACCGCCGTGCAAGAAGGGGTGATGCGCTACACGAAATAGCTCGTGTTCGCCAGACGAAAAAAGGAGTGCTGTTCCGCACTCCTTTTTTAATGGGTATCAAACGATGATTAATTTGGTTGATACTTCATGTTAATAACCGACCATTCGTAAAGTGATTTCGGGTAACCATATTCGCCTTTCCCGTAAATGACATTTGGGTCGGCATAGAATCCACCTTTATTCGTTGCTAAAAATTCACGAACCCCACGACGGTAAGTAATCACAGGTGCTACTAACTCATACTCTACCTTTTCCATCTTCGAGTCATCAATTATTAAGAACCGAGTCATACGAATCGTGCTGCCGTTGGTGCAGTACCCTGGGTCATCATAGTCAATTGCTTCAAAAGGCTTGAGATCATCTTCGAACAGCTCTGATGCACATCCATCAAATCGAGCTAAGTGTACCCACGCTCCTTTTATTAGAGTTTGGTCATCGTTACCCACCGGCTTGAATGCAAGTAGTGCAATCTTACCTTTGCCGTATAATTTCAATTCTTCGTCCGTTGGCTCACGCACTGAACGAACGTTCATCAAACCAAACTCACTTTCTTCTAAGTTAGAAAACTCACGTGCATTTAGCGTGCTAAACAATACTGTTTGTTCAGTTTCAAGCAATGTATATTGATCCGCAACACCTTCATCTGCAAAGCTTAGATACAGCTGGACTTTCTTACTTTCCAACGCTTTGTAATCTCGAGATTCTCCTTCCGAAACGTCGAGAGAAATCCAACGTCTTTTTACTGGTGGGAGGTCAAGTAACGTCAGCTCTTCCTTATCAACATCTAATGAAGCGACTCCTTTAATTGTTGAGCTAGATATTTGATAGCTGCGGTTTCCTATTGGTGTACCAAAGTCTAGCTTAACCTTTTTAAATGGTTCAAATTCCACCTTCATTGTAGAAGCACTTAAACCAGGGTGATTCGCTTTGTTAATAGTGCCATTTACGACGATTGTTTTAGCTTTGTAGTTGCGCCCAGTAAGGGTAACCTCTAATTGGTACGTGCCTGCATGCAGGATTTTCAAACGCCCTGTATCAGGAGAAACTAGCTCGACCACAGGGTCTTTTTGGTTAATAAGACGGTAACTTGCCTTCGCAGTCCCACCACTCATCACTGGTGAGATAACACTACCAGCGGAGAATTCTACCGTTGGGTAAGTAACCGATACAGGGTTTGTGCCTTGTTTAATCGTGACCGAGAAACTACTTTCACCCGGATCCACTTTGTCGTCCCCCGCATCCGAAACAATAATTTTTGTGCTACCCGCGTTAAGAATTTGCATGGCACCCGTTTGGCTGTTTAAGGAAACCACATCTGTTGCTGCGTTGTCTGCAAATCGGTACGTAACTTCCCCAACCGTACCAGAGATTTTCGGCGCAACAAATGTTTGGCCAACCTTCCAAATCTCTTCCACATCGGATTGAACTTCAATTCGGCTCGGCGCACTCAAAATTGTCACGTAGACTTTTTGATCAGGACCAACAGTATAATTCGCGCTCTCTTTTCTGCGCACAGTTAGCGTCGCTTTACCCGCTTTATACACATGGAGACGTCCTTCACTAAAACCACCGACAACATCTGGTGCGGTGTTATCTACAATCTCAATTTGCTCGTCAGCACTCAAACCAAAATCACGGTGAAGATCAAAACTGTATTTGTTGCTGTATACAACGTCATAATCGTGTGTTGCCATCGGTTGGCCTTCAGCCTTTGCAACTTTGATGACGACATTAAATTGAATAGGTTGGTAGAACTCCCCACCATCGTCTTCAAACTTAAGGTCGTACTCACCCGCAGTCACTACCTCCAACTTGCCGTCAGTCATTCGTAAGCCATTAGGTAAGCTGCTAACTAGATTTACGTTACCTTTTTGCCCTTTAAACGCCAGAGGGATTGAAAGATTTGGTTGATAGGTAAGCGGCATTTCAATGTCTTTTATAACGGGATGAGGCGCGCGATTAACTTCAAGATCAAAGCGAGTTTTGCTTGCAGGATAATTACGCATGTCATGCTCGTAAATTTCCACTTCAGCAGCACCAACACCTTTGATCAGTAATGCTTCACCATTTTCAGTTTTAGCGACAACGTCTTCACCACGAATGATTCTCAGCTCATAGTCACCGTAGGCGTTCGTCACCTTAGGGAAAATTCGTCCACCTTCCTCATAAGTTGTGACGATATCCGCTGCGCTGATTTCTTGACGCTTGCCTTGTTTTATATCCACAAAAAATTGCGCTGTTTGCTGTTTATCCAGAAACGCGTCGCTGTAAGTTGCAGTCGCTTCAACCGTTAATCGACCAACATTATGAACAAGAAGCAAACCCGTTTCAGGATCTAGCAACTCGGCCACCTTGCTGTCTGGTACGCTATTTATAATTTTGTAAGAAATACGTTGCGTTTGAGCTTTATCTAGACGCACTGGTTCTAACGTCAAACCTTCTCGATACTCGTCTTCAAGCAAAGCGAACTGTAATTGCCCCGGAGCTACTGCATGCAGTTTAACCGTAGCGCGAACTTGTTTCGGCAAGTAAAAGTCGTTACCTGAATCAGTAATCAGCACCGATGCCTGACCAACTGAACCTAATGAATATACCGAACCGTTCTCATCAACACGAATCAAGTTATGACCACTTTCTACCTCATAACTCAGTTCGCCTTTTTGGCCACGGACGATCAACGCTTTTCCTTCTGACTCAATCGCATTGAAATTCAGATCACTCACTGAAAGTTCAGTATTGATGCCTCGCTCTACAGTGACAGAAAATCTTGCTTCAGAAGATTCATAAGCAGAGCTACTATCTGTAGCAAGAATAGTCGCCGTTCCTGGGCGCAGAATTTGTAGTATTCCTGAATCATTAATTTTCACGACATTTGGCGGATTAGAGTCAATGACTTGGTAAGATACCGACCCATGTACATTGCTCAGTTTTGCTTCAGTAACCGTTCCCACTCCTTCAAACTTCAATACCGTGTCTTCCACTTTTAATTGCGGACGGTTCTGCTTTGTTATCGTAGTTGGTGTCTTCGTATTGTTCGGCTTAGAGTCTCCCCCACCGCCACAGCCAGCGAGTAAAGCTGCGAGAAAAAGCAAATAGTAATTTCTGTTCATTTTTAGTAATACTTTGTTACATACAAGATGGGGCGATAATAATACGATGTTTTATTAATCACTATCCCCATTTTTGAGTACTTTATTACTTAAGTAATTGCTACTGTATTAATCCTAAAAATAAATACTCAAAAATAGCGACCAAATTACATGAAAACACAAAAAGCAAACGTTTAAATCAAGCTCTTCCATTAATTTAGTAAAAATTAATATTCAATAAAATAAAACATGAAAAATAAAGAGGAAAAATTGCGTTATTTTTTCTTTCATTATGATGTATAGGATTAATGGACTGCAAAAACAAATGGTTAATGAAAAATAGAAGAGAGAATAAATATCGTTTATATTTATAAAATATCTGGTAGGAAATAGTTTTAAAAGCATAATCAAACTACCTTTTAACATTTAAAATACTAAAAGGTAGAATTAACATTAGATAGAATTCTTATAGGGCGAGTTATTTTAGGATTGGTAACTCTGTTGTGTATTTAATGGACTCCATAGCAAATGTTGAAGTCACATTAGATAGCCCTTTTACGCTATTAACTAACCGCTTATAGAATTCGTCAAAACACTTCATATCTTTGACTAGTACTTTCATCATGTAGTCATACTCGCCAGCCATACGATAAAACTCCATTACCTCAGGAAAGTCACTCACAGTTGTAACAAAATGGTGATACCAACCTTCGGAATGATCAATCGTTTTTAACTGAACAAATGCAATGAAAGATAGCTCGAGCTTTTCTGCACTTAACAACGCCACGCGTTTTTCGATGTAGCCCTCTTCTTCCAACCTTTTCAAGCGCTTCCAGCATGGTGTTGTAGTAAGATTGACTCGCTCAGCCACGTCATTTAATGACAAGGTGCTGTCGGTTTGTAGTAAAGCAAGCAGCTGCTTATCTATTCGATCTAAACTCATTTCTATAAAACCCATAAAATGTAGAAAATTTTTCTACAAAAATCTTTATTAAGAGTAACAATAGCAAAGTTTTTCTCGAAAATTATAGATAAATTATCCCTATCTAATACTTATCTATCGATTTCCCAAGGAGAGACGCCATGTGTACTGACCACAATTGGATCAACAATGCAGTGCGTAAAATTGAAGCAGACTTCCAACGTTCTGCTGATACTCATTTATTTAAACTTGAACTGCCTTCTCTTGATGGTATCGATATCTACCTAAAAGATGAGAGCACGCATCCAACAGGCTCTCTGAAACACCGATTGGCACGCTCGTTGTTTCTTTATGCGATTTGTAATGGATGGATTGGTCCTGAAACCACTGTAATCGAGGCGTCCTCAGGCAGCACTGCCGTTTCGGAAGCGTATTTTGCGCGTTTACTTGGCTTACCGTTCATTGCCGTCATGCCGAAAACCACTGCACGTAAAAAGATCGAACAAATTGAATTTTACGGTGGTAAAGCGCACCTTGTTGAACGATCAGATCAGATTTATGACGAGTCTCGACGCTTGGCTCAAGAACTAAATGGTCACTACATGGACCAGTTTACTTATGCTGAACGCGCTACTGACTGGCGCGGTAACAACAACATCGCGAACTCTATCTTTAGCCAAATGGAGTTAGAAGATCACCCGATTCCTAGCTGGGTAGTGATGAGTCCTGGAACAGGCGGCACATCAGCAACCATTGGCCGTTTTATTCGTTACCAAAAATACGACACTAAGCTTTGCGTGGTAGACCCTGAAAACTCAGTGTTTTACGATGCTTTCCAGTCAGGAAATCACTCATTGAAAGGCGATACTGGCAGCAAAATTGAAGGTATCGGGCGACCACGTGTCGAACCAAGTTTTATTGCTGGTGTCATTGATGAAATGCGCAAAATTCCAGACGCAGCCAGTGTGGCAACCGCCCATTGGGTATCTCAGCTGATTGGGCGTAAAGTCGGCGCATCAACAGGCACCAATCTTTACGGTGTGCTGCAATTGGCTTGTGAGATGAAACAACGCGGTGAGAAGGGTTCTATCGTGACGCTTCTATGTGATTCTGGAGAGCGTTACCTAGATACGTATTATGACTTAACATGGGTAAAAGAGAACATCGGCGATATTCAACCTTACTTAGCTCAACTCGAAGTCATTCAAGCAAAAGGTTGCGTTGAGCCAGCTTGTTGCGGCTCAACTAACGCTTAACGTGCAAACTGGACTTTAAAAAACAGCCCAACTTCATGTGGGCTGTTTTTATCGCTGGGTTTTACTTTTTCTGGCGCGCTTCAAACGCAGCCAATTGTTCTGGCGTTGCCGCTGGTTGATGATTTTGTTTCCATTCATCGTAAGTCATGCCGTAAACACGTTCGCGAGCGTCATCAATATCTAAATCCAAACCGAGATTTTCAGCCTCAGATTTATACCATTTACTAAAGCAGTTGCGACAGAAGCCCGCAAGGATCATCAGGTCGATGTTTTGTACGTCTTTGTTAGCATCTAAATGCGCCAATAAACGGCGAAATGTAGCCGCGTCTAACTTATCTTGTTCTTCTTGAGTCAAGTTTTTGTATTTGAATTCAGCCACTTTCCTTTCCTTCTCTCTTATTTAGCTAGCTTTCGTCACCATATCTAGTTAGTCGGTAGTCATGAGTAAGAAGTATGCTTTAGCGCAACAATTCCCATTCTAAAATCACTACCTTTGATAAAAGCTGATATGA
This sequence comes from Vibrio sp. 397, assembly GCF_033339395.1. Classification (NCBI taxonomy): domain Bacteria; kingdom Pseudomonadati; phylum Pseudomonadota; class Gammaproteobacteria; order Vibrionales; family Vibrionaceae; genus Vibrio; species Vibrio sp. 397. Next base: position 5,470 of record NZ_JAWOUN010000018.1, on the reverse strand, counting down.
TAATTACCATCCATCCTATTGATTAAATTAACATTTAAACAAATCATTACAACGGTCTTTTACCAAGGTTATCGTCTAGTTATGAAAAACGCCATTCTATTATTGTCTGCCTTGACCATTAGCGTGCCAACTTTAGCTGCTCAAGAACAAGCTCATCAATCTTATTTTTATCTGGGTACTGGTAACGTTGGTTTTGATACACCGTATTTCGGCTCGGATAGAGACAATGAGTGGTCAACACCACATATCACAGTTGGCTGGGGTTACCATATAAACCAATACCTCGCGTTTGAAGGGGTTCTGCGCTATTCACAAAATGAACTTAAGAACGATGCTCTAAAAACTAACTTAGATCTTCACTATTACCAAGCAGGTATGTCTGCTGTTGTAACAAGTGATAACTTAGGCGATACGCCGCTGTCACTGTTTGGTCGCGTAACTGCGCTTGGCACTCAAGCTGAAATGTATGTTCCAAACGAACAAAAAGTCACAGATGATTCAGGCGCGCTATTCAACATCGGTGCTGGTGTCCATTGGGATATGAGCAAAGATATCTGGTTACGCGCAGAGTACATTTATAATGTCGCGGATATGGGTTTTGAAGATTTTTACGACAGCTACGAAGGTGTACAAATCAGCCTAGGGAAACGCTTCTAATCGAACGCTTCCGAGCTAACTTTAAACCGATAAAGAGAAGCCGAGGTTATTACCTCGGCTTTTATGTTTTAACGTTTGATTTAAGGGTGCGCTATACGGCCCTTCGTATCATGGCTAATTGCTTTGTTTAACTCTGCTTCTACATGACCTGGTGCTTGTGTTTTCGCCGAAATCAATCGGTACATTGCCGGGATAACAAACAAGGTCACCAATGTCGCAAACCCCATCCCGAAAAAGATAACCGTACCCACGGCAATACGGCTCTCATAACCCGCCCCTGTCGATACTATCAACGGAATTGCGCCAGCAAGTGTGGTAAACGCAGTCATCAAGATTGGACGTAGACGTCGCGCAGCTGCATCAATGATCGCTTTTTCAAACCCAACGCCACGATCACGTAGCTGATTGGCAAATTCTACGATCAAAATACCGTTTTTCGTCACCATACCAATCAACATGATCATGCCGATCTGGCTATAAATATTCATACCTTGGCCCATAATAACCAAACCAAGGAAGCCACCAAATACACCCATCGGCACCGTAAACATGACCACTAACGGGTTTACGAAGCTTTCAAACTGAGCCGCCAACACGAGATACGCCACTAGTAGTGCCAATGCAAACACAACAGCAACACTCGCTTGGTTCTCTTTAAAGTCTTTCGACTCCCCCGAATAACTCACCGAAATGTCACCCGGTAAGTTGTCGATGGCTTCCTGGTCTAGGTAATTCAGCGCATCTCCTAATGTATAACCTTCCGACAGGTTGGCAGTAATAGTGATGGACTTCTGTTTGTTGTAGTGAGAAAGACGAATAGAGGCCGCCACTTCTTCAATTTTTGTGACCGCATCTAACGTCACTAGCTGACCGCTATTCGTGCGCAGATAAATCTGACTTAAATCTGCAGCATTATTAAAGCTATTTTCATCACCGCGAAGATACACATCGTACTCTTCGCCACGCTCAACATAAGTCGTTTCGCTTTTACCACCGAGCATGATTTCTAGGGTGTCAGAAATGTCTTTAACACTGACTCCTAGCTCTGCGGCACGCTGTCGGTCAACTGTAACCAATAACTCAGGCGTTTTTTCCGAGTAATCTATCTCTGCTCCTTCCATCATTGGTGATTCTTCTGCTTTGTTCTTTAGCATTTCAGCCCAAACAACGAGCTCATCGTAATCAGAGCCGCCTAATACGAACTGAACTGGCTCACTCGAACCACCTTGGAAACCTGGCATAAATGGGAACACTCGAACATCTGGGATACCTGCCAATTCTTTCCGTACTTTGTTAAGGGCTTGCTGAGCCGTGATATCACGTTCGTTCCAATCTTCTAGAATCATGATCACAAAGCCTGTCTGGTCTCCTGCCTGGCCACCAAACGCTGGCGTTTGGATGCTGAATGACTTCAGATAACCTTGCCCTAGTAATGGCATCAATCGGTCTTCGACAATATCCATATTGGCTGACATACGATTGTATGACGTAGCATCTGCACCGCGCACAAACGCAAATATCACACCGCGATCTTCTTGTGGGGTCAACTGGGCCGGTACCTGATTCATCAAGAAATAGCTACCGCCCAAACAAGCTAGAATCACCAGCGGAGCAGCCCAACGTACTTTCAATGCGCCTTTCAATAATGCGCGATAGCCACTCTCAAGCTTGCTAAACAAGCGATCAACCGCTTCATTGAATCGATTTGGTTTTACATTCGCCTTCAAAATCTGACTACCTAATACAGGAGTCAGCGTCAGGGCAATCAAAGAGGAGAATATGACAGACATAGCCAGCAATACAGAAAACTCTGTAAATAGTAGACCTACCATGCCATCCATAAAGGAGATCGGTAAGAACACCATCACCAGCACTAATGTTGTTGCTATAACAGCAAAACCAACCTCTCTGGTGCCTTTATATGCGGCGAGTAATGGCGATTCACCGCGTTCAATATGGTGGAAGATATTCTCCACAACCACAATTGCGTCATCCACCACCAAACCAATCGATAATATCAACGCCATCAAGGTGATCAAGTTGATAGAAAACCCAAAGTAGTACGCGGCAATGAACGAAGAAATCAGAGAAACAGGAACCGTAACCGCAGGAATTAAGGTTGCACGAGCTTGGCCGATGAAAATGTACAATACCAAAATCACCAAGCCGCCCGTGATAAATAGCGTGCTGTACACCTCTTCGATTGAACGCTCGATAAACACTGTCGCGTCGTAATCTATCGCAAGACGTGTACCTTCTGGTAAGAACTTCTGGATGTTATCGACTTCAGACCTAACCAGCTTCGCAACCTCTAACGGGTTTGCGTCTGACTGCGGTACCACACCAAGACTGATGTTTACTACACCATCGCTTTTGAAGGTTGAGTTTTCGTTTTCTGCACCAATGAAGACATCTGCTACATCTTTTAAATAGATAGGTGTATTGTCGCTTGCGCGTTTAATGACAAGATATTGAAAATCTTCAGGCGTGTTATAAGTACGAGCCGTACGCACGGACATTACCGTTGAGTCGTTGCGAACTTCACCACCTGGGCTTTCTAGGTTCTCACTTCGCAAAGCTGATGTAATGTCCGAAGCTGTAACTGAACGTCCAGCCATTAGTTCTGGCTTAAGCTTCACGTACATGACCTTGTACAAACCACCGGAGAGATCAATGGAGCTAACCCCAGAGATCAGGCTAAAGCGGTCCATCAATACACGTTCGGCATAATCGGTTAATTGAGTACGGTCCATCTCTGCAGAACTGAGATTGATGTAGAGCGACGCCTCTCCCGAGCCATTGTTCTTATAAACAATAGGGTCATCCGCTTCATCAGGTAGCGAGCGCTGAGCACGAGCCACTGCATCACGCACGTCGCTCACACCTGTGTTGAGATCGTAACCTAACTCAAACGTGATCGTGATACGCGACATGCTGTTACGAGTAGTGGAGCTAATTTCATCAACTCCACTGATCCCAGAAAGCTGGTCTTCCAAAACGGAGGTAATTTGGCTTTCAATAATAGTCGCCGATGCACCCTCATAACGCGTACTGATAGAAACGACTGGGCTTTCTATATCAGGCATTTCACGAACGGCTAATTTGGTGAATGACACAAAGCCAAACACACACAACAGCATGCTCAGAACCAACGCCGCGACAGGGCGTTTAACTGAAACGTCGGACAGTAACATTAGTTTTCTTCCTCATCCGATTCACTGTCATTGCGTGTCACATCCGTGGTGTTCGCTTTTAGTGGCGCGACAATTTCTTTCACTTCGACACCATCACGCATGTTAACAATGCCTTGAACCACAATCTTGTCACCAATCTCAACACCAGATTCGATCACCACCTCGTTGCCAACACGAGCACCTAGCGACACTTCTTGACGAGTAGCTTTGTTATTTTCATCAATTACATATACAAAACGTTTAGTTCCGGAGTATTCAAGTGCTTGAACAGGAATGATTGGCGCCTTAATAGCAGGAAATGCTAGTGAAGCGTTCATCAACATGCCCGGCTTCAATTGATTTTCTGGGTTATCAAACTCAATACGCACGCGAAGATTCAGTGTTTCGGCACTGATCCGCGTATCAATACCTGTGACTTGACCAGTAAAGGTCTGGCTACCCCATGCACTGGTTTTAGCGATGACTTCCATACCAATAGAAAGCATCGATAAATAGCGCTCCGGTACTTGTAAATCCAGTTCCATGACGGAAAGATCATCCAACGTCAAAAGTTCAGTACCCGCACTGACCATTTTGCCGCGGCTAAAATCGATAAAACCAACAGTGCCAGAAAATGGAGCAGTAATATGGAGATCAGCTAAATTGGCTTGAGCAGCATCTAGCCTCGCTTGTGCTATTTCAACACTGGCTTTTTGTGCATCGATTTCAGTTTGAGTAATCGCATTCCGCTTAACCAAACGTTGGAACTCTTTTAACTTACGCTGTTCATCTTTTAGATACGCCTTTGCCTCAATCAAAGCGGCTTGAGCCTTATCGTCATCTAACTTAATTAATAGCTGGTCTTGCTGGACATTTTGATTCGCTTTAACAGCGATTTGATTCACTTTGCCGGCGACTTCCGATGCGACAACCACAGACTCCGCTGCCTTTAATTTGCCGATAAGAGTTAAGGATTGATTGATCTCATGCGTTTCTACTTGTTCAGTCACAACAGTAACCGCTGAGCCTCCTCGCATCGCAGCGCAAACCGATGGAGAACTCAGTAATATAGAAAGCGTTAAAACAGATAACGATAACGTGGCTTTCATGCTCATGATATTGACTTCTAAACGAATAAACTTATGTCATTAAACTGCTTACAGTTTATCAGTAGATACGGTGTTTAACGTCAAGTAGTGTAAATTCAAGTAAAAAGCGCGCCTCTCTTCTGTTCAAAGGACAAACAAAACGCTGACTTTCTACCATCTTTGCCCAAAAAGACAGCATTCAACGTAAAAACGTAAGAAAAACGCTTTACAGCCTGAGCGAGTTTGCTATGATTCGCTCCGCACTTGGGAGATGAGTTGGGAAAACATCTTACTAAGTATAAAAATCCTCTGGAGGGGTTCCCGAGTGGCCAAAGGGAGCAGACTGTAAATCTGCCGGCACTGCCTTCGATGGTTCGAATCCGTCCCCCTCCACCATATTCTTTCTTATGTTTTTCCTTTAAACGTGAGAACAACTTGAAAGCTAGGTTGGGAAACTAACTTTTAAGTATAAAACACCCTGGAGGGGTTCCCGAGTGGCCAAAGGGAGCAGACTGTAAATCTGCCGGCACTGCCTTCGATGGTTCGAATCCG
>NZ_JAWOUN010000017.1:0-79458 GCF_033339395.1 Vibrio sp. 397 | reverse complement strand
TGAGTAGTTTTACAGGCAAAGCCGAAACGGATGATAACCACCTACTGAAGTAGGTGGTTTAGGGCTGAAAACAAAAACCAGAGCCGAAGCTCTGGTTTTTTTACGACTTAAGAAAGCGCATCCTATGCGCCTTCGTTATGAAGCTCTAGGTTTGCTAAGTCCTGTTGGATTTCAAGTTGTGTTTTCGCATCATCGTTACGAAGACCATCTAAAAAATCTAGGTATTGTTGGTCGATATCACCCGTTACGTATTCACCGTTAAACACGGAAGTATCGAACTGAGTAATGTCTTGATTTCCAAGACCTACAGCTTCTACCAAATCTTCTAGACGTTGATAAATAAGCGCATCGGCACCAATCTGCTTACAAATTGTATCGTTGTCACGGCCATGGGCAATAAGCTCTGTAGCACTTGGCATATCAATGCCGTATACGTTCGGGAAACGAACTTCAGGAGCCGCTGAGACCATGTACACTTTCTTGGCACCAGAATCACGAGCCATCTCAATAATCTGCTCTGACGTTGTACCACGAACAATAGAGTCATCCACCAGCAACACGTTCTTACCTTTGAATTCCGAACGAATAGCATTCAACTTGCGACGTACTGATTTCTTACGTTGTTGCTGGCCAGGCATGATAAACGTACGTCCAACATAACGGTTTTTCACGAAACCTTGGCGATAAGGGATATCGATCGCTTGAGCGATTTGCAGTGCAATGTCGCAAGACGTTTCAGGGATAGGAATGACAACATCGATATCAAGGTTTGCGTAATCTTCACGAATACGTTCGCCTAGCTTTTTACCCATTTCAACGCGAGCGCTGTATACCGAAATTTTATCGATGAACGAATCCGGACGAGCAAAGTACACGAACTCGAAAATACAAGGGTTCAGCATAGGATTATCTGCACACTGCTTCGTGTAAAGCTCACCGTCGAACGTTGCGTAAATCGCTTCACCAGGTGCAACATCACGGACGAAATCAAAACCGACCGCATCCAATGCCACCGATTCAGACGCAACCATGTACTCTGCTCTGCCGTTAACTTCACGCTTACCTAAACACAGCGGGCGAATACCGTGTGGGTCACGAAATGCAATCATACCATGACCAATGATCATAGCTGTCACAGCATAAGCACCGCGAATTGTGCGATGAACATTGGTGACTGCGCGGAATACGTCTTCGGTCGTGACATTTCCTTTTACTGAGTCAATTTCGTGCGCCAGTACATTTAGTAATACTTCAGAGTCTGAAGTGGTATTGATATGACGGCGATCTTTTTCAAACAGCTTCTGACGAACTTCGTTAGCGTTAGTCAAGTTACCGTTGTGGGCAAGTGTAATACCGAAAGGAGAGTTTACGTAGAAAGGTTGAGCTTCTGAAGCGCTTGAACTGCCTGCTGTAGGGTAACGAACATGACCAATTCCGACCTCGCCTTGCAGGCGTTGCATGTGTCTTGCTTCAAATACATCCTTGACTAAACCGTTCGCCTTACGTAGACGAAAACGATTGCTTTCTATGGTACAAATACCAGCGGCATCTTGGCCACGATGCTGTAACACCGTTAACGCGTCATAAATAGACTGGTTTACAGGCGTTGTGCCCACGATTCCAACAATACCACACATGTCCTAATCCTCGATTTGCGACAGTAGCTGGCACTACTAGATAGTGCCAGACAGAAAACTTGATGTTGCTTGTAAATGCTCGAAGAATGGGGCGATGATACGGCTGAACTCAGGGATCAACTGTGAATCTTTCCACCAATCCGAGCTTGGGAATGCAGTAAACGCATCCATAAAAAACAGCACCGCAGAAACAATTAAGACTCCGCGTAGACCACCAAATACAATCCCGAGAATTCGGTCCGTACCTGATAGCCCTGTTTTTTGTACCAGTTGACCAATGACGTAATTCACCACTGCACCAACTACCAAGGTTGCGACAAATAACGCCGCAATCGCCGCTCCGTTACGAAACATATCATCTTCGATGTTGGTGAAGTACACCGCCAATTTGGCATAGTAATTACTGGAGATAAAAAACGCTCCGAACCAAATCACCAAAGACAAAGCTTCTTTAGCAAAACCGCGAACTAAACTGATCAGAGCTGAAAATCCGATCACACCTAAAATGATAAAATCTATCCAATTCATCTTTTCTTCATCTTAAGTTGGCGCGCATTTTAACAGAAAAAATGCTGACGCAAACGTTTTCTTATGGATTTAATGGCTTAAATTTAAGCAATTGGCCTTTTGAACCTGTAATTTTTTGTAATTCTTGAACTTGTCGTTCAAGTTTACTTTTTGACACATCAGGGCCAACAATCACTCTCGTAAACTCGTTTTCTTTCTTTGTGTGAGCTTGATAACCACGCTTTTGCAAATCCGCGACAAGCGCGACAGCATTTTCGTGATTCTTAAGTGCCATCAACTGAATGATCCAAGCTGAATCTTCATATTGATTTTTCTCTTGAACAGGACGAGTGACGACCTCAACTTGCTCTGGTTGTTTGATGACCTCAGGTTTAGATGTTGGCGCTGGCTCGGGCTCAGAAACGGCTACTTGAGCATCCTCACGTTCTTGCACTTCAGCTTCAACCGGAGAATCCGGTAACGTAATGTCGTCTTCCACTGGCTCTAATATTTCGAAGTTTTCCACATCACTATCAAGTTCTGGTTTGATAGGAATACTGGCAAATTCTTCTTTGTAGTGCAGTTTCTTACCATCTAGCACATCGGGAAGAACAATGACTCCGACTGCGACTAGAATGATGGTGCCGACTAAACGACTTTGGAATTTACTTGCCATCAAAATACCTTTACTTATTTATTATTTGATTGCCAATGTTCCAATACCTCTCCGACGGTATGGAATGAGCCAACCACCAGAATAACGTCTCCTGTCTTTGCGTGGCTTCTCGCACTCTCGAAGGCGTCAACAGGGTTTTCAAAATGAACTTGCCCATCAGGTAAGTATTGGCACAATTCATCAGCGGTCGCCGCTCTCGGTCCAGTAAGCGACGCTGGATACCATTGTGTTGCAACTGGAGTTATAGCTTCAATGGTTGCTTTAATGTCCTTGTCATGCAGCATTGCAACCACAATATGGATATTCTTACCCAGATATTGTTGCTTCACTCTCTCTACCAAATACTCAGCAGAGTGCGGGTTGTGAGCGACATCAAGGACTATTTCAGGTTCGTGATGCAGTACTTGCATACGCCCCGCCAAACGCGCATTATTCAAGCCATTGACAATATTTATGTCAGTGATTTGCAATTCCGAAGCCCCTAGTGCCATCAGTGCAGTGGCTGCATTTTGTAATGGTAGCGATGGGATTGGTAAATCCTCTAACTCAAATGCCCCACTGCTCCACTTCCAACCATTATCAGTTAGTTGGTAATCGTACTGAATACCTACTTGGAAGAACTCAGAACCAATATCGTCAGCATGAGCCGCCACGGTCGCTGGTGGCGTTGGTTGACCACAAATTGCTGGCTTCCCTGAACGGTAAATGCCCGCTTTTTCAAAACCAATAACATTGATGTCATCACCAAGCCAATCCACATGATCGATCGCTAAGCTCGTAATAACAGAAACATCATGGTCAACAACGTTAGTGGCGTCTAGACGGCCGCCAAGTCCTACTTCAAGTAAGACAACGTCAACTTTCTCTACTTGGAAAATACGTAGCGCAGCAAGCGTACCGAATTCAAAGAGGCTAAGGCTAACATCACCACGCTGCTTTTCTACATAATCGAATGCTTCACAGTGCTTTGCATCTACAACGTCAACGCCATTAATGCGTACACGCTCGTTGTAACGAATCAGGTGCGGAGAACTGTAAACACCGACTGAATAGCCAGCATCAAGTAAAATGGCTTCCATTAACGCACACGTTGAGCCTTTGCCATTGGTTCCGGCAACGGTGATTACGGTTGGAGCTGGTTTGGTAAGATTGGCTTTGTTTGCTACCGCTTGGACACGGTCTAAGCCTAGATCAATTGCTGAGGAATGAATATTTGCTAAATAATCAAGCCACATCTCTAATGAAGATGTGGCTTGAGGAATTGGGTTTTGGGTCATCTAACTTTAACCATTAAATTCTTTGGTTTTTATGTTAGTTGATACTTTACCCTTTTTCGTCCGCTTCTGGTACAGAATATGGCTCTTCATTTGGAGATTCGTTAACCGAAACCACCAAAGGAGACTTGTGGTTAGTCATCTTAGCGATAAGACCACCCACACGCTGACGCATTTCACGACGGTCAACGATCATATCAATAGCACCGTGATCAAGTAGGAACTCACTACGCTGGAAACCTTCAGGAAGATCTTCACGTACAGTTTGCTCGATTACACGACGACCAGCAAAGCCAATGAGGGCCTTAGGTTCACCGATGTTGATATCACCCAACATAGCCAAACTTGCTGATACACCACCCATTGTAGGGTCAGTTAGAACAGAAATAAACGGCAGACCTTTTTCTGATAAACGCTCAAGCGCAGCACTGGTTTTTGCCATTTGCATAAGAGACATTAAAGCCTCTTGCATACGAGCACCACCACTTGCTGAGAAACAAACAAGCGCACAGTTATTTTCAATGGCTGCATCCACTGCTTTCACAAAGCGAGCACCAACGACTGAACCCATTGAACCACCCATGAAGGAGAATTCAAACGCACACGCCACAAGCGGCAGACCAAGCAATTCACCCTGCATCACAACTAGCGCATCTTTCTCACCGCTGTTTTTTTGTGCAGCAGAGATACGCTCTTTGTATCGCTTAGAATCTTTAAATTTCAGTTTATCCTGTGGCTCAAGTTCAGAACCTAATTCAACTCGATTACCTTCATCTAAAAATGTTTCCAAACGACGACGCGCTTTCATACGCATGTGATGGTTACACTTTGGACAAACTTCTAAGTTACGCTCTAGCTCTGCATGGTATAAAACCTGTTCACAAGAGGTACATTTAGTCCACACACCTTCTGGGATAGAAGCTTTGCGTGAACTTACTAGATTGCTTTTCTCTAAAATCTTTTCAAGCCAACTCATGGAAGACCTTTTCTCTCAACTCTTCCGCTTCATTGCGAAAGATATAAATTCGACATAATACCGACGGATTAAACCATATCTTGCAGCTACTGTAGATAAAAAACTGGTTGTACCTATTTTTGATATCGTAAATAGCGTATGTTTTCCGTTCACATTCAATGTAAACACTACCGATATTTTGAAATAAGTTTGTAAAATTAGTTCAAATTATCTGGTAAAAACAGTGGACCGATCGGCACTTCAGGTAACCCAAACTCTTCTGGGTAGTCTACATCTACCAGGTACAGACCTTCCGCTTTCGCTGTAGCACCCGCTAGTTTGCGATCTTTGGCTTCTAATAACCACTTGATCCATTCAGGACTCTCTTCGCCACGTCCAACTTTTATCAAGCTACCCGTGATATTACGAACCATATGATGCACGAACGCATTAGCTTTAATATCAATAACCACATAGTTCCCATGGCGCGTAACGTTCAGATGCATCAAGTTTCGAAATGGGCTGCGAGACTGACAATGCGCCGCGCGAAACGACGTAAAATCATTTTCGCCAAGTAGGAACTGCCCTGCTTCATGCATTTTTTTCTCGTCGAGCTCACCATGATAGTGACTAACCCCCGAGTTTAGGATGCCTGGACGTAAAGCATGATTGAAAATAATGTAACGATAACGGCGAGCTGTCGCTGAGAATCTTGCATGGAAATCATCTGAAACTTCCTTAGCCCAACGAACCGCTATATCGCTTGGCATGTTCGCGTTTGCGCCCATGGTCCAAGCTACCATTTTTCGAGTAACGTTGGTATCAAAGTGCACAACTTGTCCCGTGCCATGCACGCCTGCGTCTGTCCGACCAGCACACTGAACTTCAACTGGGTGATTAGCGACGACGGACAATGCTTTCTCTAGCTCTTCTTGGACACTTTTCACTTCTCTTTGGCGCTGCCAACCAAAGTAGTTTGTACCGTTGTACTCGATACCTAATGCGATTCTCATCTTAACCTTCGAACTCTAAAATGGGGCGGGAAGTATATACTCAAGTCACCTCAAGTTGCCAGTTTCACCAAGGGTGACATGAAGGTAGCATCCTACTAACGGGACACAAAAAGGGTAGCAAACGCTACCCTTTTGTTTCGGTTTATCGGCCATTAATGGCGTCAATCAGGCTTTTTGCTTCGCGGCGAATATCATCCTCACCGTAAACAATCGCCTCTTCTAGTAGTTTAATCGCCCCTTGAGAATCGTTCATCTCGAGATAGATTTTAGCCAAATCCAGTTTCCCAGCCGCTTCAGCATTGTTATCTACGTCAATATCGCCGATCTCGCCGATAACATCTGGAAACTCGTTCAATCCGACATCGAGCTTAAGGTCTTCTTCTTCGAACTCACCACCTTCTCTGTCGACCTGAGCCATCAATTCATCAATCGTCATAAATTGATTTTTCTTCGGGTCGAAGTCATCCAAGTCGCTTTGCTCTGCCCAGTTTTCTTGCGCGATCTCTGGCTGACTTAGTGCATCACTCGAATTCCAAACATCACGCTGGTCCTCAGGCACTTCTTCAGTAGAACTTACGTTATCAGCAGCGGGTTTAAAGCCATCCCAATCATCTCCAACATCAAGCATGGTTTCAAAATCCATACCTGCACTTGCGATGGTGTCACTGTCTAGTTTACCTTCAAATACTTCTGAGTTTGCGTCTTCCGCAAGAAGGTTAGCCATTGATGATTCATCATCCAAATTACTGAGCGGCTCACCCTCTGTCGCTGTTGGCTGCACTTCTGGGTCAGTATCAAAGCCGTTTTGCTGCGCAAATACTTCAAACAAAGCATCATGATCGTTATCGGCTTGAATAGCTGGTCTCGATGTCTCTGCTTCAACCTTAGGGCTCTCTGGCGCACCCTCGTTCATTGATGCGAGAACATCTTCCTCATTGAACTCTGGAAGATCTTGGTCGTCAAAACTTAACTCTTCATCCTCACCGGAGATTGGTTCTATATCTGCAGTCTCAGAGCTCGGTAATTCTGGCTCTTCTTCCATCGACGCCAAGGCATCTTCTTCGCTGAACTCTGGCAAATCGAGCTCATCAAAATTGAACTCTTCTTCGGACTCAGTTGGCAAGTCGGCTTCAACTTGTTCTAGTTCAATGGACTCGGACGTTTCTAACTCCGGCTCATCCACCATAGACGCCAATGCGTCTTCTTCACTAAACTCAGGAAGATCCAGCTCATCAAAATTGAATTCATCTTCTGATTCAGCTGGCAAGTCTGCTTCAACCTGTTCTGGCTCAACGGACTCGGACGTTTCTAACTCCGGCTCATCCGCCATAGACGCCAATGCGTCTTCTTCACTAAACTCAGGAAGATCTAGCTCATCAAAATTGAATTCATCTTCTGATTCAGTTGGCAAGTCGGCTTCAACTTGTTCTGGTTCAACGGACTCGGACGTTTCTAACGTAGGCTCGCCAGCCATAGACGCCAGTGCATCTTCTTCACTGAACTCTGGCAAATCGAGCTCATCAAAATTGAACTCTTCTTCGGACTCAGTTGGCAAGTCGGCTTCAACCTGTTCTGGCTCAACGGACTCGGACGTTTCTAACTCCGGCTCATCCGTCATAGACGCCAATGCGTCTTCTTCACTGAATTCTGGAAGATCCAGCTCATCAAAATTGAACTCTTCTTCGGACTCAGCTGGTAAGTCAGCTTCGACTTGCTCTGGTTTAACAGACTCGGACGTTTCTAACGCAGGTTCGCCAGCCATAGATGCTAGAGCATCTTCTTCGCTGAATTCTGGAAGATCTAGCTCATCAAAATTGAATTCTTCTTCTGAATCGTTGGTCGACTCAGTTTCCGGCTCCAATTCAGGTTCATCCAGTAGCCAATCTTCTTCTTGTGGAACACCGAATTCATTTTCTATTGTATTTGGTGTCGGTGTGAAGGCTGGAATGTCTTCCTCTTGCTCAACGTGAGGCTGTACCTCAGCATCGGACTCCACGGATGGTTCTTGTGTTGAATCAGTATCGGTAGCCTCTTGTTGTAGTGATGAAGCTTCCTCTATCTCCGTTTGTGTTTTTTCAACTTGCTGCGGTAAATCGTCTTCACTATCAAATAGAGCGTCAAGTTCAGCAGAAAAATCCGCTTTTTCTTGTTCTGTTGGCAGAAGTTCTTCACTGTCTGACTCAAATAGGTCGTCTAGCTCGCTCATTAAAGGATCATTCTCTGGTGAGAGGTCCTCTAAATCACCAAGAAATTCATCGCTGCTAAATGGCTCTGAAGCAGCCTCTGGCTCGGTTAATGGTTGATCTTTTGCAGCGTCTGGTTGGCTTTCACTTAATAAAGCGTCGATGTCCAATCCAGACTCAATGTCCTGATCTTCATGAGTTTGTTCTGACCCAACTGCGGGAGATGGCTTTTCGTCGGCGTCTGGCTCACCAAAACCAAGTGATTTCAGTAACTCTTCCTCTTCCGATTTATTCTGCTCTGGGCTCTCGTCCTCTCGAATCAGATCATCAAACGGATCTAAATCAGCTTCAGTCTCTTCATCAAGTTCAGAGGTAACATCATCAATGAGTTCGTCCAGTAAGTCTGTGCTATCTGCGTCTAACTCTTCGATCGAGTCATCACCTTCAAAACCAGAGATTGCTTCTAGCTCGTTTAGTGGATCAAACTCGTCTGTGTCATCTTCATCAAAATCAATGAGTTCATCGAGTAGCTCTGTACTGTTTTCATCTAGAACAGGACCTTCATTGGCGTCAGCTTCTCGAACTTCCGATTCACTAGCCGGTTGTTCATACTGGGCCAATAGCTTATCGATATCGTCGTCAGATGCCCCTCCTACACTAAAGTCATCATCCGAAACGGGCTGTTTTAACTCAGGCTCATCAGTATCTAAATCGAAGTCATCGTTGCCAAGTTCAGCAAACAAGTCATCAAGCATATCCTGGTCGACAGTGTCACTTGGTAACTCTTCTGACGGCTCATCGGCTGCAAGTAACTCGGCAAATGCGTCGTCTGAAAGCGAGTCTGATTTCTCATTCGCATCATCCGAAAGATCGAAGCCAGACTCATCGTCATCGAGCACTTCTAGTTCTGGAGCAACCTCATCTAAGGCTCGCTCCATTTCTTCTAAACCAAGCGCTTTTTCTTCGCCGTTGACTTGGATACCATTGTTCGATGACTCAAACTCATCCAGACCAACATCTAGGTCACCGTCATCGCCAATATCTGCAAATGGGTCATCGTCCCCTTCCAGATTGAAATCAAGTTCTTCATCGTCGAGGTTAGCAAAGACGTCTTCTTCTAAATCTGACTTCTCTTCTTGTAAAGACTGTGTGTTGATATCTTCATCTGCAAACAATTCATCATCAAGCGTGAGCTCTTCATCAAGCTCATCCGCCGCCGCTAAACCGATTGGCGCCGCAAGAGGATCAACGTTTTGCTGTTCCTGTGCAGCCGCATCTTCCTCTTTCGCTTTAGAGCGTCGACCAAGAAGCATAACAACTAGCAACGCAATCAAAGCACCAGGAATTAATGCCGCAAGACCAACAAGCCAACCATTCGACAAAATTTTGTCCATGGTGCTTGGTTGCATGCGTTGTTGTTCAGCAAGGCGCTGACGTTCTTCAGCAAGCAGCTTCTCGACTTCCGAGCGAATGCGTTCTTCGTCATTCAGCTCGCTTTTCAAAGTTTCGACTTCGCTTTGCACTTCTGACAGCATCAATCGAAGACGATGATTCTTCTCTTCTAATGACTCTAATTCACTTTGTGAGCCTTGAAGTTTGTCCTTTAGCGCACTGACCTGCTTTTCACCCTGCGGAGAGGTGGTTACTGGTGGCGCAGGGATGACGGGTATTGTTTTCGGAGTTGGTTTTGGCTCCGTTGCAGCCACTGTCTCTGGCTTAGCCGCAGGCTTGGGTTCTACTTTAATTTGTGGCTTTGGTTGCTCGGTGACTCGTTGTGCTGGCGTCGCTCTATTTGTCGGCTTCGGCTGTTTTAACTTAGCTTCATGCGCCTTCATAATCGCAACAGCTTGCGCTGTGGTCGCGCTTTGCACTTGCTCTAGAGAAGGTACTCGTAGCCGACTCCCTGGGATCAATTCATGAATGTTTTGGTTCTCAAACGCTTGAGGGTTAATTCGGTAAATGGCAAGAAGCGTTTGTTGAACGGTAACACCGCGTGAAGGTCGTAATTCTGAAGCGATCGACCATAGTGTTTGATTTTCACCAGTCGGACCAAAGAAACGTGACGGTTGAGTATTCGCAGGAGGAGCAGGTAATGCTCGCTCAATATCTTCAGCATAGCTCGGAGATGATTGCACTTCACCAGACGGTCCAACAAGACGAATTCCTTCGGCTTGAACCACTGATGATGTCTGAGTCGCGCTCATCAACACAAGGGCTGCTAACAAACGCTTATAATTTTGACGCATAGAAGGCTCAGTTTTGTGCTAAATACAATTTGAAATGGTGATCGGTTAAATATATCGGATATCGCATGCAAAACTATAGCGTTGAGAATAAAAAATGTGTGGCTCTCGCCATATTCGTACTAATCTCACACTATTTTGTTTCGTTCGTACAAAAAAGCCTCGCACTGTGCGAGGCTTTGAAATGAATTGTAAACGACTTAGTAGTAATCGCGGATCAGAACTTCTGCGATTTGCACCGCGTTAGTTGCCGCGCCTTTACGCACGTTATCAGCAACAACCCACAGATTTACGCCACTATGATGACTGATATCGTTACGGATACGGCCAACCATTACATGGTCTTTACCGCCCGCATCGCGAACTTGTGTAGGGAAGTCTTCACCGTGGAACACTTCGATACCGTCAGTTTGTTCAAGCAAGTTAACGACTTCTTGTGCATCGATAGGTGAACGAGTCTCAATGTGAAGTGCTTCTGCGTGACCGTAGAATACAGGAACACGTACACACGTTGGATTGACTGTGATTGATGGATCGTTAAAGATCTTCTGTGTTTCCCACACCATTTTCATTTCTTCTTTGGTGTAGCCGTTTTCCATCATCTGATCGATTTGTGGAATGCAGTTAAACGCGATCTGTTGAGAGAATTGCTTCTTGTCTGCAGGCAGACCGTTTAGCAGCTTCGCCGTTTGACCTGCTAGCTCATCGATACCCGCTTTGCCTGCACCAGACACCGATTGGTAAGTTGATACGTTAATACGCTCAATGCCCACCGCATCGTGAATTGGTTTTAGTGCCACCAGCATTTGGATGGTTGAACAGTTCGGGTTCGCGATAATGTTACGGTTACGAAACTCTGCAATCGCTTCTGGGTTTACTTCTGGCACAACAAGAGGAATGTCGTACTCGTAACGGAAGTGTGATGTATTGTCGATAACAATCACGCCTTCATCAGCGGCAATTGGAGCCCACTTGGCTGATAGCTCACCACCAGCAGAAAACAGTGCGATATGCGCTTGAGACCAATCGAACTCTTCTACGTTTTGAACGCGTACCGTTTTACCATTGAAGCGGTAAGTCTTGCCTTCGCTGCGCTCACTCGCGAGTAGGAAGATTTCGCCTACTGGGAATTTGCGCTCTTGAAGCACATCCAAAATTGTTTCACCGACCGCACCGGTCGCACCTAAAATGGCAACATTATATTGCTGGCTCATTGACTTACCTCAATCTGAAAACCTAGTTCTGCTAATGGAGCAAGGTTACATGTTTTGTTACCCACTAGCGTGACAGCGCTGTATTCACGGCGATCCCAGTAGTTTTTACGCATCAGGTCAAAAGCGCCTGGCTTACTGATTTCACGGCGGAAAAGAGCGTCATCTCTACGCACATCATAGATTAACTGCGTGATGTTATGCAGTGTTGCTTCGTCCCAAGCTCTGTCCAATACCATAGTAGGAACAGGCGCGGTTGGCAGTAAATCGCTGGCATGCGCACGTAATTCGTTATTTAAGAACTCACAGTAGCTGTTGAAAATCATCGTTGTACCGCGAGCTTTCCCTTCCAAGCCGTAGCCTGCAACGTGAGGGGTTGCGAATGCTAGCAGAGGCAGAAGCTCCATATCAACCTCTGGTTCAAATTCAAATACGTCGAGTGCCGCTGTAAAGCCATCATTTTTCAAAAGACGTTGCTTCAAAGCAGCGTTGTCAACGATGGGACCTCGAGCCGCGTTAATCAAAATTTGATCGCTGCGGAGACCATTTAATACCTTCTCATCAATCAAATGATGCGTTGGGTATGGGCCATCTTTGGTGATTGGCGTATGTAGTGTAATGATGTCTGAGCTTTCAATCAGTTCTGTCAACGGAGTAAAGCTACGAGGATCACCAGACTCTTGTTTGAATGGGTCATTGATGAGAACTTTCATACCCATGCCTTTCAAACATTTCTCTAGGTAGCTACCTACTTGGCCTGCACCAATAATACCTACCGTCTTGTCAAATACCGAGAAACCTTGTTGCTGAGCGAGCACCATCATCACGCTGAACGCGTATTCCGCCACACCCACTTTGTTACACCCTGGCGCCGCAGTGAAGAAAATGCCTTTCTCTTTTAAGAGTGCTTGGTCAACATGATCCATGCCTGCCGTGGCCGTACCAACAAACTTCAGCTTGTTTGCTTTGCTGATCAGGTCAGCATTAACTTTGGTGACTGAGCGAATCATTAGGGCATCAACATCCACTAAATCATCGGCGGTCAGTGTACGACCTGGTTTTAGAATTACGTTACCGAGTTGGCTGAATAGCTCTTCAGCATACGGCATATTTTCATCAACAATAATTTTCATAGCGCCAGCGTTCTAACATCCATTTGTAAGAGTTCGTTTATTCGCAAGATGCGAAACTAAAGCGATTGTGCCCTTTTCCCGAAAAATCTCAAGATATAACACCAATAAACCTCAAGGAGGTAACTCCTATAGAATCGATTGACGGGAAGCCTAGAGAAAAGCAGAAACAGAGAAAAGAAAAAGCCCGGCTAAATAGCCGGGCAAAGTTCCAGAACAAAAGGATCCTATCCCGCTCTCCATGGGATAGAGTCTGCGTCTGTTCGATCAGTGTGACTGATCAAGCTCTGGAAACTGGATTGTTGGCGTTTACAGTACTCTCGCAAGGCGCCAACAAATTCAGTTAACCTTGGTACTTTTTAATAACCAAAGTTGCGTTTGTGCCGCCAAAGCCAAAGCTGTTTGACATTACGGTCGTTAGCTCTGTATCACGTGCTTCTGTCACGATGTCCAGACCTTGTGCTGCTTCGTCCAAGTTTGAAATATTGATGCTTGGAGCAATGAAGTTTTTGTCTAGCATAAGTGTTGAGTAAATCGCTTCGTGCACGCCCGCTGCGCCGAGTGCGTGGCCAGTCATTGCTTTTGTTGCAGAGATTGCAGGGCTGTTCTCACCAAACAATTGTTGGATAGCACCAAGCTCTTTCACGTCACCAACTGGTGTCGATGTGCCGTGCGTGTTGATGTAATCCACACCATCAACGTCTTGCATCGCCATCTTCATACAACGAATTGCGCCTTCACCTGATGGCGCTACCATGTCGTAGCCATCTGATGTCGCACCGTAACCTACGATTTCACCGTAGATTTTCGCACCACGTGCCAGTGCGTGCTCTAGTTCTTCAATAACCAGCATGCCGCCGCCGCCCGAGATAACAAAACCGTCACGGTCTGCATCGTATGTACGAGATGCTTTGTCTGGCGTGTCATTGTATTTGGTTGACAGTGCGCCCATCGCATCAAACATCATAGTTTGAGACCAATCTAGCTCTTCGCCGCCACCAGCAAAAACAATATCTTGTTTGCCTAGTTGAATAAGCTCCATAGCATGGCCGATACAGTGTGCAGATGTTGCACATGCAGAGCTCATTGAGTAGTTCACGCCACGAATCTTAAATGGCGTAGCAAGACAAGCAGAAACAGTAGAAGACATAGTACGAGGAACCATGTAAGGACCAACTCGCTTTACGCCTTTGGCGCGCATCGTGTCTGTCGCTACCGTTTGATTGTATGCAGAAGCACCGCCAGAACCTGCAACGATACCGGTACGATCGTTTGAAACCTGCTCTTCTGTAAGACCAGCGTCTGCGATTGCCTGCTCCATTGATAGGTATGCATAAGCAGCCGCATCACCCATAAAGCGCATCTGCTTACGGTCGATGTGTTCCGCCGGGTTGATTTTTAGATCACCCCATACTTGCGAACGAAGACCGTGTTCTTTGAACTGCTCAGATGCAGTGATGCCAGATTTGCCCGCTTTAAGAGACGCTAGAACTTCTTCGACGTTGTTACCGATACTTGAAACAATACCCATACCGGTGATTACGACTCGTTTCATTATGACATTCCTATAATTCAAAAATCCGCTAGATGATAACTAAGATAGTCAACAAAAGTGGTCAGCTTTCCCATAAATTCGTACAATCGCCCCATTCTTACCGCGCCAAATCACAAATTTGCACCATTATGACTTCAATAAAAAACGCAGAACTTGGTTGGAACGAAGCTGGTACTCCGGTTTCAGACCAATTTGATGATGTTTACTTCTCTAACGTAAACGGTCTTGAAGAGACACGCTACGTTTTCTTAAAACAAAATCATCTCCCAGAAAGATGGCAGGAATTTGACCAAAGACGTTTTGTCATTGGTGAAACAGGATTTGGCACGGGATTAAACTTCTTAGCAGTATGCCAGTGGTTTAGTGAGTTTCGTCGTCAGCATCCGGACGCAACATTGAAAGAGCTGCATTTTATTAGCTTTGAAAAATACCCATTAAGCAAAGCCGATTTAAAGAAGGCGCATGAAGCTTGGCCTGAGCTAGCTGAATACGCGGAAAAGTTACAAAAGCACTACCCTGCCGCTGTGCCGGAGTGTCATCGCATCGTTTTAGAAGACGGCGCAATCACACTCGACCTTTGGTTTGGTGACATTAAAGACTGCATGCCGCAAGTCCCATACAACGAACAAGGTTTGATTGATGCTTGGTTCTTAGATGGATTCGCGCCAAGCAAAAACCCAGAGATGTGGAACCAAGGCCTGTTCAACAACATGGCAAAGCTAGCCAAGCAAGATTGTACAGTTGCCACGTTTACCGCAGCAGGCTTTGTACGTCGTGGTTTGAACGAAGCTGGCTTTACAATGAAAAAGGTGAAAGGTTTCGGCACTAAGCGAGAAATGATCGCCGGCTCTATGGAGCAACGTGAAAAGCAGTCGAACCATCTCCCTTGGTTCAATCGCACAGCATCTAGCAATCTTGATTCGATTGCCATCATTGGCGGTGGTATAGCCAGCGCGGCGTTAGCGAAAACGTTAGTTCGTCGTGGCCAAAACGTCACCCTTTACTGTAAAGACAAACAACCAGCCAAAGGAGCGTCGGGTAATCGTCAAGGGGCCGTGTATCCATTGTTGAACGGTCCCCATACTGGCGTTTCGCGTGTGTTTGCTCCTGCATTTTTGTTCGCACGTCAGTTTGTTGAACAAGCAGCACAAGAGATCGATTTTGATCATGACTGGTGTGGCGTAACTCAGTTGATGTGGGATGACAAATCCACAGACAAACTGGAGAAAATACTTGCGGGTAACTTCACACCAGAGCTCATTCACAAGCTGTCCGCCGAGGAGACTGCGAACACTATCGGGTTACCTATTGATATGGCATCTGTGCACTACCCAATGGGAGGGTGGCTGTGCCCTGCCGAGTTAACTCGTGGGTTAATAAAACAATTGGAGAAGACGTCGTTACTCTCAACGAAGTTTGAACACCATGTTGAGGCATTAGATTGGGATGAAAAGCGTCAGCTCTGGCTACTAACAGCGAGTGGTCAAACATTTGAGCACTCAACGGTTGTGATTGCGAACGGCCATGAGTTCCAGACATTGAGTCAAACCGCTTCCCTACCAATGGGACAAGTGAAAGGACAAGTCAGTCATGCGCCAGCAACCGAAACGCTGAGTCAGCTGAAAACGGTGTTGTGTTACGACGGTTACATGACACCTGTTAACCCAAGTAATCAACACTTGTGTATCGGTGCAAGCTACGACCGCAGTCACCTTGACTACGAATTTGATGAAAACGCCCAAAAAGATAATGCAGAAAAGCTAGTGAAATGTGTACCGAATCAAACATGGGCAAAAGAGGTAGATATCACTGGTAATCAATCTCGCCAAGGTATTCGTTGTGTTAGCCGAGATCACTTACCATTTGTCGGAAATGTGGGTGACTTTGAGACGATCAAAACGCAATACACCAACTTACAAAATCAAAAAGAAGAAGAGGTAGAAACCATTCATCAGTACCCTAACCTATTCTGCTTCTTAGGTTTAGGATCTCGTGGACTGAGCTCTGCACCATTATTAGCTGAAGTGTTGGCCTCCCAGATCTGTGGGGACCCGCTGCCATTACCGGTTGATGTATTGACCGAACTTCACCCAAGTCGAATGTGGGTTCGTAAACTAAGAAAAGGCAAAGCCATTACCGAGCTGTAAGAGTATTCTCTGTTTTGATTCCCGACACAGACACGTGTCGGGAATCGCTAACTCATTAAGTCGCTCGTACTGAGATTACTTCAGCAGTGCAACTGCCTGTTTCACTTGCTCTGCCACTTCTGGGTTTACAACCTTACCCGATTCCACGTCAAAATTTTCGTAGAAGCTCGGCACAGATAACGATGCCTTTACATCCGCGCCAAAAAATTGTGCAGAACCTGTCGCCGCCGCAAGAACACTTTGCGCACCACCGGGACCTGGGGAAGTTGCTAAATAAACGACAGGTTTGTTTTGAAATACATTACGCTCAATGCGCGTCGCCCAATCGAACAAGTTTTTATAGGCCGCTGGGTACGAACCGTTGTGCTCTGCGAAGGAAACAACGAGAGCGTCAGCCTCCGCCAAGTCACGTAAAAACGCGACAGCCCCTTCAGCTTGACCTATTTCTTTCTCTTTGTCCTCGCTAAACATTGGCGCTTGATAATCGTTTAAGTCTAGAACATTCACTTGAGCGCCTTCGACTTGATTTGCTGCGTATGTAGCAAGTAGTTTGTTGATTGAGGTAGAGCTGGTAGATGCACCAAATGCGACAATTTTCATGGTTGTAATCCTTTGTTCACGTTTTATGCTGATCAGAATAAAAGTTGAACAGTTTCGCTACAACCACAAAAATTTTATGGAGAGGTTCGAATTTTTCGAAGTAGTAAATGACTAGGATTAAATAAAGGGAGAACGCTGCTTAGGGACTAAGCCTGAGCCTGGAGCTCCTGCCACAAATCACTGACAATCACGCGATCGGCCGGGCTTAACTCGGTACGCGCATTTTCTAAGCTGCTCTCAATGCGTGACTTCAGCTCAGTAATATCGCTAATCCCTTCTTCTTCACAAGACGCCGCGGATAAAGAGATGTGACCACGTAAATAACCACCAGCAAACAATTCATCGTCAGATGCTGTTTCAATTCGAGCATCAATCAGTTCCAGTAGTTTTTCTTCAAATTCAATAATCATGGTGTATCTCTGAGGTTATTAGTGGTTATTTAACGCAAAAGTCCGACGCTTCCAGTGGCTTAGTTTGATAAAATGCGCGCAGGGCATCAGAAAGCATTTTCACTCGCAAAGGCAAGCCAACGTCCAAAATACCTAGCACTTCTTTATGCACTTTTTTCATAAAGCCGAGCCTATCTGGTTCAAAATCGCCGTGTAGATTGTCACAACTCACCGTAAAAGGGAAGCCAGCGCTTTGTGCCAGAATCCATTCATAAGCTTGAGGTCGCACTTCAACTTTCTCAAACTCCGCTTGAACTTCTGCTGTTCGCCCATCAGGTTCATACCAATAACCAAAATCTTCCAGCAAACGACGCTCTGGACCAGCCACACACCAATGCGAGATCTCGTGTAAAGCAGAGGCGTAAAAACCCCGAGCAAAAATAATCCGATGATGAGGGTGTTCATCATCAGCAGGAAGATAAATAGGCTCATCACCACCTAACTCTAATTTCGTATTAAATTGTTCTAAAAAGGTGTCATTAAAAATGGTGATTAAGTCTTGGTATTCGTGGGTCATCGTCGAGTTTGTACTTCAGTTTGACATGCGCTGCATATTGTCGCTGTTTTTAGCTATGAGGTAAAGGCAACCCCACATTTTTGGTTATTAGTTGAATTTATCTGAACATCGCTTTCTCCATACAATTTCTCATTCGTCAGCGTACTTATTTACCACTACACTCTCGCCTTATTTTGATGCCGTTCAAACCGCTATTTTTAAGCCGTTTGATTACAAGCATGTTGCTGGTTTTAATCACTTTTTAAGAGAGATAGAACCGTTTGTAAGTGTTGTTACTTCGCCTACGCTGATTCTCGTAGAACGTAGTGACTTTTTACGTTGAGTGTTTCCCTATGTTGCTAAGTGTGTTGTATATCATTGGTATCACGGCTGAAGCCATGACAGGTGCGTTAAGTGCTGGTAGAAGAAAGATGGACTGGTTTGGTGTTATGTTGGTGGCCAGCGCAACGGCCATTGGTGGTGGCACCGTACGTGACATTCTATTAGGCCACTACCCTCTTGGTTGGGTAAAAAACCCAGAGTTCCTTGCAATTACGTGTGTTGCAGGTGTGCTAACAACAGGTTTAGCGAAATGGGTGATTAAGCTGAAAGGTCTGTTCATTCGCCTCGATGCACTAGGTTTAATCGTGTTTAGTATCATCGGAACAAAAATTGCGATGGGCATGGGCTTGCACCCTGGTATTTGTATGGTTTCAGCGTTAGTAACTGGTGTATTCGGTGGGCTACTTCGTGACTTAATCTGTCGCCAAACACCATTGGTACTGCATGAAGAGCTTTACGCTTCTGTCGCTCTTATCGCATCAGGAATGTACTTAGCGCTATTAGAATTTAATGTTCCCGATGTCACTGCCACGATCATTACACTGGTTACTGGTTACATGCTGCGTATGGCTGCAGTGCGCTTTAAGTGGCGTCTGCCTTCTTTCCATTTGGAAACCGAAGGCTCGATTCATTAAGCAAAAACTACTTAAACAAAAAAGGTTGCCTGATAAAATTGTGCCACCCGCGATTCAGTGAGTGGCATAATTTTATATTCAGTCATCCTGAACAGCGACGAAGGAGCATGATTCAGGATCTATTATCCGAGCACTCTGTTGTCAGAGATGTTTCTTTCTCTTTTCATCGTGCTGAAATTAGATTCCTAGTCTCGCTATAGCTCGCTGGAATGACACAAAGCTCTTAAATCTTCGGTGTTTCAGTTGTTACGCCATGGTTTTGACCACGGTGGCGTAGTAAATGATCCATCACCACAATTGCCAGCATCGCTTCTGCGATAGGCACAGCACGAATACCCACACATGGGTCATGACGACCTTTGGTGATCAACTGAGTTGGTTCACCTTCTTTTGTGATGGTCTCACCCGGCACAGTGATACTTGATGTTGGCTTAAGCGCAATGTTAGCGACAATGTCTTGACCAGTCGAGATACCGCCAAGAATGCCACCCGCATGATTACTACCAAAACCTTCAGGAGCAAGCGTATCACGGTGCTGACTGCCTTTTTGGTTTACCACGTCGAAACCGTCTCCGATTTCCACGCCTTTCACCGCGTTTATGCTCATTAGTGCGTGCGCGATGTCTGCATCCAAACGGTCAAATACGGGTTCCCCAAGACCAACAGGCACGTTAGTTGCCACAACCTGGATTTTTGCGCCAATAGAGTCGCCTTCTTTTTTCAGGTCACGGATAAGTTGGTCAAATGCTTCTACTTTGTCAGCATCAGGGCAGAAGAATGCATTGTTCTCGATTTCGTTCCAATCTACCTTGTCGATAGATACATCACCCATTTGTGACAAGTAAGCACGAATCTCAACACCAAACTCATCTTTTAAGTATTTCTTCGCGATTGCACCAGCAGCCACACGCATTGCGGTTTCACGAGCTGAAGAACGGCCGCCACCGCGATAGTCGCGGATGCCATATTTTTGGTGGTAAGTGTAATCAGCATGACCCGGTCTGAACTTATCTTTGATGTCAGAGTAGTCTTTTGAGCGCTGATCGGTGTTTTCAATTAGCAAACCGATCGATGTGCCCGTGGTTTTGCCTTCAAAAACGCCAGAAAGAATTTTAACTTCATCCGGTTCACGACGTTGTGTGGTGTAACGTGATGTGCCTGGACGACGGCGGTCGAGATCAATTTGTAGATCTGCTTCTGTAATTTCCAACCCCGGAGGACATCCGTCTACGATACATCCCAGTGCGATACCGTGACTTTCCCCGAATGTCGTCACTCGGAAATGTTGTCCGATACTGTTTCCTGCCATTACTTCCTCAAGTTTTTATCGCCACGCTCTCTCAAAACAGAGCATAGCTGCTTTCCAATTCTTCGTGGATTCATAGTGGCTTTATTACGTTTTGATGTAAAGAGTTAATATCGGCGAGGTATGCATAAAAAAACACCGAGCATAAAGCTCGGTGTTTTGATGTTTAGTGCAAGACTCTATTAGTCTTTGTACAGTTTAAACTCTTCTGCACACTCAACCAGCTGGTCACGCGTTAGCATAAACACGCCATGACCGCCGTTCTCGAACTCAATCCAAGTAAATGGAATCTCTGGGTACTGTTCCATCATATGAATCATTGAGTTTCCGACTTCACAAATAAGAATGCCGTTATCTGTTAGATAATCTGGCGCGTTAGCAAGAATACGACGCACTAGTTTTAGACCATCCGTACCCGCAGCTAGCCCAAGCTCAGGCTCATGCGTGAACTCATCTGGCAGGCTGTTCATGTCTTCTTCATCCACATATGGTGGGTTGGACACGATTAGATTGTATTTCTCTTTTGGAAGATCACGGAACAAATCAGAGCGAATTGGGAACACTTGCTGCTCCATGCCGTGATCTTGTACGTTTTGCTCAGCCACTTGTAGAGCATCTGTAGAGATGTCGATAGCATCCACTTCTGCTTCAGGGAAAGCGTGCGCACAAGCAATCGCGATACAACCAGAACCCGTACATAGGTCCATGATGCGCGTAGGCTCTTCCACCAACCAAGGTTGGAATTCCGCTTGAATCAATTCGCCGATAGGAGAACGTGGCACAAGTACACGCTCATCAACGAAGAACTCAAGACCGCAGAACCATGCTTTGTTTGTTAGGTATGCTGTTGGCGTACGCTCGTTGATGCGTTTTACTACGCGCTCAACAATACGCAGACGCTCGCTTGTCGTTAGGCGAGAGTTCAATACGTGCGGAGGCACATCAATCGGCAAGTATAAGGTTGGCAGGATAAGCTGAACTGCTTCATCCCACGCATTATCAGTACCATGACCGTAAAACAGGTTCGCTGCATTAAAGCGGCTTACCGTCCAACGAATCATATCTTGAAGGGTATGCAGTTCCGATACCGCTTCTTCTACAAAAATCTTATCCAAAATTGCCTCCGAAAAGCGCTACAATACTGCCAATAAAGTTTATTAATGAAATTGTTTACCTAATGAGCAAAAAAGACACCGAGAACGATGACGATTTCGCCTTGTTTCAGGAAGCAGTACAGGGCGTAAAAAAGTTGCGACAGGATACCATAATCCAGCAACCAAAAAAAAATACTAAGCAAAAAGAAATCAAGCGCTCCAACCGTGAAGCGAGTGACTCTGAATTTTACTTTTCAGACGAGTTTGTCCCTCTATTAAACGATGAAGGTCCAACTCGTTATGCACGTGACGACGTCTCCACTTATGAAGTCAAACGTCTACGTCGTGGCGTGTATGTACCGGACGTGTTCCTCGATATGCACGGCATGACACAGCAAGAAGCAAAACGCGAGCTTGGTGCGATGATAGCCTATTGCATCAAAAACGAGATTCATTGTGCGTGTGTGCAACATGGTATTGGGAAACACATCCTGAAACAGAAAGCCCCACTTTGGTTAGCACAGCATCCTGACGTTATGGCTTTTCACCAAGCGCCACTAGAATTTGGTGGTGATGGTGCGTTGTTAGTGTTGCTTTCAATTCCTGAAAAGTAACAAGCTTGCTGTAGACACGACGAAACGAAAAGGCAGGGATCTCCTGCCTTTCTTATTCTGTCTCTAATTTGCAAACGCTTATTTTGGTTTAGACACTTATGGCGTAATATGCCATAGCACTTCACCATTTTGTGTTTGTAAATCATATTCAATGCACACTAGCCCTGATGTAGGAAACATCGGTGGTGTCATGTCTTTTACAAACTCTGAAGTCAGATAACCGACCAAAGGCAAATGCGATACGAACAAAAGCGAGTCCAATTGTTCGACTTCTATTAACGCACTTGCGAAATCGAAGACATGCTCGGACTGGCCATAAGGTGTAATATCTTCACAAGTTTCAATGCTTTTTGCAGAGAAATACGCACTGATCTCTTGCCAAGTTTGTTGAGCTCTAATGTACGGACTCACCAACACTTTATCGAATTGCGCAAAACCCTGTTCTTTACAGGCTCTCGCAACCGCTTCTGATTCGACTCTGCCTCTTGGGGTCAATTGTCGTGCTGCGTCTGAATCTGCAAAATGCTCGGCTTCACCGTGACGCATGATGAATATTTTCATGTTATTTCCTAGGGATAGCTAACGCTACCAAAAGGTTGACTGCTATCTTTATTAGATAGACGGGGCTAACTTTAACAATGACGAAACAAAAATACTGATATAATTATCTGTTCATTATACCAATTCGCTTGTTAAAGATAGCGACTTTCTTAACAATCTATTAAAAGAATGTACTCAGTTCATCACACTATTTAACTGTGCAATGAGTTCAGAGCATTCACTCAAACAGTTCTTCCCCATACGCAAACGCGATGGGCCTGTGCAGAAGTCTACGAATAACAAAAATACGGCAAGCAGTATTTGTCGAAACGCAAACTTTGCGCCCCCCGCGAGGGGAGCCTAAATTACTGTAATGCGAAATCTGGAGACGCATCGTGCATCTAAGTCCTAACGATTCAAATCAATACCGCTACATTACCTTGAGCAATGAACTGCGTGTACTGCTGATTCATTCCGATACAGCTCAACAGTCGGCAGCTGCTCTGGCAGTGAACGTTGGACACTTCGACGACCCAAACGATCGCCAAGGTCTGGCACACTATTTAGAACACATGCTTTTTTTGGGTACGGAAAAATACCCTAAAGTGGGCGAGTTTCAAAGCTATATTAGCCAACACGGTGGAACAAACAACGCTTGGACTGGTACAGAGCACACTTGTTTCTTTTTCAACATTGCTCCAAATGCCTTTGAAAGTGCCTTAGATCGATTTAGCCAATTCTTTACCGCACCTTTGTTTAACGAAGAAGCATTAGACAAAGAACGCCAGGCTGTCGACTCCGAATACAAGCTCAAACTCAATGATGATTCTCGTCGCCTGTATCAAGTTAACAAAGAAGTCATCAATCCAGAGCACCCGTTTTCAAAATTCTCTGTCGGAAACTTAGATACTCTTGGCGACCGAGATGGTAAATCCATCCGCGACGAAATTGTGGAGTTTCACCACTCTCAGTATTCCGCCGATTTGATGACACTGACTCTATTTGGGCCACAGTCGCTCGATGAACAGCAAGCTTGGGTAGAAACCATGTTTGCCGACATCCCAAATCACCACCTTCGTGGAAAATCGATTGATGTACCGATAGGCACTGAGGAAAGCACGGGCATTTTGGTTCAAGTCGAGCCGCTCAAAGAGTTCCGTAAACTGATTCTCACATTCCCCATGCCGGGAATGGATGCGCATTATAGCGTGAAGCCACTCTCCTACTTTGCTCACCTGTTGGGTTATGAAGGAGAAGGCAGTTTGATGCTTCAACTCAAAGAAAAAGGCTGGATTACTTCTCTCTCAGCGGGCGGCGGCGCGAGTGGCAGTAACTACCGAGACTTTACCGTAAGCTGCACCCTGACGCCAAACGGCTTAGATCATGTTGATGATATCGTTCAAGCAGTTTTTCAATACCTCTCGATGATCAAACAAGACGGGTTAGATGAATGGCGCTATCTCGAAAAACAAGCGGTATTAGAATCGGCTTTTCGCTTCCAAGAGCCATCGCGCCCAATGGATCTCGTCAGCCATCTGGTGATCAACATGCAGCACTATCAACCGGAAGACACGGTTTATGGTGACTACAAAATGGCGGGCTACGATGAGGAGTTACAGCGTTCATTGCTGCGATACTTAACCATCGATAATGTACGCGTCACTTTGATTGCTAAAGGCCTGGAATACAACCGTACTGCCGAATGGTACTTTACCCCGTACTCCGTCACACCTTTTAGTGAAGACCAACGTCGTTTCTATCAACAAATCGACCCAAGCTGGCAATTCGTCTTACCGGAAAAGAACCCTTATATTTGCTACGACCTCGACCCCATGCCACTCGAAAATGGTGATTCACTGCCAGAGTTGATTGAGGATCTCGAAGGGTTTCGGCTGTGGCATTTGCAAGATGACGAATTTCGCGTGCCAAAAGGTGTCGTTTATGTCGCTATCGACAGCTCTCATGCCGTTGCATCACCAAAGAACATCGTCAAAACGCGCTTATGTGTAGAGATGTTCCTCGATTCGCTAGCAAAAGAAACCTATCAAGCAGAAATCGCAGGGATGGGTTACAACATGTACGCTCACCAAGGTGGCGTGACCTTAACCCTCTCAGGGTTCAGTCAAAAGCTGCCTCAGTTGCTAGAAATGATTCTACACCGTTTTGCTTCTCGAGATTTCAGCCCTGCTCGCTTTGAAACCATCAAACAACAACTGTTACGAAACTGGAGAAATGCTTCACAAGATCGCCCTATTTCGCAGCTGTTTAACGCACTTACTGGGTTACTTCAACCCAATAACCCGCCTTTCGCAACCTTAGTCGAAGCGCTAGAAGAAATCGAAGTCGATGAACTCTCGGTATTCGTAGAATCCATTCTTGCAGAACTGCACGTTGAAATGTTTGTTTACGGAGACTGGCAACGCCAGCAAGCCCATGACATGGCTACGACCTTGAAGGATGCTCTAAGAGTTAACGAGCAACGTTATGAAGAGGCACTTCGTCCGCTCATTATGCTAGGTAAAAATGGCAGTTTTCAACGTGAGGTGCATTGTAACCAGCAAGATTCCGCGGTCGTTATTTACCACCAGTGCGAGGATATTGAGCCTCGTAGTATCGCGCTATACTCATTGGCCAATCACCTTATGTCGGCAACGTTTTTCCACGAAATCCGTACCAAGCAGCAATTAGGTTACATGGTAGGCACTGGCAATATGCCGCTAAATCGTCACCCTGGTATTGTACTGTATGTGCAGTCACCTAATGCAGCACCTGCCGAGCTGGTTACCTCAATCGATGAGTTTTTAAATGCCTTTTATATGGTGCTGTTAGAGTTAAACGATTACCAATGGCACAGCAGTAAGCGCGGCTTGTGGAACCAAATAGCAACGCCGGACACCACACTTCGAGGACGGGCTCAACGTCTTTGGGTTGCGATAGGAAACAAAGACACTGAGTTTAACCAACGTGACAAGGTACTTGCGGAGTTGAAGAAGCTGACGCGCGCAGACATGATTCGCTTCGTTGTGAACGAATTGAAACCTCGTACTGCAAATCGTTTGATCATGCACTCTCAAGGTCAAGCGCATTCGGAGGCTCCGCGCATCCATCTAGGACAAGAAATAGGATCGATTGAAGAGTTCCAACTTCGGCCAAAAGATTGCGGCTTGGGGTGATCTAGTTGCGCAGAAATAAAATTGTCGATTACTAGAATGAACCTACAAACCCATGAGGTTGTCGGTCTCACAGATTGAATCGGCACCATAATTGGCAGAAAATTGAAATTGCGCCATTGCGGCTTATGCTCTAATTACCGCACTAAAAATAACTTAATGAGGTAATCATGAAAAAAGCACTTTTACTTGTGGCTCTTATACTGCCATTGGCATCTGCTCACGCTGAAATCTCAGTCAAAGGCGATGGTTTCGAACTAAGTGACGACTGTGTGCGCCTTAGCGGAGACAATGTATCCATCAAATCAGATGATTGCTCTTCAAAACAGTGGAATGATAAAGACAAAAAAGGTAATAGCAGCGTTCACGGGGACGACAACCCTGGTAAAGGCCACAATAAAGATAAGAAAGACAAGAAGAAGTAACCATTTCTTCTTTATGAAAAAGGCTTGCCACTGGCAAGCCTTTTTCTCTACCGAAGCAACCTTTAATAGAACGTTGTCCCTTCACCAGCTCGAGTAAGCAAACCATCACATGGCGCGTAACGATCGCCATATTTCGATGCAAGCTCATTCATTTTCTCTACGAGCTCCTTAATACCAAATTGGTCCATGTAACGGAACGGGCCACCCAAGAACGGTGGGAAACCAATACCAAATATCGCGCCAATATCACCGTCACGTGGCGAGCGAATGATGCCATCATCCAAACAACGTACCGCTTCATTCAGCATTGGCAGCACACAGCGCAACGCAATATCGTTATCGCTTAGCTTAGATTCAGGGTCGAGCTTAAGCAGTTTGTAAACCGATTTGTCGACATCTTCCTTCTTGCCCTTATAAGTGTAAAACCCCTTACCACTCTTGCGTCCTTTACGTCCATCATTTAACAAGATATCAAACACATCCGGCCCTTTGAATCGGTCACCTAACTCATTAACCAGGATCGGCATAATTTTCGCGCCAATGTCGACACCAACTTCATCCAACAAGGTAATCGGGCCAACAGGGAAACCAAAATCAAGCAACGCCGTATCAATCTTTTCGATCGGTTCGTTAGCCAACAAAATATGCGCCGCTTCGTTCATGTATGGAGCAAGAATGCGGTTCACGTAAAAGCCCGCTTTGTCTTTCACTACGATCGGGGTTTTACCTTGCTTCTTAGCAAGTGCAACAACTGTTGAAACGGTTTCATCTGACGTCGTTTCATGCGGAATCACTTCCACCAACGGCATTTTTTCTACCGGGCTGAAGTAATGCAAACCCACTACGTTTTCTGGACGCTCCGCTTTTTCTGCAATTTTGTGGATAGGCAACGAAGAAGTATTGGTCGCAAAGATAGTTTCTGTCTTAGCGTTCGCTTCAATGTCCGCCACCATTTTTTGCTTAAGATCTAAGTCTTCAAAAACGGCTTCAATTACGACATCAATATGATTAAAACTGGTAAAATCGACACCACCAGACAGTTGCAGCATTTTCGCTTGCAGATCGGCCTTGGATAGAATGCGACGTTTACGCTGTTTCTCAAATAACTTGTAGTTGTAGTTGAGCGCATTTAAAACGCCATCGTTGCTAACGTCTTTGATGCGAACAGGTACTTTTGCTTTTGCAACAGACACATGGCTGATTCCGGCGCCCATCAGACCACCACCAAGCACACCAACTTTATGAACTGGTGCTGGTTTCGCATCCGTGCCATTCTCTTTCTTCATTTCTGTTGTGGCAAAGAAGATAGAACGGAGCGCTTTTGACTCTGAGCTCATCACAAGCTCACCAAAGCGCTTCGCTTCAAGTTCTTGACCTTTAGCGAAGCCTTTCTCTAAGCCATGTTGAATAACTTCTAGAATTGCAACCGTTGCTGGATAGTTACCACGGGTTTTTTGATTCGTTTTCTTCGCTGCTTGTTCAAATACAAACTTACGCCCTAGCCCGCTACCAGACATCACCTTTTCTTTCGTCGATAGCTTTTTCGTACCCTTGTTTTTACCTTTGTCGATAAACTGTTTTGCTACGTCGAGCAAAATGGTGTCAGGCACACAGGCGTCCACAACGCCCAGTTTTTTAGCTTTCTTCGCACGAAGTTGTTTACCCGTCAGAATCAAGTCCAACGATGGTAACAGGCCAATCAAACGTGGCAGACGCTGAGTACCACCAGAACCTGGCAATAAACCAAGTTGTACTTCTGGCAGACCTAAACGCGTTTTGTCAGAATCCGTACAAACACGATAATCACATGCAAGAGCCAGTTCTAAACCACCGCCCAAACATGGGCCATGAATGGCCGCAACGACAGGATAAGGTAAGTCCGATAGCTGCTGGAATAAATCCTGACCTTGCCTTGCTAAGGCTTCCGCTTCACTTGCTGTGGTGCATGCTTCTAGCATTCGAACATCAGCACCCGCAACAAAATTGTCCGGTTTTAGGGAGTGGATGATCATCCCTTTAATACCACTGGAGTCTTTTAGCTGAGCAAAAATTTCTTTCATTTCGTCAGCAAAAGCCGCCTGCAGCGTATTCATTTTTTCATTAGGAACATCGATGGCTAACCAAGCAATATTTTGCTCATCAACCTTTAGACTAAATGCTTTTTGCTCGCTCATTACTCAACCTCCAGAATCATTGCCGCACCAAGACCACCAGCAGCACATGCGGTATTCAATGCAATACCACCGCCACGGCGTTTTAGCTCTCGTAGGGTTTGCGTCATCATACGCGCACCAGTCGCAGCAAATGGGTGACCATAAGCAATTGATCCGCCAAGCACGTTGAACTTATCCATGTCAATTTCACCAATCGCTTTTGAGCGACCAAGGTTTTCTTGAGCAAACTTATCGGAAGCAAACATCTTCACATTAGCCAATGCTTGAGCAGCAAAGGCCTCGTGCATGTCGATCAACGTCAGGTCTGACAGTTCCAAGCCTGTATTTTCAAGCACTTTCGCTGTGGCATAAGTCGGCCCCATCAGCATGTCCTTTTCCACGCCGATAGCAGAGAATGCATAACCTCGGATGTAACCAAGAATCTCCATTCCGAGCTCTTTCGCTTTACCTTCTCGCATCAACATCACTGCCGCACCACCATCAGTCAATGGCGTACTGTTCGCAGCCGTAACACTGCCATACTGACGATCAAATGCAGGTCGCAATTTCGCGTATCCCTCAACCGTTGAGTCATGACGGATATTGTTGTCTTCCGAAATCCACTTTTTGTATGGTTCAGGGAAAGCCGTCATCACTTCATCTTGGATTTTTCCTTCTTTCCAAGCTTGAGAAGCCAGCGTATGAGAACGATGTGCAAGCGCATCCTGTTCTGCGCGAGAAATACCATGTGTTTTAGCCATTTGCTCTGCAGTTTGTCCCATGGATAAACCCGTAGAGTACTCTGCTACTGCTGGTGGCACTGGCATCAGGTCTTTAAAGCTCAAGTTTTTGAGGATACTAAGCTTCTGACCCATTGTTTTTGTCTTACTAAGAGCAAGCAGATTAGCAGCCAATTTCTTTGATACGCCAATAGGCAGGACGGAAGAAGAGTCTGCACCGCCAGCAATACCAATATCGATGGTTCCCGCCATGATGCTTTCTGCGACATTAACCGCCGCTTGAAAACTCGTCGCACACGCTCGAGTCACACTGTAAGCATCAGTATGGATGTTCATACCGGTGCCTAACACGATTTCTCGTGCGATGTTTGGCGCTTCAGGCATTTGTACTACTTGTCCAAATACCACTTGTTCGATTAGCTTCGGATCAATATCTGTTCGAGCAAGCATTTCGCTTACTACCATTTTCCCTAAATCGACCGCTGGCACTTGGCTAAATTCCGTGCTTTGACGAGCAAAGGGAGTTCGAAGCCCCGCGACAATAGCGACACGCTCACCATTGCGTGTTTTTACTTCCTGCTTGCCCATTGTTTCTCCTTAAATACAAGAGGTCTGACCTGATGCATTGTAATGAATTTGTTAAATTTATCAAACGTGCGTTTAAATAAACGTGAAGCAAGTAGTTCAATTACTCTACTTCTTTGATTCTTATGCGATTACTAATGGTTAACTATAGAGAGTTAAAACGGTAAGAGGTATACGGAAAGTAAAATCGAAGCAAAAAAAAACCACACATAACTGTGTGGTCGGAATATCTATAAAACAATTAACTTACGCCAATTGAAAAGTAATCAGTTTCCTGATTAGGAGAAAGTAAAGTCAGCCTTCAAAAGGAAGTGTCATCTTGCTCAACATGTTAGTCGCAATGACTAACGAGATGACAAGGTGTACTATAACCCCTTCACTGCTTGATATTTTGAAATAGATCAATTTTATAGTGATTTTACGAGTTTTAAGCTCACCTAAAGCGATTATTGATTCAAAACAATTCAAGAATCCACCATCAGAAGTCCCTTTTAATGCTCCATCGAGTGAACTTATCCAAGCCATTGATTACTAATGATGATATTGTTAACAATATATATCAATTCGTGTTCGATGATATCTGACATTTGCGTATACACTTTTAGGTAACCACATGGCTTATTGTGTCAAAGGGGTTGCATGACAAATCCTGCAACCAAAACCGCTAAGCGATGAAGCAAATAAAGTCATGCTCAGAACAAATAAGAAACTCACAGAGCGAGGATGGAGGCTCCTGTGGCCATATTAAAAATGTTTGGAAAGAAAAATTCCAACAGTCCGGTCAACTCTGATATGGACAAGCAAAGAAAATACGAAGCGCTCGTCCGAGGGTATCATCGTGACTTGTACCGCTACGCATATTGGTTGTGCAAAGATAAAGCGGTCGCGGAAGATCTAGTTCAGGAAACCTGTCTTAGAGCTTGGAAGTCACTCGATAGCCTCCAGGACGAAAAAGCTGCCAAGTCTTGGCTCATCACAATATTGAGACGAGAAAATGCGCGCCGCTTCGAACGTAAACAATTTGATTTAGTTGATATCGATGATTACGGCAATGATGCTAAAGTCAGCGATGACTCACATCATCAGCAAGAATGGCTGCAGGCACAGATCATGAAGCTCGATGTTGAATACCGTGAGCCTTTATTTCTCCAAGTTGTCGGTGGTTTCAGTGGAGAAGAAATTGGCGACATTCTTGATTTAAATAAAAACACAGTGATGACTCGACTATTTCGCGCTCGTAATCAACTTAAAGAGATGTTGGATTCTCAAGATACCAAGAGAGGACAAAAGAATGGATGATTTAGAATTTCGTCGTCGTATTTTGTCGGATCCAAAACAAAAGGATGAAGAGATTCTGCAAGCTTTAGCTGGTAGCGACGCCAACAATAAGTTTGTTGATGACGTTTTGGATCTCGATGTAAAAATTAAACAAGCCATGAATGTGGATGTACCCGAAGATCTCGCAGATAAGATTTTATTTAGCCAGACGTCGAGTGCACTTGATGAAGAGAAGGTCGTAAGACCAAACTTTGTCCGCAAAGCAATGGCACTTGCCGCTTCTATTGCGTTCACCGCAGGATTATTCGTTGGTCAAGTAAACTGGGGAAATGTTTTGGTGTCTCCAGCACAAGCCAGTTTAGCGGATACCGCGATGAAACACGTTATTCATGAAGAACCGTTTGTTCGTCATCTTGATGAGGATGTACCGAGCTCGCAAATTAATGCGAAAATGTCGCCATTTCATTACCAGTTTAGTGAAAACTTTCCATATCACGTTTACTACCTAAACCACTGCGGGTTTGGCGAATCCAATGCGGTGCATATGGTGTTCCAAGGTCCAAAAGGTAAAGTAACGTTATTTATTACTGGTATTCCAAGCGAACAAAGTACCGACTTTAGTAAGGATGGCATGACCGGAATCGTTCAGCCCGTCGGGAGTTCAAGCCTGATTTTAGTCGGGGAAGAAGGTGAAAATATTGATGCGATCGCTACGACTCTTGCATCAATGATTAAGCCAATGTAACAACTTCGACGATTTCCAGCCTTCAAAAGGTTAAATGCCGCTAAATGATCTTATTTAGCGGCATTTTTGTATAAATAGAACACAAAACATTCACCACCCCTATCGCATTTAGAGCTTAAACTCTAAATTATGCATTTTAAGTGCAATTTCCCGTCTTTTAGACATCATTTCTGCAATTTTTATTCAATTTTATCCAATGGTCGGATTTGTCCAAGCAACTATTGATACTACTATCTGCGCCACTGAGCAAAAGCTCAATTTATCGTCCAAAGAGACGAATCTAATAAGGAAAAACAAATGACTCAGAACACGCGTCTGTTTAAAAAGACTCTCCTAGCAGTAACGGTAGCTTTTGCCTCAGGTCAATCGATGGCAGCGGGCTTCCAAATCAACGCTCAATCAGCAACTGGCATCGGCCGTGCATTTGCTGGTGATGCAGTAATCGCAGATAATGCAGCAGTAATGGCTCGTAACCCAGCAGCAATGGCTCTGTTTGATAAAATGGAACTGTCGCTAGGTTTCGAAAGCATTACTTCAATGATTGAAGTGAAAGATGCGAAATATAACGTTAATACTCCTTTGGGCTCCAGTACTGTAAATGTTGCTGACACTGATGATGTGGGTGATACGTCAATAGCTCCAAACATTCACCTAATCGTTCCAGTAAATGACAAGTTTGCATGGGGCGTAAACGCATACTCTAATTTCGGCACTAAAACTGAATTTTCAGATAACTACACCGCAACCGAGTACGGTGGTCTTACGGATGTAAAAAGCTTCAACTTTGGATTGGCGGGTTCTTACCGTTTAAACGAACAATGGAGCTTTGGTGCTGGTTTAGATTTAATCTACGGCCAAGGCACAATGAAGCGTACAACTAGCTCTTCAGTCCCAGGGGTTGGCGGTCAAAAAATTCTGGACGTAGATA
This sequence comes from Vibrio sp. 397, assembly GCF_033339395.1. Taxonomy (NCBI): domain Bacteria; kingdom Pseudomonadati; phylum Pseudomonadota; class Gammaproteobacteria; order Vibrionales; family Vibrionaceae; genus Vibrio; species Vibrio sp. 397. The sequence goes on along the minus strand of NZ_JAWOUN010000017.1, from coordinate 46,827 downwards.
AAGCTGATGGTTGGGCTGTTGGTTTCAACGTTGGTACTGTGTACGAACTAGATGAAAACAACCGTTTTGGTCTAGCGTATCGTTACAGCCCTGAATTTACGGCGAAAGACGACAAAGGTCAGGAAATCACGCTACCTCTACCAGATATGGCCGAGTTTTCTGGTTTCCACAAAATCCAAGACACTAAGTTTGCTGTACACTACAGCATCCAATACATCGGTTGGAAAGATTTCGACCAAATTGATTTTGAGAACCTAAATCAGGGTTTACTTAAAGGTGGTTACTCGAAAGACTATCAATGGCAAGATGGCTGGCACTACGCAATTGGTGGTACTTACTACCTAAACAACAACTGGACACTTCGTGCTGGTTACATGTACGACACAAGCGCTCAAGATAAAGTAACGTCTATCTCGGTACCAGACTCTGATCGCCAGTGGTTCTCCACAGGTTTCTCTTACCATATTGATAATAGCTCAAACATCGATTTTGGCTTCACGTACTTGTTAGGTGAAGATGTAAAAGTTAATGAGAATACTCAATTATCTCCTGTTCTTTCTACCGGTGTAACAGCAACAACTCATGCTGATGCAATTCTATTCGGCTTACAATACAGCCGTAGCTTCTAAACGCTTCGCTGTTAGTTAGTAGAAAAATACTTTATATAAAAGGCTGGATTTCCAGCCTTTTTTCATATCTGCGATTTATTGCCCACTCAATTTGAGTGAACACGTGTATCTAAATCTCACAATTAGGACGCACAGCTGTTCGCTGAGTTCCGTTTACAAGCTCTTCACAGTTAGATTATTAAACCGCACAAATAACATTTAAAAGCATAATATTCCAAATGACCACTTACGCTGGATTTTCATTTCTAAAGTAAAAACTCTACCTTTAAACTTTTGTCCCACGTTATAAACAAATCAGCGAACATTCGAATGAAAACCAACAAGACTCTTCTATCAACAGCAGTGGCATTAAGCCTACTTGGCGCAACGGGCATGGCTAACGCAGCAGGTTTCCAACTTGCTGAATATTCTGCAACAGGCCTAGGTCGAGCATATGCTGGTGAAGCTGCAATGGCTGACAACGCAAGTGCACAATGGCGTAACCCAGCAATGCTAACTTATTTGGAAGGCACTCAAGTGTCCGTTGGTGCAATCTATGTGAACCCAAATATTGATATTGAAGGTGATGTAAACTTCCACGGTAGCACTTCTTCTGCATCTTCAGATGACTTCGCACATGATGCAATCATTCCAAACTTCTACCTATCACACCAATATAATGAGAAATTCGCGATTGGTTTGGCATTTGGCACCAACTACGGCATGGAAACCGATTTAGGTAAAGGCTTTGGTGCCTCGCACTTCGGTAACGAAGCAAGCGTAACGACAATGGAAGCGAACTTAAACGCAGCTTACAAAGTCAATGAATCGATCAGCGTTGGTGGTGGTATCCGTTACATCATCGGCGAAGGCAGCTTTGGCGCAGCAGCTCCTAAGAATAACGTTGTAGGGTTAAATCCTGAAACTAATCAACCAATCAGTGTTCCTCAAGGTACCGCTCTAAAATACATGGAAGGTGACGATACCGCTTGGGGCTGGCAAGTTGGTACAGCATGGCAGATCAATGAAAATAACCGTATCGGCTTCGCGTACAAATCTGAAGTTGAACTGAAGCTTGAAGGCCATGCTGAAGGTCTTGGTTTTGGCTTCGGTACTTCTGAACGCGACAACGGCTACATGTATCTAAACCTGCCTGCAACGGCTGAGTTGGCAAGCTTCCACCAAGTAACAGACCAACTTGCGTTACACGCAAGCGTTAACTGGACGGATTGGAGCTCTTTCGAGAAATTGGAAGCACGTCTAAATACTGCTGGCACGCATATGGTTAAAGTAGAAAACTGGGAAGACAACTATCGCTTTGCTGTTGGTGCTACTTACCAGCTTGATCCTAAGCTAGCGCTACGCACTGGTATTGCATACGATACTTCAGCGGTAAGCGACAAAAACCGCACGATTACTATTCCAGAAACTGACCGCACTTGGCTAAGTATTGGCGCAACGTACGATTGGACGAAAGACTTCAGCCTAGACGCTGGCTTCACCTATATTTTTGCGAAAGACGCACCAATCGTTGAGTCTCGCGGTTACAAGTCAGACGACACTGCAGAACAAGTCGGCGGCCAATTTGTAGGCGAAACTACGGGTAATGTTTGGCTAATCGGTGTTCAAGCAAACTACCGTTTCTAACCAAGCTGCAAAATACAAAAAAGGCTTAGCATCAGCTAAGCCTTTTTTCATTTCTCGATTATGAAGAACAACGCTTAAAAGTCTTCTAGATATTCATCTAAATACTCTTCTTCTTCGATGTTAACTTCTTCTACCGTTTCAACTTCTGCTTTAAAGTTTTGACGCTGGATATAAACATCGCGAGTTAGAATATATGGATCCGGCGACGAGTCTAGCTGCGCTTCTTGCGGTACTAATAAAGCACGCTTCTCCATTCCTTCAAACGCCCACTTACCCAAACTCGCCCAGAAGTTGAGATAAGAGAGGGGTAAATACGTACTATCTACGGTATCTGTCACTTCACGTAAGGTATACGGACCATAACCTGGAACCATGAAGTAAGGACCATTTCCAACACCATAGTGGCCTACTGCATCACTGAACGCTTTCTCGTCGTACTTCGTAATACCCGCGGCACTTGCAATATCGAATAAACCGAAAATACCGAACGTCGAGTTAATCCAAAAACGGTTAAAGTGGTCCACGGCTTTCGTACCATTACCCATGATTAAGTTATTAACCATGCTTGCTGGCTCATCTAAGTTCGATAAGAAGTTAGCAATACCAGAACGAATAGGAACTGGCGTGTATTCTACATACGCAAGTGATACAGGACGAACCAAATACGGATCTAAATATTCGTAGTTGAGTTCCCACATGGTTCGGTTAAAGCCTTCCAACGGGTCATACACATCAGAAGTCGTTTGATTTGTTTCTTGTCCTGTTACTGCTTCATCAGGCGCACTTGAACAGCCAACCAGTCCAACGGCTAACAGCAACAAGAAGGTAGATTTACCCTTGTTATACATTTTATTTTCCATAACGACTATTAATGTACCTAAGTCACCCCGATTAACCATAGTACGTATGTTGAGCAGGATACATAGTAAAGATGACTCAGATATGGGAATAAATAAAGGCCAGCAATCGCTGGCCTTCGGTATTCTACTCGATCGTTTAGAGTCATACCACTAAAGGCAACTGACTCTACCTCGTTGTCATGTTTCAGAGACAGATGTTAACAATTAATACTGCTGATCAATGGTCACTTCTACTGGTGCGCCAAATTCAACGACGTCACTTTCTCCGTGCCAATCTTGATCACGCGTTGCTACGTTACCGTCAGAATCTACACGCACACGGACGATTAGCTTATCGAGTGAAGATAACTTTTGCCCTTGCATCATGGCATTGCCATCATCTAATACGACTGTGCGAGGGAAAGTACCTAGCGGATAACGAGCAGCAGCCACAGGCATTGGAGAGCCATCTGAACGATGTACTGACACAATCAGAACTGCGTTTGGATCCAACTGAGCATTTGGTGTCACATTAATTGTCACAGCTACACTCTTATCCGGTGAAACCGCTTCGCCCATTTGCTTACGAGCACTCTCAATACTGCGTGACAACATCTCGTAGCGGCTATCTTCTGGGCCAATCATTTGCTGCATGATTCCCCAATACTTGATGGCTGCCGGGAAGTCTTGACGCTCAAACGCATCGAACGCTAACAAAGAAAACACACGCAGGTCGACATAGTCTTGCTGCATCAGCTTGCCGAGTAATGAGCGAGCCGTCGCTTGATCCATTTCCTCTTGAGACAGCATCAGAGCTTGTGCATAACCCAACATCACATCAGGATCTTTGGGCTCTAGGCGGTATGATTTTTCCATCGCATCGATAGCCGTGGTGACATCACGATTTGCTAACGCAATACGACCTAGCAGTAACCAACCTGTCGAGTCTTCCGGCTGGTAATGTAAGCGAGTTCGAAGCGCAAGGGTCAAATCCGCCATTTCATCGTCACTCAGCGGCTCAGAAGAAGCCGACATCAGCTTTTTCGATAACTCAGGTAGATTTGCAGACACTTCTTGCCATTGAACAATATCGTCTGACGCGCCAAATTTATAATACAAACCATAGCTCAGCACCACCGTCAGAATTACCGATGGAACTAAAACCGCGATTGGAGAAACCTTGGTTTCTTTTTGCGCTTTATCACCAGGGATATCGTCAAGCAGTGATTGCTTTAGATCAGAAATCAGTTCGTCTTCACTTTCAACCAGACCTTCGTCAGTTTCTTCTGCAAGCTCAGATAGTCGGTCTTTATAAAATGCCTTGTTGAGCTCATCGCGTAACACATCATCATTGTTCGCTTTTTGTTTAATCAGCGGCAAAGCCACCAGCGCACAAGCAATAAGCGTGAGAGCAACGGTGGAAATCCAAAATAGTGTCATTACTTCTTATCTCCGTTGTTCTCTTCTTCAAGCAATGCTTTTAAACGAGCTTCTTTTTGCTCATCCCATTGCTCGTCACTGCTCGCTTTTGTCTTAACTTTAGATTTACGGCTACGCAGTACAATCAAACCAAAACCACCCAGTACTACAGCGAGTGGCCCGAGCCACAAAATCGCAGTCGCGACCGTAAATGGTGGGTTGTAAGTCACGAAGTTACCGTAACGGGCGATCATGTAATCAACAATCTCATCTTTGGACTTACCTTCTTTGGTCATTTCGTACACCTTATGGCGTAAGTCCTGAGCAAGTTCAGCGTTAGAATCCGAGATCGTGTTGTTCTGACATTTAGGGCAACGGAGCGTATGGCTTAACTCTTTGAACTGCTGTTCTTGTTCCAAATTATCAAACTCGTACACTTCAATGGCCGCATGAGCAGCAAGAGATAATGTCATCGCAGCAAAAACGGCAAGAATTAGCTTTCTCATTGCTTCGCCTCCTCAACCAATTTGTTGTAAAGCGGCTCCAGTGTTTCTGACCAATTACGTGGGTTTACATCCCCTACATGGCGATAGCGAATCACACCATTTGCATCAATAATGAATGTTTCTGGAGCACCATAAACGCCAAGGTCAAGGCCAAGCATACCACTGCCATCAAATAGGCTGATCAAGTACGGGTTGCCGAGATCATTCAGCCAACCTATTGCTTTATTACGATCATCTTTGTAATTCATACCGATGATCTTAACGCCCTTACCCGCCAATTCGTTTAGGTATTTATGCTCTGCATAACACGTTGGGCACCACGTTGCCCAAACGTTCAAGAGCAACGGTTCACCTTTAAAAATTGATTGGTCGTACTGTTTTCCAGGCTCAGCCAGGTCTTCTAAATGAAATTCAGGAACTGGCTTGCCAACCAAAACCGACTCCAATTTAGTTGGATCATCGCCCTCTTGGTTACGCATTAATTGGGTTGCGAAAATGCCCGCTAGAATCATGAAAGCGACAAGCGGAATAAATAAGATTTTCTTATTCATGTTATGCCTCCTGCTCTTTTGACTTCGCGTTTTTCTTCGGCGATTTACGGAAGCGGTAGCGTTTATCAGAAATCGCTAGTGCGCCGCCTAATGCCATAATCAAAGAGCCAGCCCAAATCCAACGAACGAACGGTTTATAGTAAATACGAACAGCCCAAGATCGGTTGTCGTCTAAACGTTCACCCATTGCAATGTATAAGTCGCGGCTAATACCACGGTCAATGGCTGCTTCAGTCATCATAGACTTAGCCGTACGGTAGAAGCGCTTCTCTGCGTGAAGCGTATTCACGTATTTGCCATCGTGTGTGATCTCAAAGTCTGCGATGTAGCCATCGTAGTTTGGACCATCTTTATCACGCAAGCCTGAGAAGTAGAAATCATAGCCTTGAATTTGGAAGTGTTCGCCAGGTGCTAAACGTACATCACGCTCGATGCTGTAGTTCTGTACCATCGCAATACCGATAACAGATACCGCCAGACCAACATGACCCAACATCATTGCCCAGTGGCTACGTTGCAGCTTGCGAACACCTTCACTAAAGCTATGACGGTGCGTTGCGCGCTCGTACAGTTCAAAGCCATGCATCGCAATAATCCAAATCGCCATCACCCAACCAATGTAAGCCATGGTTGAGAAGAAATCGGCAAACAGGTACACGCATAGCGCGGCCAAGGCGAAAGCAAGCACACCTGAAACGAGCATTGGTTTCACAAGTTTAGATAAACTGTCTCGCTTCCAGCGAATAAGAGGACCAATACCAAGCAGAAAAGCAAATGGCATCATTAACCACGCAAATAGCATGTCAAAGAATGGCGCACCGATAGAGACCGACCCCAAACCAAGCTGCTTGTGTACGAGCGGCAACAGTGTCCCCACTAACACCACAACAAGAGCGGCGATAAGTAATACGTTGTTGGCTAAGAGCGCATTTTCACGTGAGACTAAGTCGAAGTTACCTCGTACACGCACTGCTGCCCCTTTTACGGCAAACAGCAATAAAGAGCCGCCGATAACGAAAACGAGGAAGCCTAGAATAAACATACCGCGCGACGGGTCAGACGCGAACGCGTGCACCGATACTAAAATACCGGAACGGACTAAGAAGGTGCCCAACAAACTCAACGAAAATGCAGAGATTGCCAATAGTACCGTCCACGCTTTAAATGTGCCGCGTTTTTCTGTCACGGCAAGAGAGTGCATTAATGCGGTACCCGCTAACCAAGGCATGAATGATGCGTTTTCTACTGGGTCCCAGAACCACCAGCCACCCCAGCCAAGTTCGTAGTAAGCCCACCAAGAACCTAGTGCGATACCAAGTGTTAAGAATACCCATGCTGCGGTTGTCCAAGGACGAGACCAACGAGCCCAAGCCGTATCAAGGCGTCCGGTCATTAGGGATGCGATCGCAAAAGAGAATGCAACCGAGAAACCAACATATCCCATGTAAAGCATTGGCGGGTGAACAATCAAACCAGGGTCTTGAAGCAGAGGGTTCAAGTCACGTCCGTCAACCGGGAAGAACGGTAACGTACGTAGGAATGGGTTTGACGTTAGGATGATAAACAGTAGGAAACCCACTGAGATCATTCCCATAACAGCAAGTACACGTGCAACCGACTCTTGCGGCATACCACGACTAAACGTCGCTACAGCGACAGTCCAAGCAGCTTGGATTAACACCCATAGCAACAGTGAACCTTCGTGCGCACCCCATACTGCGGTTAAACGGTAGTACCAAGGAAGCTGACTATTCGAGTTGCTCGCTACATACTGTAACGTGAAGTCGTTGGTATAAAATCCCCAACATAAAATGGCGAAAGAGAACAACAGCATCAGGAACATAGACCAAGATAGCGGTCGCGCTGTGTTCATGAGCATGGTGTTATTATTCGATGCTCCCCACAATGGCAATACGCTCAACAGCACTGCCATTGCAAGCGAAAGAATGAGAGCAAAGTGACCGATTTCAGCAATCATTGGCCGCTTCCTTGTTTCTGTTCGGTGCTGTATTGAAGCGGTTCATGCGTTTTCTTCATCGCTTCTGCAATTTCTGGTGGCATGTATTCTTCATCGTGCTTCGCTAGGACCTCAAATGCCTCAACTGTCGTGGCATCTTTCAGTACACCTTGAGCAACAATACCCTGCCCTTCACGGAACAAGTCAGGAAGAATACCGTCATAGGTAATCGTCACTTTCGGACCGACATCGTGCAGGTCAAAACTCACTTTCAAAGAATTAGGATCTCGACGAACTGAGCCCACAACCACCATTCCACCGATACGCAGACGCTGGCCTACTTCTGGCTTGGTGCCATCTGGCTTACCATTAACCAATTCCGTTGGAGTGTAGAAAAGGTCCATATTTTGGTTAAGCGCATAAAGTATCAAACCAATGGTGGCACTAATACCGATAAAGATCGCTAGTACAATACCTAGCCTCTTTTTACGTCTCGGGTTCATAAGGTGTTCTCCATGTTCTTCGCTGCGTCGATACGAGCTTGACGGTCAATTTTTGCTTTCACTTCTTTCAATAATGCATCACCGCGGCGAAGGCTAGTGATCAGAAGAATCAGCATGGATAAGAAAGTAATACCAAACGCACTCCATACGTATGATGCGTAGCCACCCATGGCAAAAAAGTCGCTCAGAGATTCAAAATGCATAATCAGTTACCTCACTGAGTTTGTTCTGTTGCGAGTTTGCGCACCCAAGGGCGGTGACTTTCTTTACTGATGATTTCGTTACGAAAACGGACCATCGTCACGGCACCAAAGAAGAACGCAAAGCCAAAGATGTTCAGCAATAACGGCCAAAGCATGTCGGATGAAATAGAAGGTTGTTCAAATTTCGTGATCGTCGCACCTTGATGAAGCGTGTTCCACCATTCCACGGAAAAGTGAATGATAGGTAGGTTTACTACGCCTACGATCGCTAAAATACCAGCAGCTTTTGCGGCGGTTTTTTGATCGTCAAACGCATGGTAAAGCGCAATCACACCAAGGTAGAGAAATAGAAGAATCAATTCAGATGTAAGACGGGCATCCCATACCCACCAAGTGCCCCACATAGGCTTGCCCCAAACAGCACCTGTAAGTAGAGCAATAAAAGTAAATACTGCACCAATCGGAGCCATCGCAAGTGCCGCCATATCAGATAGGCGAACTTGCCATACTAGGCCAATAAATGCAGCGATCGCCATCGACATATAAACGCCCATAGACCAAATAGCTGATGGGACATGAATGTAGATGATTCGGAAACTGTCACCTTGTTGGTAATCTGAAGGCGCAAATGCAAGCCCCCAAACCGTACCAACCGATAAGCATACGAGGGCCAATACAGAAAACCAAGGCAGAAACTTACCACTCAAACGATAAGCTGCTTCTGGCTTGGCATAAGGATGTAGCCATTTCCACATGTTTTGTTCTCACTCTTACTTCAGGGACACTGTCTAAAGGGTTGAGACCGTAGCAGTGCTTTAATAATAATTCTTTGATCAAGCGCCGCTTCATTGGCACTTTATTGAGTTAGTTGACACTAACTCGTAATGCGGCACTGATGGCAAAAGGCGTTAATGTCATCGCCCCCATTAGCATCGCACCTAAAATCGCTAGTTGACCGTTATACGCCATACCGAGTGCGGCAGCATCAATTGCCGATGTTGCAAAAATCAAAATTGGGATGTAGAGCGGAAGAATAAGCAAACTCAAAAGAACGCCACCCTTTTGCAACCCAACAGTCAACGCCACACCAATGGCGCCAATAAAACTTAGTGTTGGTGTACCGATCATCAAGGTTAATACAACCGATAGCCAAGTATTGAAGTCGAGCGAAAGTAAAACCGCCAATAATGGGCTAATTAAAATCAAAGGTAACCCTGTTAACAACCAATGTGCTATGACCTTTGAAACCACTACAAGTTGCAATGGAATCGGCATTAGCATCATTTGTTCTAGTGCACCGTCTTGAAAATCATCACGAAATAGACGCTCTAATGATAATAAGGCGGACAGCAATGCGGCAACCCAAACGATGCCCGCTGCAATACGTGCTAACAAATTAGGCTCTGGTCCAATACTCAGAGGAAAGAGAGTAATGACAATAATAAAGAACCACAGCGGGTTCAGAATGTCTGCCTGACGGCGAAATGCGATTAGGAGCTCACGACGAATGATGGTGGTCATCGAGGAAATCATATCAGTCACCCAGCTTTATTTTTCTAAGTTTCGGGCTGTCCGCAAACATATCTTGATGCGTCGTCAACACAACAATACCGCCATTATCAGCATGACTTGCGAACAAAGATTCAAGCACCTTGACACCTTGCTTATCAATGGCAGTCAACGGCTCATCTAAGATCCATAAAATTTGCTTACTGAGCCATAACCTTGCCAATGCGACTCGTCGTTGCTGACCTGCGGAAAGTTGTGCTACAGGCACATCTTCTCTACCAGCTAATCCTACTTGAGTCAAAGCGATAAAGATTTCTTCGTCTGAAGAGCGATTATTTTGAATAGATTGATAAAAACGTAAGTTTTCTAATGCGGTAAGCTCTCGTTTCACTCCTGTTTGATGTCCTAAGAAAAGCAGATCTTGATGGAAAACATCACGAGATTTTTCAACCTCTTCGCCTTTCCATTTAATGACACCTTCTTCTCTATCACCTAACCCTGTCACAATCCGTAGCAATGTAGTTTTACCAGTACCATTACGCCCTTCGATCTGGACCAATTCACCAGGCTTAATTTCAAACTGCAGGTTTTCAAACAGAACCCTTTCATCACGGATTGCTGTCAGGTTAGACACTTCTAACATAGAGCTTCAACTAAAAAATGAACGAGCCGCTATATTAGCACAGCTTAGTTATGACAAAACAGGATAAGAGGGCTAGGTTACATGTAAGTTCATGTATTTTTGTTAATTAATCATCACACTTTAATAAAATTAACTATAAGTAGTTATAAGCGCTCATTTTGAATTTGAGAGGCCAGAGCTAAGAGCAAGATCGACTGAAGGTTATCTAGGGTTGTATTTAAGAAGAGCATTAGCGGCTAAAAACAAAAAAAGAGGCGTAATAATGCCTCTTTTTTATCGCTTGATAACCTTTAGCGTCGACGACGTCCACGCGTTGGATATTCTGCGTCATCTGATGGCTGACCACTTAATGGTGGAATCTTCTCTTTCCCCGCCAGTTTCTTCTGCAGTGAAAGCATCAACTCAGCTTCGGCTTTTGGTAGTTCGCACTCTTCAATCAGCTCGTTGATATCAGCGCCAAGCTGTACCATTTTAGAAGCGCGACTGTACAAGCGACCATCAGTATCAGCGTGTTCGAGTTCGCGAATTCTCTCGTTTAAGTGCTGAATAATGTCTTGTTGCTCCGTCACTTTTTGTCCAAGACCAACGACAACCGAGCGCACTTCGAGTAACTGCTTACTCAACTTTTGCACTTCTTTATCTGCGTGTCGAGATTGAGATCGTTGTTGGTCTAACTGCTTTTGTAACCCCGAGCGAATCCGCAGTTGCAAAACAACCAATACTAACACGATAAAAGCGACGCCACCCGCAAGGAATGGAGCAGATAAAAGAGTCTCTTCAGCCATCATCATTCAGCCATTAAAGGTGAGCCATCTCGTCCCACTCGTCATCTGTTAGCAGCTTGTTCAAATCCACAAGGATAAGAAGCTTGCCGTCACGGTTGCTCACACCCTGGATGAACTTCGCACTCTCGTCGGTACCAACTGAAGGCGTCGTATCAATTTCAGAAGAACGCAGATAAACAACTTCTGCCACGCTATCTACTAAGATACCAATCACTTGACGCTCAGACTCGATCACAATAATACGAGTGTTGTCAGTGACTTCGCCTTCCATCAGGCCAAAACGTGAACGTGTATCGATAACAGTAACTACATTACCGCGTAGGTTGATGATACCAAGTACATAATCTGGTGCACCTGGAACAGGGGCAATTTCAGTATAACGAAGTACTTCACGAACTTGCATTACGTTGATGCCGTACGTTTCTTCTTCTAGCTGGAACGTCACCCACTGAAGAACTTCGTCATTCGATGCATCTTTCTTCACTTCTACTTCAAAAGCTTGAGACATAGTTAATCCTCGTTAATGTCGTTCCCGACTTAAATCTAATTCAGTGATTTGACATCTAAACCGGCGTTTAGCATGTCAATGAGCGCCTGGACATGAATTAAGGCACACATTTTTTCTTTTACCATGCCCGCTAGCCAAGGGCGTTTACCCGCCTGCTCACGCCAGCGAACCTTGTCGATATTAAGCGTTTCAGTCCCCATTAATTGGTTACTGGCCAACCCCCACATGCTCTCACCAAGCATGACGACATATTGGTAGTTATCTTTATAGCTATCATCACGAAGCTTATCTGCCATCACCCATTTCGCGGTATCGACGACATCAAACTGCTGCTCGCGATTTGTTTGTAGCCCCAAATACCAGGCGGGTTTTCCTATCAAATGGTTAAGCTCGCTAATGCGATGAATACCACCTAACTCATCAAGAGGTACAGCAAACGTGACACCATTCACATCAAAGTAAAGAACTTGGAAGTCCTCACTTCGCTTCGTGCTTTCCCAGACCGTTGGTATATCGGAATCTGCTTGTGTTTCGAGTTCAGTATCGACGTTCGATTCTATATTGATACTTTGTTCGATCACTGCGTGAGGTTCATCCACCTCTGGTTGCGCTTCCTCAAAAACTGGCTCATCAATCACCCAGTCCTGTATTTCCTCAACACCCTGAAGCTCAGGCACCTCACTAAAGGTTTGTACCTCAGGCTCAGCCGCTTTTATCTCTGCTGCAATATCAATCGTATTTTGTTCAAGAATACTATCAATATCCAACTCAGCCACTGGGTTGCTTGCTTCAAGCTGACTTAATAGCCTTTGAACATCTTCCAGGTTTGGAGCTTCCAACTCTGGCGGATATGTTTCTTGAAACTGGTACGTTTCTGGCTCCGAGTATTGTAGCTGTAATTCTGGCTCTGGCTCTGCAGATGATACCTCTTGAGCCAACAGGTCAAAGTCTTCCTCAAGAGTCGTTATTTCAGTTTCATCATCCAGTAATGCATTAAAGTAGTCATCAAGTGCTTGTTCACTGGACAGCACATCATTACTGCTCATCGAACGCCAACCTCTCCAGGTAAATCAGTAGCTGTTTATAGGCAAACACACCACGGCTACCAGATGCAAAATGCGAAGCTGGCAAGTGCTTTAAACTGGCATCGCGGAACTTGGTATCAATAGGCACCGCTGAGGTCCACACTTGATTTGGGTAATCTTTTTTCAGTTGCATCAATGTCTGCAATGACGCTTTCGTGCGCTTATCGTACATGGTTGGGACGATAGTCACTTTGAAACCGCCCGGGCGAGATTTTTGCATAATGGTTAGCGTACGCATCATGCGCTCCAGACCTTTCATCGCCAAAAACTCTGTTTGAACAGGAATCAAAATTCGGTCACTGGCTGCCAACGCGTTCACCATCATCACGCCAAGGATTGGCGGACAGTCAATCAACACATAGTCATAGTCTTGTGAGACAGTTTGCAGCGCCCGTTTTAAGATTAATCCCATACCACTGCGATTACCCATTACGCGATCAAGCGTGGCAAGGGACATATGCGCGGGAATGATATCCATTCCTTCCAGCTCTGTTTCTAAAATCAACGGCTTAACCGTCTCACGAGAAAACGTCTTCAACTGGAATAAATCAAATAGGCTCGAAGTTACTGCATCAGGATCATAACCGAGATAAGTAGTCAGTGAGGCGTGAGGATCAGTATCAACCATCAATACTCGATGGCCTTTCTGGCTCAATAAGCCCGCCAATGTCACTGTTGAGGTGGTTTTACCCACGCCTCCTTTCTGGTTAGCTACACTCCAAACAATCATGATGAATCCTAAGCTAGGCCAACTTCCACCAACATGCGTTCAGCAATGCGGTCAAGCGGTAAATCTTCTGAAGAAATGCCTGCTTTAGCAACCGCTTGGGGCATGCCATAAACAACACAACTTTCTTCATCTTGTGCCCAAATAGTTGAGCCTGAAGACTTCAACATGCGAGCGCCCTCACGACCGTCTGCACCCATGCCTGTCAACACTAAAGAGAGCACTTTGTCGCCATATACTTTTGCGGCAGAACCAAAAGTCACATCCACACATGGTTTGTAGTTCATGCGATCGCCGCCATCAATAATGCGAAGACGAGCAGCGCCCGCTCGTCCATCTACCATCATTTGTTTCCCACCTGGTGCAAGGTATGCCACACCGGGCTGTAACACATCGCCATCTTGTGCTTCTTTCACTTGAATCTTACACAAGGTGTTCAAACGACTGGCAAACGCAGCAGTAAACGTTGCTGGCATGTGTTGAATCAATACAATCGGATGCGGATAGTTCATCGGCAAGCGCGTCAGAATTTTTTGTAGAGCAACGGGGCCACCTGTTGATGTGCCAATTGCCGTCAGTTGATACTTCTTACCAGAAGCACGGTACTTTGTCGCAGCAGGTCGAGTTGGTGTTGGAGTCACAGGTGAAGCCGTTCTTGAACCTAATGATCGAGTAGTCGTGCTGGTACTCGCTGTTGGGCGAGCGATAGGTCGACGCATGAAAGCGCGCTTCGAGGCAATCTGAATCACACGCTGTTGAAGTAATGACACCGCTTCTTCACGGTTACGCGCAATGTCCTCAAACTTTTTCGGTAAGAAGTCCAATGCGCCCGCATCTAGCGCATCAAGCGTAGCTTTCGCCCCGTCGTGGGTCAGGGACGAAAACATTAGAATTGGCGTTGGAGCAGCGGCCATTATTTCACGTACAGCTGTAATGCCATCCATCACTGGCATTTCAATATCCATCGTGATGACGTCAGGTTTGAGAGATTTGGCTTTCTCAACCGCCTCTCTACCATTTACCGCAACGTCAATCACTTCTAGGCGCGATTCTGAGTTGATGATTTCGCTCACGCGACGTCGGAAAAAACTCGAATCATCAACGACTAGTACTTTAATCGCCATCTTATTCCTTTTAATAACGTCAGCTTTGCTTAAAGGCGTGAAGCCGCAGCGTATCGCTTAAGTAAATCAGGCACATCTAGAATTAATGCAATGTGGCCATCGCTAGTAATTGTCGCACCAGCCATACCTGGAGTGCCCTGTAATAGATTATCGAGTGGCTTAATAACCACTTCTTCTTGACCAATAAGCGTATCCACAACAAAACCAACGCGTTGGTTACCAATCTGTACAATCACCACGTGACCGTGACCAGTACGCTCTTGGACGTTTTGCGATTTGGATGCTAACCAGTTTTGTAAGTAAAATAGCGGGATAGATTTCTCACGTACAATGATCGTCAGCTGACCATCTACCACGTTTGTACGGCTAAGATCTAAGTGGAAAATTTCACTCACCGAAGCCAGTGGTAGAGCAAACGGATGACCGCCAACACCAACCATCAGAGTCGGTAAAATCGCTAACGTTAGTGGTACTTTGATCGTGATCTTAGTGCCCTTGCCTAGCTCAGAATCGATATCGATTGAACCGTTTAAGGTATTGATCGCCGTCTTAACCACGTCCATACCCACACCACGACCAGAGATGTCAGAAATTTTATCTTTACTTGAGAAACCAGGTGCGAAGATAAGGTTGAAGCACTCTTTATCTGTTAAACGTGCCGCCGCATCTTCATCCATCATGCCACGCTTCACCGCGATGCCACGCAGTTTGTTCGGGTCCATACCGCCACCATCATCTACGATGGATAGTTCAATATGGTCCCCTTCTTGCGATGCTGACAAAATCACTTTACCTGTGCGTGATTTGCCGGCCTTCGCGCGTGCGTCTGGCATTTCAATACCGTGATCAACCGAGTTACGTACCAAGTGAATCAACGGATCGGCCAATGCTTCTACAAGGTTCTTATCGAGATCGGTTTCTTCACCGCGCATTTCTAGCACGATGTCTTTATTTAGGTTACGAGCCAAGTCACGGACAACGCGCGGGAAACGGCCAAACACTTTCTTAATTGGCTGCATACGCGTTTTCATTACCGCGCCTTGTAGATCCGCAGTTACCACATCAAGGTTAGCGACCGCTTTGGACATCTCTTCGTTGTCGCTATTCAAACCAAGGCTTAATAGGCGGTTTCGAACCAATACGAGCTCACCCACCATGTTCATGATGGTATCAAGCGTCGAGGTATCAACACGAACGGTTGCTTCAGCCTGAGGTTTTTTAACCGCTGGTGCTTTAGCTTCTTCTTTTACGGCGACTGGTTTAGATTCTGGCTTTGGTGCTGGCGCTGTTTGAACGGGTGCTGGCTTAGCAACAGGCTCAGGTTTCGCAGGGCTTTGCTCTACGTTTGCTGAAGCAGGCTTCGTTGCCATATCCAATTCTTCTAGCGTTGGACCTTTACCTGAACCATGTAGCTCATCGAGTAACTTTTCGAACTCTTCGTCCGTCATTAAGTCACTGTCTTGATTTGATGAAGATGACACTGGAGCGGAAGGCTCTGCCGCTTTAGGTGGCTCTACTGGTACGGATGCAGATGCAGCAGCCTCTGCCGTAGAAGGGCTTTTTCCTACACCGTGCAGTTCATCGAGTAAACGTTCAAACTCATCATCAGTGATATCACCACTTTCAACTGATGGCGCACTCGATTGAGGCGGTTCAGATGGTGTTGTAGGTGTCGCAGACATTGAGGTGCCTGGCGCTGAACCTTTACCATGAAGCTCATCAAGTAGCTTTTCGAATTCGTCTTGGGTAATTTCATCAACAGAGCCGACACTTGATGGTGCTGACGGCGCAGCAGGTTCTTCGATGATAGGCTCGGGAATAATAGGCTCTGGAGTAGCCACTGGTTCTTCAACTACGGTTGCCGCTACTTCATCTTCTGACTCAGGTTTGCATAGACGATGAAGTTCTTCAAGAAGCTCAGGGTCCGCAGCTTCTAACGGCTCACGATCTTGAACAGCCTGGAACTGGGTATTAACCGTATCCAAGGCTTTTAGCATCGTATCCATTAAGTTTTGCGTTACCGTGCGTTGACCGTTTCGTAAAACGTCGAACACGTTCTCCGCACCATGACAAGTATCGACTAGCTCTGCCAATGAAAGGAAGCCGGCACCGCCTTTTACGGTATGAAACCCGCGGAAAATAGCATTAAGTAAGTCTTTGTCTTCTGGGTTATTTTCCAATTCAACCAACTGCTCAGAAAGCAGCTCGAGAATTTCCCCAGCCTCAATGAGAAAGTCCTGAAGAATATCTTCGTCTAAATCGTAGCTCATACGTTACCTTTAAAATCCAAGACTGGACAACAAGTCATCGACTTCGTCCTGCGATGAAACCGCATCTTCTCTCAGTTCTGGATGAAGAATCGGGCCTTCGGCTTCGCTTGTTTGTGTATTCTTTTTATCTGCCGGTTCTGACAAAACTTGAATATGTTCTTCAAGTTTATTTCCAGAGAATACGGTTAGGATTTCCACTAAGCGGCCTTCAACTTCATTAACCAACGTAATTACGCGGCGAATG
The DNA here is from genome assembly GCF_033339395.1 of Vibrio sp. 397. Taxonomy (NCBI): domain Bacteria; kingdom Pseudomonadati; phylum Pseudomonadota; class Gammaproteobacteria; order Vibrionales; family Vibrionaceae; genus Vibrio; species Vibrio sp. 397. The sequence continues at coordinate 29,699 of NZ_JAWOUN010000017.1, read as the reverse complement.
ATTTGGCCAGTTAGGTCTTGGAAGTCTTGCGCCATGAGAATTTCGGTCAATTGGCCGCGCAATTCAGTGCTGTCACCTTCGACTTGCACTAATAGCCCGTCGATTCGGTGACACAGTGCTTTAAATTCGCTTAATTCTATGCGCCCGTGCATGAGTTCATTCCATTGAGGACGAACTTTTAGAAGGCAATCATGCAGGTTGTCAGCGATAGGAAGGCAGCAGTCGACCGCATCCATTGTTTTGTTGGCTGCAAGCTCTGTCTTCTCGATCACATAATTGAGACGATCCCTAGCGTTAGGGATTTCGTCTTTCGCAATTTCGGTCATGCGCTGATCGAGACTGAACTGCTTGAGTGATTCGTGAAGGTCTCGAGTTAACGCTCCAATTTCTTGCAGCATTGGGTTATCGGCACCTTCGTAGATCGAGGCAACAAGCATATTGGCTTGGTCTTGTTCCCCGTTTTCTAGCATTTGAACGAGTGACTTCGCCTGCTCTAGTGAGATCATTCTGAATAGACCCTTTTACGTTTAGTTCTTCTTATCACTTTGAAAACGCTAAACGAGTCATTTAATAGGCATTTAATAATTGGTATGAATGACTCGAATAACAAAGAGAAAGAGAGAGTTATAAACGCTCGAAAATTTTATCTAATTTTTCTTTTAATGTTGCAGCAGTAAATGGCTTAACAATGTAGCCGTTTACACCTGCTTGAGCAGCTTCAATGATCTGCTCACGCTTCGCTTCAGCCGTGATCATTAGAACTGGCAGATGCTTAAGTTCTGCATCCGCGCGGATGTGTTTAAGCAAATCGATGCCTTGCATACCTGGCATGTTCCAGTCAGTTACAACAAAATCGAAGTCACCTTTTTTCAGCATTGGTAATGCGGTTAAACCATCGTCCGCTTCTTGAGTGTTATTGAAACCCAAGTCACGAAGCAGGTTTTTAACAATACGGCGCATTGTTGAGAAATCATCAACAATAAGGATCTTCATGTTTTTATTCAAAATTGCCTCCACTGAATCGTAAAATCAGTGTTTTTAGTCATTTTGTGTCCACGCACTGAGCTTGGTACGTAAACGTTGCATCGCTTGACTCAGTATTTGACTTACGCGAGATTCGCTTACGCCTAACACATCGCCAATTTCTTTCAAATTGAGTTCTTCATCATAATAAAGCGAAAGAACCAAAGCTTCACGCTCTGGAAGCTGTTTTATTGATTCAACCAGTGCTTTTCGAAATGATTCCTCAACTACCCCTTTGAATGGGTTGCTGTCATCGGTTTCATCCGCCGGTGAAATCACATCATCAGAAACGCCTAAATCTTCAATACCGACTAATTTTGAGCAGTTGATATCGGTAAGAGCACTATGATATTGATCCAGTGTCATACCGAGATGCGTGGCTACTTCAGAATCAGTAGGATCTCGATTTAATTCGCCTTCCAGCTCCGCAATCGCTTGGTTAATCTCTCGATTATTTTTATGAACAGAACGCGGTACCCAATCGCCTTTACGCATGTCATCTAACATTGCGCCACGAATACGGATACCTGCATAAGTTTCAAAGCTCGCACCTTTAGAACCATCATAATTCTGCTGAGCTTCGATAAGACCGATCATGCCGGCCTGAATTAAATCCTCTACCTGAACACTCGGCGGTAAACGGCCTAGTAGGTGGTGAGCAATGCGCTTAACCAACACTGAATAACGTTCAATGAACGCTTGCTGGCTATTAAATTTGCCATGTTGGTCATAGGTTATCGCTTTATTCACCAAAAGGGTCCTCTGCGAATTCGGTACGATTTAGCAACCTTTCCACAAAAAATTCCAAGTGTCCACTTGGTGTTTTCGGTAGTGGCCACGTCAACGCTTTGTTTGCTAGTGAGCTGATAGCTAAAGCGGCAGGCGAGCGTGGGAACGCATCAACGACAATTTTTTGTCTTTTTACAGCCTGTCGTACTTTATCATCTAATGGAATACATGCTACGAGTTCAAGGCTAACATTCAAGAATCGCTCTGTGACTAGTGTCAACTTTGCAAACAATTCTCGCCCTTCACGGTAGCTTCTGACCATATTTGCTACAACTTTAAAGCGTTGAACTTGGTGTTCTTTACTCAACAGCTTGATTAATGCATAGGCATCTGTGATTGACGTCGGTTCATCACACACAACTACAACCACATCTTGAGCTGCTCGCGAAAAACTGATTACCATGTCAGAGATACCAGCAGCGGTATCAATCAGCAGGACATCCATTTCGTCTTCAAGACTACCAAATGCTCGGATGAGTCCGGCATGCTGAGCGTGAGAAAGCTCTGTCATGCTCTGTGTGCCAGAAGTTGCAGGAATTATCTTTATACCATAAGGCCCTTCGACAATCGCATCTTTTAGCTCACATTCACCCGCTAAGACATGTCCTAGATTACGTTTTGCACGAATTCCGAGCATCACGTCCACATTGGCCAGACCTAAATCAGCGTCGAGAACCATCACCTTCTTGCCTTGGCGAGCCATACAAATCGCCAGACCCAGTGTTACGTTTGATTTCCCCACACCACCTTTGCCGCCAGTAACAGCAATCACTTTGGTCAACGATGGTTGTGTTAAGCGACGGAGGCCGCTTGCTTGATCGTGTATCATATTCTCAGTCATAGTAGTCCGCCGCCTTAGAGTCCTTCACTGTCACTGTTCCAAAAGTGAGGTTCGTTCTCTGTCGACTTCTCTAACAGTTCATTTGCTTTCGCAAGCATATATTTTGGTTGCGCTATCACAATGTCTTCTGGTACGCGCTGACCATTAGCGATGTAAGCTACTGGCATTGCGTTTTGAATCACTACACTGATGAATTCGCCTAGGCTTAATGACTCATCAAGCTTCGTCATAATACAACCCGAAAGTGGTATACGTCGGAAGTGATCCAGCGTTTCTTGTAGAACACGACGTTGTGCGGTAGCCGGCAAAACAAGGTAGCTGTGAATCACTTCTCCGCTCTCTTGCATTAGAGTGTCGAGCTGCTCGGAAAGCCTCACATCTCGTTGCCCCATCCCTGCCGTATCGACCAAAATCAGTCTTCTGTTTCTTAGCTGATATATAACATCGGCTAACTCGTTAGAATCTTTAGCAACTCTTACGGGACAACCCATGATTCTTCCGTAAATTGAGAGTTGCTCATGTGCACCTATGCGATATGTATCTGTTGTCACAAGGGCCACATTGTCGGCACCGTATTCCATGGCTGCGCGTGCTGCGAGTTTCGCTACGGTTGTTGTTTTCCCAACCCCCGTCGGACCCAACAATGCGACTACGCCACCACGTTTTAAAATGTCCTGTTTAGGAATATTGATTTGATCCGCCACCAGCGACAATAACGCTTTCCACGCTCGCGCTGGCTTTGTATCTTCCGGGATATAACAGGCCATCTGGTCTGCTAACTCCGGAGAAACGCCCATTCGCTCTAAGCGCTTAATCAGCATAGCTCTTAGCGGCTCACGGCGTTCTACTTCTTGCCACATCAGGCCAGAAACTTGGTGCTCCAACAGACGACGAATTGACGTCATCTCTTCGCGCATGCTTTCTAGCTCATCGGCCGATTCGTCACGCTCATCACTTGGGCGACGTCGGTCATAGCGCGTCGGGTCCAGCTTGGGCGTCGGACGTTCAAATCGATTGTCCTGTGCGATTAGCTTCGCCAAAGGTGAATCTGGTTGATATGGCGCTGGCTTTTCTTGGTTGTAGCCGTCGCGATGCTTATTTTGGCGTTGCAGCAAAGCAGAGAGCGAATCTTCATTTTCCGCTACGTGGTCGTCAGCATCTGCTGCACCACCGCTATATTGCTTAAGCATATTAGCGAATCGCTGTGTCATTGAGCCTGTTTTTTCATTGTTACTGTTATTACTGTTCAGGCTAATTTTATCTTCATCTAAATGACGATCTTGGTAACGATCAGCAGAAGACGATGACATTTGACGATGTTCGTTATAGCGATTCGATTGAGAAGCACCGCGATTTTGCTGTGACGCTGCGCTTGCTTGAGACGGATTAGATTCACTATCTATCGCCGCAACAATCGCTACTCCACCAGCCACTTTCTTGTTTGACATGATCACCGCTTCCGCGCCTAACTCCTCTTTCACTTGGAGCAGCGCCGTTCTCATGTCTTTGGCAAAAAATCGCTTTATTTTCAAACTATGAATCCATTAATGATGCGTGAGATCAGTTACCCACGGCTTGCACAATTCTGATCTGTTTTTCATCCGGTATTTCTTGGTAAGACAGTACCCGGAGATTAGGTATTGTGTTCTTCACAAATTTCGCCAACGTCGAGCGTAATACACCGGAAGTTAGCAGAACGGCAGGTTCGCCTTTCAGTTCTTGTTCCTGTGTCGCTTGGCTTAGTGAAGACTGCAATCGCTCAGCGAGTCCCGGTTCAATCCCCGCGGATTCGCCTCCTGATGCTTGCATAGTTTGATGCAATATTTGTTCCAGTTCGGGTATCAAAGTAATCACTGGTAACTCAGGCTCTATACCATTGATTTCTTGAACAATTAGACGTTTAAGACTAATTCGAACTGCTGCCGTCAATATGTCAGCTTCTTGACTCTTACTTGAGTACTCAGCCAAAGTTTGAACAATCGTGCGAATATCGCGGATTGGAATGGCCTCGTTTAACAAGTTTTGTAGAACTTTCACCACCACACCTAAAGGCAACTGATCAGGAACAAAGTTCTCAACCAACTTAGGTGCGCTGCGTCCTAACATTTCTAATAAATTCTCTACTTCTTCGTGACCAATCAACTGTGATGCGTTGTTAGTCAATAACTGGCTCAGGTGCGTCGCTAATACTGTCGATGAGTCAACAACCGTATAACCTAACGCCTGAGCATGCTCACGCTGATCTTCGCGAATCCATACGGCTTCCAGTCCAAATGCAGGGTCAATGGTTGGCTCGCCATCAATCATGCCATACACCTGACCTGGGTTAATCGCTAGCTCTTGATCCGGACGAATCTCAGCTTCGCCGACCGCAACCCCCATTAATGTGATTCGATAGCTGTTTGGCGTCAGTTCAAGGTTGTCACGTATGTGAACCGCAGGGATTAAGAACCCAAAATCTTGCGATAGCTTTTTACGCACACCTTTTACGCGCTCTAACAGTTCTCCACCTTGGTCTCGGTCCACTAGCGGAATCAAGCGGTAACCCACTTCTAGGCCAATAATATCGACTGGCTGGACGTCGTCCCAAGAAAGCTCGCGTTGTGATGAAGGTTCTGTACCTTCATCTGCTGTTGCTGATAAAGCGGGCTCTTTCGCTTTCTGCTTTTGCCGTTTGTCGATGAAATATGCCGCTGCACCGGCCGCGACTGCCAGGCTCAAAAACGCAAAGTGTGGCATGCCCGGTACGATGCCCATCACACCAAGAATAGCCGCAGTAATCATCAGCGCTTTTGGGTTGTCGAACATCTGGAAGACCAGTTGTTCACCCATGTCTTCATCGGTGTTTTGGCGTGTCACCATCATTGCCGCTGCAATTGACAGCAATAGCGATGGGATTTGTGCGACCAAACCATCACCGATTGTCAGTAAGGTATAGATTTCAATCGCTTCACCGAAACCCAATCCATACTGCGCCATACCGATCGACAGGCCGCCGACGATGTTGATAAACAGAATCAAAATACCGGCAATCGCGTCACCTTTTACGAACTTCGAGGCACCATCCATCGAGCCATAGAAATCCGCTTCTTTGGTCACTTCAAAACGACGAACTCTTGCCTGCTCTTGGTCTATCAATCCGGCATTCAAGTCCGCATCAATCGCCATTTGCTTACCCGGCAACGCATCAAGCGTAAAGCGAGCACTTACCTCAGAGATACGACCCGCACCTTTGGTCACCACCATAAAGTTGATGATCATTAAGATGAGGAAAACCACTAGGCCGACCGCGTAGTTACCACCAATAACGACGTTACCGAACGCCTCAATTACGTTACCTGCCGCATTACCGCCTTCATGACCATGCAGTAAGACGACACGAGTCGAGGCAACGTTCAAAGCCAAGCGGAGCAACGTGGCGATCAGCAATACCGTTGGAAAAGCAGCGAAGTCCAAAGGACGACGTGTGTAAACGGTCACTAACAACACCACCATCGACAGCGCGATGTTAAAGGTGAAGAACATATCCAGCAAAAATGCTGGAATCGGCAGTACCACCATCGCTAGGGTGGCCAAAACCATCACCGGAGCACCAATAGCTGGCATTTCACGTTGAGGGATTCGTGGCAATTTATCTGCAAACGGCAGGCTTAACTTCATACTGCGAGAGATCTCAATCGATTGAAGCGTCACGTAAGCTCTTACTATTAATACGCGACCGCTTTAGCCTAAAAGTTTAGGTAGGGTTGATAATTAAAGCGTTTTAAGCAATCTATGTACCAGAATTAGCGCCAAAATAATGACTAAACACTCAAATAGAGCTTAGCTTTTGATCAAACGAGCTTTTTTAAGGCTTTACCGCTTTTCGTATCAATGACGGTGCTCGGGCGGGATTGGCAAATCATAATCTTGAATTTTCGGGCGCTGTCCACCTCGTTTTCGGTATTGCTTCAATTGGAATACAAATGCCAAAACCTGAGCGACGGCAGTAAATAACCCATCGGGGATCTCTTGCTCGAGCTCTGTCGTGTGGTACAACGCACGAGCCAAAGGTGGTGCGGGCACAATCGTAATGTCATGTTCGCGGGCGACTTCTCGAATCTTCATCGCCATGTGGTCAGTACCTTTAGCGATCACGACTGGCGCACGGTCTGTCTTCTGCTTATAACGAAGCGCTACCGAGAAGTGCTCAGGGTTAGTAACAATAACATCAGCTTGAGGAACATCCGCCATCATTCGACGTTGAGCCGCTTCCCTTTGCAACATACGAATACGGCCTTTCACTTCCGGCTTACCTTCAGTCTCTTTGTATTCGTCTTTGACTTCTTGCTTGGTCATTTTTAACTGATCGGCGTGCTGCCAGATTTGAAATGGAATATCGATGGCAACCACAATCAATAGCGAGCAACTGATCAGCAAAATAAAGTTCAGCAAAATATCTAAAGCATGGAAGATGTTTTGCGGATACACATCCATGCTCAATTGAATCAGATCGGCCTGCGATGCTTGGATCAAATAGATGGCGACACCAGTGACCAGAACCACTTTAAGGATTGATTTGATCAACTCTACCCAGCTTTGCATTCCAACCATTCGCTTTAAGCCGCTAAGCGGATTCATTTTCGACAGCTTGGGCATGGCCGCTTGGGCAGAAAAACTGATTCCTCCCACACCTGCTGCTCCAATCATGGCGGCGGTAAACAATGTCGCTAACACCAAAAATAGTGGGAACAACAAATCACTCATCGCGCCCAAAGCGATATCAAACAGTTTTGCAGTATCGAAAATCTCTTCTCGTTGAAGATCAAATAAACGGCTCATGATGGAAAACAATGAACGTGCTAACGCCTCGCCAAACCACATCAATGAAATGGCGCCAACGATCAGCACAGATGCTGATGCGAGCTCTTTAGATCGAGCGACCTGCCCCTTTTCTCTGGCTTGTTGTAACCGTCGGGGCGTGGCTTCTTCGGTGCGTTCCTGACCGTCTGATTCTGCCAAATCTTAGCACTCCAAGCGAATAAGCCGACAAATCTGCGCCTCACCCACTGTCCAGAACATTTCATAATGACTGTATAGACCAGCCAGTATGTACCAACAAAGTAATAGACCCACCATCAAAGCAAAAGCAAAACCAAGCGAGAAGATGTTCAGCTGTGGTGCGGCACGGGTCATTACACCAAACGACAAGTTAATGGTCAGTAGCGCAATAATGCCAGATAGAGACATACTCAGTGCCGTTTGGAACATAATACCAAGCCAGCCTGCCATTTCACGGAAATCAACCGCGTTGAGCGAGCCGGAGCCAATCGGCAAAGTTTTGAAACTGAACACCACCAATTGCAGCATTTTTAAGTGTCCATCGGTGGCAAGAAAAAACATTGTCGTTAAGAACATGAATAACTGACCAAGCAATGGCGTGTTCTGACCATTTGCAGGATCAACCATAGAAGCAAAGCCCAAACTTGATTGCATACCCAATATTTGACCAAGTAGGACAAAGGTTTGAATCATAAATTGAGTAACCATACCCATCGCTATGCCGATGATCATTTGCTCGGCAATGGTCATGAAGCCACGAAACGAGAGTAGCTCAATGTCCTGAGGTACGGCGGGGATGGCTGGCATGACAGCGAAAGTGATGGCTAAACCGAGGTAAAGGCGGATTCTTGGCGAAACAAATCGGGCCCCGGTTACTGTCATCACCATCAACATGGATGAGATACGAACATAGGGCCAGAAGTAGTTTGCGATCCAATCTAAGACAACGCTAGTGGGGTACTCCATAGGCGCCTCTAATAAAGCACCTGAGGTAAGCGTTCAATCAAGCCATAGAAATATTCCATCAACATTTGCGTCATCCAATGCCCAAACAGCATCAGGGCCAAAAGCGTGACAATCAAACGCGGTAAGAAGCTCAATGTTTGTTCGTTGATGGATGTCGCAGCTTGAAAAATCGCAACTACAAGGCCGATAAGCAAGCTTGGGATGATAATGGCGCAGACCATGATAAGCACCATCCAAAGTGCTTCACGGAAAAGCTCGACAAACATTTCTGGTGTCATGTCTTATCCTCTATCTGCGCTTATCTAAAGGGCAAAGCTGCCCGCAAGTGTCGAGAGTATCAAGTTCCAACCATCGACCAATACGAACAACATCAACTTGAACGGCAACGAAACAATCATTGGTGACAACATCATCATACCCATTGCCATCAGTACCGAAGCGACTACAAGGTCAATAATCAAAAACGGCAAGAAGAGCATAAAGCCAATTTGGAATGCAGTTTTTAGCTCTGAGGTGATAAAAGCCGGAATCAACACCGCCATCGACACATCTTCTGGATCCTCGACTTGCTCTCCAGACATGGTTACGAACGTCTCCAAATCTTTGATTCGGGTCTGCTTAAGCATAAATGCTTTCATTGGCGCTTGTGCTGCATCAAACGCTTCTCGCGCCGTAACTTGCTCGTTCAAATAAGGCTGAACAGCTTTGTCGTTGATTTCGTTCAGGACAGGAGACATAACAAAAAAGGTCAAAAACAGCGCAATACCAATAATGACCTGATTAGAAGGCGTTTGTTGCAAACCCATTGCCTGACGCAATATCGACATCACCACTACAATTCGAGTGAATGAGGTCATCAGAATCACCATGGCAGGCAAGAAGCCAAGCATGGTCATTAACGCTAAAATTTGTAGTGTAACCGAGTAGTCTTCACTGCCATCAGGGTTCGTGGTCATGGTGAATGCTGGAATACCACCGCCACTAGAAACGGACATAGCACGGCTAGCACCAGTATCACTTTGCATAGCCTGAACTGTAACACTACTTCCATCGGCTAAGTTATCTGGCAGCGCTGACTCCTCTGCTTCAGCAAAGGTAAATGAAGAAAACAGCACGCCGACAAAAAGTAACAACGTACTCAGGAGCAAACGAATTGGATTACCCTTTGTCATGTTTTTTGATCAGCTGGCTAAATTGAGTCGCAAAAGCATTGGTCGCCAACTCTTCCTCTTTCAGTGGCTTATCTAACTTGGCTAAAGTTTGGATCGATTGGCTAGTAATCCCAACCAAAAACTGTTCTTCACCCACTTGAACTACTGCGATTCTTTCTTTTGTACCCACTGGCAACTGACTCACTATACGCAAGCCCTTTTGTTGTCCCATCGCTGGCACTTGCATACGTTTCAGCAACCAAGCCAGCAAAAGAATCACGCCGATTACAAGCACAAGCGAGCCAAGTGTCGTCGCAAGATCCAGATTATTTGGTGCGGCAGCCAATGCATAAGGAGCACTTAGCATTAAGCTCAGTGCTCCAGTGATTTGCTTCAATCGCATTTTGATTGAACGACTCATCTTAACGCAGCTTCTTAATTCGTTCAGTTTGGCTGATCACATCCGTCAAACGGATACCAAACTTATCGTTGACGACCACGACTTCGCCGTGAGCAATCAAAGTACCGTTAACCAATACGTCGAGCGACTCACCGGCTAGACGATCCAACTCAACAACCGAACCTTGGTTAAGCTGCAACAGGTTCCGAATGCTAATTTGAGAACGACCGACTTCCATCGAAATCGTCACCGGGATATCCATAATAGTGTCGAGTTTACGACGCTCATCTTCGCTAATTGGGCTTGAAGTGTCTTTTAGCTCTTCCAGTGGCGCAGCCAATACTTCATCTACGTCTACAGAAGGGGCAGACGGGTCTTCGCCAAGAGCGGCTGCCCATTCGTCTGCTAGCTTTTGATCGTCACTTGGTTCCATTTTTCTATCCTGTGTTACGCCTTACTCATGCCATAGCATGTCTGTTTAATAAGGTATCTTAATGGTCTATATCGTCTTCACTCTCAAGCTCAGACATGATGTCTTTACCTAAGAAAGCTAAATCTGTTTTGACGACATGTGGGCGCTCAATTTCCTCAGAAATTTGCACCGCTAATTTGTCTTCCGAACGACCCATTTTTACGCGATAGGTCGGTAGGTCTTCTACAAACATCGTCGCATGTTCTGGCATTTCAATCGGGATGATATCGCCCGGTTGCAGCTCCATGAGATCACGCAAAGAAATGTCTTTTTCGAGCAAGTTCACGCGGAAGTTAACCGGACAATCCATGATCTCTTCACGTAGTGCTGAGCTCCAGCGAACGTCCGTTTCCATCTTGTCGGACTGAACACCTGCATCCAATAGTTCACGAATAGGCTCAACCATGGAGTAAGGCATAACGACATGAAAATCGCCGCCACCGCCGTCAACTTCTATATGGAATGAACTCACGACAATCACTTCTGTCGGGCTGACAATGTTTGCCATGCTTGGGTTTACTTCAGAGTCGAGATATTCGAACTCTACCCCCATCACTGGCGACCACGCTTCTTTATAATCTTCAAATACAATTTTCAGTAACAACTGAATGATGCGGCGTTCCGTTGGGGTAAATTCACGGCCTTCGATTTTGGCGTGGAATCGACCATCACCGCCAAAGAAGTTTTCTACCAGAATAAAGACTAAACGAGCCTCCATGGTGATCAACGCAGTGCCTTTTAACGGACGAAAACGCACCATGTTCAAACTGGTTGGCACGTACAATGTGTTCTGGTATTCACCAAACTTCATCATCTGCACGCCATTGATCGACACCTCTGCCGTTTTACGCAGCATATTAAACAGACTAATACGCATGTGCCGTGCAAAGCGCTCGTTGATAAGTTCGAGCGTCGGCATTCGACCACGTACGATTCTGTCTTGCGACGAGAAATCAAAATTGACGGCACCCTCAGTGTCGTTTTCTATCGGTTCATCGACGTCATCAACATCGTCAACCCCATGCAATAGCGCATCAATTTCGTCTTGGCTTAATAGATCGGTCACGTTTTACCTATTGAATAACAAAATCTGTAAACAGTACTTTTTCAATCACTGGCTTACCGACCGCAGCATTCAGCGCTGCTTTGATATCTTCGGAAGCACGATCGCGCAATTCCACTCGTCCTGTAGGAGAGCGCAATTGATCAACCGTCGCGGAAGCAAACGTTGATAGCATAGAGCTTTCAATCAGTGGCGAATGATACCGCGCCAACTCTTCATTTTCTGCACCGCGAACCATTAACTGCGCTTTAATTTGAACCAACCTATCGCGGCTATCCCCAGTAACGTTAAATACAAATGCCTGAGGAAGATTCACATACGCGATGGGCGCAGCATCCGATGCCTTCACTTGAGCCTGTTGAGACGATTCAGCCTGAGCAGGTTCATCAGAGCCCATTAGAAAAAATGCCGCTGCCCCGCCACCAAGTAGTAATACTACAACAGCGATGATGATGATAAGTAACTTGCTTTTTCCTTTCGGCGCATCGGCCCCTTGTAACTGTTCTTCTGCCATTCTTGTCTCTTATTGTTCTTTTGAGTTACCAAGACGTTTTAGTGAGTTGCTTGGTAACCGTATGCCATTGCCGTTAAACGGCCTTTTATGCGTAAAAACTAATTCCATCACGCTTTGAAGCGACATTCAAATCCAGATTGACATCAGATTCAAAACCCTCTTCGGACTGTCCAGAGAAACCGCCACTTTGCGCGCTTTGAGCATGTTGTTCAGCAGTATACCTACCTTGCTGTTGCCCACTGTTTTGTTGTTGGACGGAAGAATCAGCCAGCTGCATACCTTGTTGCGCTAGCATTTCTCTCAAACGAGGGAGCGTCTGTTCAATAATGTCACGAGCTTGCGGGTTGTTCACTGTAAAATGTACATTGGCAACGTCATTATTCATGGTCATACGAATTTGCATACGACCTAACTCTGGTGGATCAAGACGAATATCGAGATTTTTCAGATTCTTCGACATCATCATTTGCACTTTTTCCGCAACTTGCTCGTTGGCTAGCTCTTTAGTTAGTTGCAACGGAAGCTGAGCTTGTTGTGCAGCATCAATACGCGTTTGTTGCTGCACATTAATTCCTTGCTGACCTGCCATAGCCTGAAGCTGTCCAGCGAAGCCGTGTTGGAGGTCCGGCTTATCTTGTCTATCCGCAGTCGCCTTTAGCGCACCAGTCGCCAATGCTGCGTTCATCACTTTCTGGCTAATCTCTCCGTCTTTCACACCTTGAAGCGACGTCGGCACTTGCGCGGCTATCAACATATCGGGCGTTGGAGATAATGCGACTTTTTCTCCACTATGAGCAGTTTGTGGCTGGGGTACTTGAGCCGCTGTATGCTGGATTTGCTGAGACACTGCCATAGGTCCAGCCTGGCGAGTTAAATTATGTTGTACTTGTTGCTCTGCGAAAATCTGTTTAATGTCATTAGGGAGCGCAACAAATTGGGCAAGGTCTTGCTCAGGAATATCTGCCGTGATCCTTCCTTGTTTCAACCCTTCAATGATCTGAGCTTCTTGCTGAGTCAGTGGTTTTCCTTGCGCCAACTTGGTATCTATAATTTCAAGTTCATCCAAGGAGACTCGTGGAAGCGCGTCGATGTTAGAACCATCAACATCTGTTAACAACGGCGACAGCTCATTAGCTACTTCACCACTGACCGCGCTCTTAGCCGTCGGATGGCTGGCTTGTTTCGCTAGCTCTTGCCAAGCAGCAAACTCAGGCGAAAGTTTGTCGACATCGATAGGTTGACCATTCTTATCTAAAATTGGCTCTAAGTCTTGCCCTGGGATCATCTGTGCTTGTTCAAGCGAATGAACTAATGGCGTTTCATTCAAAGCCAACTCATCAAGGTTTGCCGAAACGGTTGCTTGCTCGTGGAACGAACGTACTAAATTCGCTCTCTGAGGCAAAACTTTGCCACTATCGATGGATGCATTACTCGCATTCAGGGCTTGATTCGCTTGTTCAATTCGACCAAGAAGCTGTTGTCCTTCGCCCATCGTGCTTTTTACGTCCATTGTATTTGATGGGTTACTCGTATCAATTGATGTTGATTTCACTTTTTCAATAGCTTCAACATCATGCTCCAAAGGTGTGCTGTTACTCGCCTTTTGTAAACTTACTTCTTCACTTAAGGTTGCATTCGGTTTGTTTGCTGATATTTCATCAAAATCATGGGTTCCGTCACTGACGGATTCTTGGCTTTCTTGCGCCAACAATTCGTCCGAGACGTTAGCAGAAGAAGTACTGCCTACATCCGCTCTTTCTTTTTCTTCAACCACTGTCGATTCTGTTGCTACTTTTTCGGGCTTTTGTTTACCAGCAAATGCATCGGTTAACGTTTCTAAAAATCCCTTGCTCTCAGTGCTCTCTGCGGACGCTTTAGCGGACACATCAGAAACTGGCGTCTTGGTAGTCGCAGATACATGGGACAAATTCACACTCATCTAGAAACTCTCGTTCTCGTGGCTCTGAGTATATCGCTGGCAGGCAGCAATACTGGCGGCAAACTAAGGTCAAAAAGACCCGACACTGACAGCTAAAATGCAAAAATCACACCACAATATTGGGCCAATTCTCGGCAAGCTAATAGATGGCATGTTTATGGAACAAACATCAACAATACTATCCGATAACCTGGTTCCTAACATGATGTACAGCTACTTGATTGACTTTGAAAAACGATAAGCGTAAACAGACACTTGGCTTAACAATTAAGGAATCACTTTGAAGATCACAGAATTACGCCAATATAGAATCAGAGCAGGCAAAACAGAACAGTGGCTAAGTTGGATGAAGGAAGAACTGTTGCCCTATCAACGCTCACAAGGCATGCGTGTACTGAATACTTACGTCCACACTGGTGATGATGGACATGACTATTTTGTTTGGCTTCGAGAGTTCGACAATGAACAAGCACGCCAGGCTCTCTACGAAAAAACATACAACGAGTGGTGGGTTCGCGAGATTCGACCGAAGGTATTTGAGCTAATTGAACAAGACTCAATCAAAGTTACCTTACTTGAAACGGTAGAGATGTAGTCAACTGCAACACCGTAATGCAATATCGAACCGATAACCTTTAGAAACGATGTGGTTTTCGACTGTAAAGTAAGGTGGAAAACTCGTCCATTTGCTTTTGTTCGCGCTTAGCTTCAGCAAGTTGTTTCTCTTTTTCGCGTTTGTCTATCATCCACTCATAGGATTTGCGTTCTTTACGCACGGTTAACCAATATTCTTTACAGTTTTCAACCTGCTCTTTGAAATGACTTTCTGCTTGCTTTTGCTTAGATAAAGTTTCATCTAGCTGGGTAAGGAATCGATTTAGGTGTCCATATTGACTTGCCGTTAGGCCCGCCTGACCACGGTCGACGAGTTGCTGGCAATAATCAAGCCGATACTTTTCAATTTGTTCAACCTGACGGTAATAATCTTCGAGTTCAGAACGCGCTTTGTTCAGTGCAAGCACAGCTTGGTCTTCACGATCCTTAGTTTGCTCAAGTAGAAACTCCATCGCATTATTCACGCGCTATCACCCACCCAAAATGTTTCTAAGCATATTGACGCACATATCGTATGGCACCGATTCTTTCATGCTCTGCTGCAAGTATTCGTCTAACTTCGGTTTCAAAGTAAATGCGCCATCAATAGCAGGATCGGTACCCGGTTTGTACGCTCCAATCGAGACCAAATCTTGATTCTTGCGACAAATAGACAAGACCTGTCGCACCGCTTTTGACATCAGAACGTGCTCTTCGGTCGTGATTTGCGGCATAACACGGCTCACCGACTTCTCGACATCAATCGCCGGATAATGGCCTGCATCCGCCATTTCACGAGAAAGTACAATATGGCCATCAAGAATGGCTCGCGATGCGTCCGCTATCGGATCTTGCAAATCATCCCCTTCGGTCAACACGGTAAAGAACGCCGTAATCGAGCCTTGTTCGGCACTTCCATTACCCGCTCGCTCAACCAGCGCTGGCAGCTTGGCAAATACAGAAGGCGGGTAGCCTTTCGTCGCTGGCGGCTCACCAACAGAAAGTGCGATTTCACGCTGTGCTTGTGCAAAACGAGTCAACGAGTCCATCAATAGCAGAACATCTAACCCTTGGTCCCGGAAGTATTCAGCAATCGTTAATGCCGTTTGGCACCCCTTTAAGCGCATTAGAGGTGAAGCATCGGCAGGCGCCGCGACCACCACTGAGCGGCGACGACCGTCCTCACCCAAGATCTCTTCGATGAACTCTTTAACTTCACGTCCACGCTCACCTATCAGGCCGACGACCACAACCTGTGCGGTGGTGCCTCGCGTCATCATGCCAAGCGTGACCGATTTACCCACACCAGAACCTGCAAACAGACCGATACGCTGACCTTTACCAACCGTCAACAAACCATTGATGGCTTTTAGGCCAACATCGAGCGGTTCAGAAATTGGCTTTCGAGCCAACGGGTTGATTGGTTCGGCATTAAAAGAGGCACGGTGATCGGTATACAAAGGGCCAAGTCCATCAAGTGGATTCCCAACCCCGTCTATAACGCGCCCAAGTAATTCCATGCCAACAGGTAAACCAGCGTCACTGGTTAAAGGGGTGACTCTCGCGCCAGGTAAAATGCCCGTAATTTGTTCGCTTGGCATTAAAAATAGGTTGTCACCTGAAAAGCCGACGACCTCGGCTTCCATCTGACCTGACATGGTTTCCACTAAGCATAAACTGCCAATTGGTGCGCGACAGCCGGTCGCTTCCAACGTTAACCCAACCACACGCACCAGTTTGCCAGAGGCGACAGGGCGCGTCGTAAGGCCTTCAACTTTGTAGTTTTTTAAGCGGTCAGCGAGTGCTTGCATGGATTACTCACCCTCTTGATGACGGTTTGCGCCACAAAAGCTGTGCAATACGCTTTTGACGCGTTCTTCCATGCGATAATTAATGCTTGATTCACCGGCTTCAATCTGGACGTCACCTCGATTGAGCGATGGCTCAGCAACTAACGTCCAGTTGCGACAATCAAGGTCTTCTTCACCATAAGCTGAACGAATAATCGCGACATCTTCTGGATTCAGGTGCAAGGTAATAGGGTGGCCTGATATTGGTAGCGCTTCGACCGACTGCTTCACTGTATCTAAAATAATTTGAGGGTTGGTTTGTACTTCAACGTGCACCACTTCTTTGACTAAGCAGAGCACCATATCCACCAGCTGCTTTTCAACCTGAGCATTCATCAACTCCAAAGGTTGAGCAAACTGATTGGCCAAGTTCATAAAGGCTTCAACTTGCTGCTGAATGTATTCTTGCCCTGCAGTTACCCCTTCAGCTTTTCCGAGCTCGAGACCTTCAGCATGGCCGGCTTGCAACCCTTCTTCTTTACCTTTGTCGTAACCTTGCTTAAAGCCAGCTTCCTGACCTTGATGTAAGCCTTCTTGATAAGCACCTTGCTTAATCAGTTCAATTTGTTCTTCGGTTAGCGCAAGTGGCTGCTCTTCTTCAGGCTCATCAAAATTCGGCACCCATCCCGGGTCATAGTTGAACGCGGTTTGTTTTGCTTGTTTGGCTTTAGGCTCGCCATAATCAGGCAGCCCCCAACGTTGAGGTTCGATCATCGAATCATCTTCATCAGGACGGATAAATCCACGTTTTCTATCGCCAGCCATGGGTTACCTATTGTGTGTTCGATTAAGAAGTGAGGGTGCTCCGCAATAGGATAATTGCGAAGCAATAGAAATTATAAGAATTCGTCAGCACCGCCAGATAGCATGAGCTCACCAGCATCCGCCATTCGACGGGCAATTGCTAAGATTTCTTTCTGAGCGGCTTCTACATCTGCCACTCGTACTGGCGGCATCGCTTCTATGTCATCACGCATCATATCAGCAGCACGTTTAGACATATTCTTGAAGACTTTCTCACGTAACGAGTCATCTGCACCTTTGAGTGCTTTTTGCAACACGTCTTGCGGTACGTCACGCAGCAACTTCTGAATACCTTGGTCGTCCACCTCGACTAAGTTTTCGAAGACAAACATTAGGTCTTGGATTTGTGTCGCCATGTCTTCGTCCTGATCGCGAATTTGTTCCATCAACAAACCTTCGACGTTGTTGTCTAGGTAGTTCATGATCTCCGCTGCTGCTTTCAGGCCGCCAATTTTGGCTGCTTGTGCACCCGCTTGACCCGCGAACTGTTTCTCCATGATTTCGTTCAGCTCTGCCAATGCTGATGGCTGAACTTCTTCAAGGTTGGCAATACGCATCATCAGATCCAAACGCACGCGCTCAGGGAACTGAGACAAAATCTCTGCAGATTGGTCTGCTTCTAAATAAGACAGTACGATAGTTTGAATCTGTGGGTGTTCATTGACAATAATGCTCGCCACTTGGCGTGGGTCCATCCATTTCAAAGAATCCAAACCCTTTGAGCCCGTACCAAGTAGGATCTGGTCAACTAAGTTGTTGGCTTTGTCTTCACCAAGAGCGGCAACCAATGCATTACGCATAAAGTCTTCGCTGCCCATACCAATGTTGGTGTATTTCTGGATATCCTCCAAAAACGCACGATGAACAGCAGATACCTTGTCTTGGCTGAGATCCTTCGCGCGAGCCATCGCACTACCAACACGCTGAACCTGTTTTGGTTCTAGGTGACGGATAATGCCAGCTGCATCTTGTTCATTAAGGCTCAGTAACAAAATTGCCGCTTTTTCTTCGCCAGTAATGGTTGAAACATCCAGCTCTACTGGCATTCCCGCGGCGTTGTCATCTTGAGGTACGATATCGTTAGCCATTGTCATTCATCCAGTTTTTCACTACTTGAGCAGCCAGTTCAGGTTCATTCGCAACCAGAGCGCGAACCGCTTTCAATACATCTTCATCTTTATGAAGGTTTGGCAAATCAATACTTGAGCCAAACTCGAACAGTTCGCTGCTTTCGATGTCACTGCCAATCAAGCTAGTTTCACCATCCGCACCAATCGGCAAGCCGTCTGGTCCGTACATTTCGTCTTCATCATCGCTGGTAGGGTTAAGCAATTTCTTCATTGCTGGGCGAACCAGAACCAACACAACCACAATAATCACTAATGCACTTGCGAACCAACGAACCCAATCACTGAAGTTAGGGTGCTCCCAAATTGGTGGTTCTTCTAGCTGCTCAGCCTCTGGCTCAGCAAACTTTACACTCAATACATTCAGTAAATCGCCACGACCTTGATCAAAGCCAACGGTACCAATTAATACTTGGCGAATGGCATTGATTTCAGATTCGGACATTGGGGTATAAGTCACTTCACCCGTATCAGGGTTAACTTGACGACGGTCTTTAATCGCAACAGAAACGGTCTGACGAGCCACCGTCCCGGTCTGCTTTCGCTCGTGGCTGATGGTGGTATCTAGCTCAAAGTTACGCGTGGACTCTTTACGAACTGAACCCTGCCCCATGACAGAACCATCTTTCATTTGAGCCACATCTTGCGGAATTGAGGCATCCGCTGGAGGCTGATTACTCAACGCACCCGGAATACCCGCTACCATGTTACCGTTATTGTAATCTTCGAGTGCGTACTCACTGCGGGTCGCAGGGGTGTTTGGATCAAAGCGTTTGCGGGTTTGTTCAACCGCACTGAAGTCCATTTGGATATCAACCTGCGCCGTATAGTTGCCATAACCTAAAATCGGTAATAGTACGGAATCAATTTTTTCGCGCAGCGCTTGCTCTTGGCTGCGTTCTAATTCTTGTTCTTTGCGTCGCGCCGCAGAAGCAGGATCTTGGGAGCCTGAGCTGAGTAAGCGGCCATGCTGATCTGTGACGGTAATTCGAGAAGTTTTCATTCCCGGCACGGCACTCGCTACCATGTCGACAATAGAATCCACTTCTTGCTGCTTAAGGTTCGTGCCTGTCGACAATGTCAAAAATACCGACGCAGACGCTTCTTGGTTATGACGCACAAACACGCTGTGCTTTGGCAGTGCCAATAACACTCGTGCTTTGCGAACTTGCTTCATTTCTTCAATTGCTTGAGCCAATTGGCGCTCTCGACTGAGTTTGAGACGCTCTTGCTCGAGACGTTGTGAAACACCAAAACCCATGTCTTGCAGCAAAATATCATCGCCTGCTTCTGTAGCTTGGTTAACGCCGGAACGAACCATGCCAAGTTTGATCGAGTTGTACTCACTCGATTCAACAGAAACAGTATTGCCATCAAGCTTATAATTGATTTTCTGCTGGTCCAGATAATCCAGAACGGGGATCAATTCTTCGGTCTCATACGCACCAAGTGGGCGCATTTCCGGTTCTTTGACCCAAAAGAACAGCATCACGATCAATGCAACACAGATGGATATCGACAGCACAAGCACAACCTGACGAAGTAAATCGAGGTCGCCCACTGCCATATCGAATTTTGACGCACTACGCTCCTCTAGATCTGGATTTTGACTCTCCACATCCACATCGGAACTTGCTACCAGTGCACCATCTGAGCCGCCTTCAGTGACGGTTAAATCTGTAGACTTGTCTGCCACACTTATTACCTAAATTACACTGGCATGTTCATGAGGTCTTTATATGCCTCAACGAGTTTATTGCGAATTTGAACCGTCGCATCAAAAGCGACACTAGACTTGTTACGAGCGATCATAACGTCAGAAAGGGATACATCGGCATCACCACGATCAAAACGGGTTTGTAAATCACCAGATGCTTTTTGAAGTGTGTTCACGTTATTGATGGCTTTAGTTAGGAGATCGTTAAAATCCGCTCCAACTTTCGCCCCACTTGCAGTAGGAGCCGTATTGGTTGCTTCTACCATCATGGCGCGCATTTCTGCCTGAATACCATCAATTTTCATTAGCACCTCTAAGCCAAAAGATTGACTATTAACAAAACTGATTATTGACACAGCAATTAACGTGCCATAAGACATTAGCAATCAATTTACTTACACTTTTCGTCTTATGGCCGTTGTCTGTGTTAATTCGGGATATCTATACCAGCATCACGCATTTTGGCAAGCTTATAGCGCAAGGTTCGAGGGCTTATACCCAGTTTCTCCGCCATTTCTTTGCGTCGACCATTACACTCAACCAAAGTCTCCAAAATAATGGCGTATTCTTGATCGCGTAGCTCGCTGCCTAAGCCTTCTCCACCGCTGACCGGGCGGCTGACACTCTCAGCTTGCGCAACTGGCTTAACATTGGGCACGACCATATCTGCGTTTTGCACCACGTGTTGCAAGCTATTGGCATCTTGCCAATCTACGCCCTCAAGCAAAATGTGCTCTGCATCGATGTCGCCATTTTCACTTAATATCAGCGCTCGTTGAACCACGTTATCCAATTCACGAACATTACCCGGCCAAGGGTATTGCAATAGTTTTTCTAACGCAACGGTCGAGAATTGAGGCACTGGCATGCCCATTTTGCTGCAATGACGCTCAGCAAGATGCTTGGCAAGCGGTGCAATATCGCCTTTACGTTCTTTAAGTGCAGGCCACGCAATTGGGAATACATTCAGGCGGTAATATAAGTCCTCTCTGAAGTTTCCTTCTGACACGTATTGCTTAAGATCACGGTTACTCGTCGCTAACACACGAACATCTAACTTGATGCTTTTGCGACTGCCAAGGCGCTCTACTTCTCGCTCTTGCAAAACACGCAACAACTTCGCTTGCAGGTTCAAGTCCATTTCGCTGATTTCATCAAGCAAGATTGTGCCACCTTGCGCTTGTTCAAACTTTCCTGGGCATGCCTGAACAGCACCAGTAAATGCGCCCTTTTCATAGCCAAACAGTGTTGCTTCGAGCATATTGTCAGGAATCGCGGCACAGTTAATTGCGACAAAAGGACCATTTTTACGATTTGACGCGTTGTGAATATAACGCGACATCACTTCTTTACCTGAGCCACTCGGACCTAGCACCATAACATTCGCATCTGTACGCGCCACTTTATCGGCCAACGCGAGTAAGCGCAGACTTTTCTCATCAGCAACGATAGCATCACCGTTGTCCTCACTTTTTATCGGTGCATAACGACTGACCATATTTAGCAACACTTCTGGTGCAAATGGTTTCGCCATGTAGTCAATCGCGCCATCTTTCATTGCAGACACGGCATCTTCAATGTTGGCGTACGCCGTCATTAGCAATACTGGTAAGTTAGGCCAATTCTGCTTGATGCTTTTGAGCAGAGCTAAGCCACCCATACCCGCCATTTGCACATCAGAAACGACGATATCAACCGTATTCGATTTCAGCTTCAACAGTGCATCTTCAGCACAGTCCGCTTCCAACCACTCATACCCTGCCAGAGCCAGAGTATCGACTAGGGCTTCACGAAGACCTTCATCGTCTTCTACGATCAGCACTTTGCTTTGCGCCATTATGATTCTCCAGAAATTGTTATTACCAAAAGCCGCTTATTGCGCTTCTGTTTGCACTCGCTCTAGCGGAATGCACATGGTGAAGCAGGCTCCATCACCCTGCTCTGAAATAAGTTCCAATCGACCGTCATGGGCACGGCAAACCATTTGAACAACTGCCAACCCTAATCCAGTTCCTTGAGAACGTGTGGTAAAAAATGGCTCCATGATTTTGGCTTGCAGTTCTTCGGGCACTCCCGGTCCGCTGTCTTGCACAGAAATGCGTAACTCACCATTTACCGGGCGGAAAAAAATATCGACTTGCGATTCTTTACCAGACATTTGAATCGCATTCATGACCAGATTACTTAATGCGGATGCAATGGCGTTCGCATTGCCTAGTAGCTCAGTTTGTTCTTCTTCCACTTCTAGGCAGTAATCAATACTGTTGTTTTTTAGCGCGGTTTCGACCATCGGCTGATATTCCGCTACCAACTGGGCAATCGTGAATGGCTTAATGACTTTATTATCACCACCTTTAGCAAAAAGCAGCATATCATTAACCTGCTTTTCCAAATCGTGCAGTCGATCCATTAATTTGGTTTGGAAGCGATCTTTTGTCGCTGGAGGAAGATTTGGCGCTCCCAAATTGGATGCATATAACATAGCGCTCGACAGCGGCGTTCTTACTTGGTGAGCAAGCGACGCAACCATATGTCCTAACGACGATAAGCGCTGTAAATCACTGACACGAGCTTGAAGTAAACGGGTTTCGGTTAAATCGGTAATCAGGATCAATTGACCTGTTGTGGACGCCGAGATGGCGAGTCGAACTTTACGGCCATTACGTAATGAAACTTCGTGGCCATCATCTTCACGTGGGTCAAACACCGCCTGGATAACGTTGAACCATTTTTCGTTAACCAGTGGAATCTCAAGAATTCGGTGCGCTTCTGGATTTGCTTCACGCACTACTCCGTACGTATCGAGCAAAATCACTCCAGCAGGCATCACATCGAGCACCTGTTTGTAGCGCTCAACCTGATTCTCTACGGAATCTAAATGGGATTGATTGGTGTTGTTATCCATTACTGCCTGTCGAAATATCGCCGCTAAAACTAAAATAGCTTGGTAAGCAATTAGCGTACCAAGCTATTTTTTATATTTATCAGGACGTTAAGCTATCGACAATAAGTTGACACTCAGAGATAACGGTTTTGGATGCCAGAAAAACGATGTTAACTAGCACAAGTGATAATTCAGATATCGTCTTAAAACTTCACTTTACCTAGCGCTGTAAGTTGTACTTACGCATTTTTTCCACCAGCGTAGTACGTCGCATACCCAGCATGTCGGCCGCTCTTGCTACAACGCCACCCTGCGCTTCTAATGCTTGGCTGATCATATTAACTTCTAAATCAGCCAGCAGCTCTTTCAAATTAACCCCTTCCGGTGGCAGCGCTTGCGGGGCGTTCATGCTGTGATCAAGGTCGTCTTGCTCTTCAAAGCTAAAATCTTCAGAGAAGATATCTTGGAATACATCACGCTCTTGCTCTTCCACCGAAACAAATGGATTGCTCTCTGGTTGGAACTCTGGGATGTCACTGTAGCGATATTTGGTTGGTAGATGGTTTACATCCACTAAGCTATTTGGATACAGAATAATCATTCGCTCAACAAGATTAGCCAACTCGCGTACGTTGCCCGGCCAGTTATGCTCCATCAGTGAGTTGATTGCACGAGGTGTAAAACAGATAGGTTGTCCGCCCTCCGCCTCTAAACGTGTCATCAGTTCTTGCAGCAGCAATGGTATATCTTGTTTGCGCTCTTTCAGCGCTGGCATCTCAATCGGAAACACGTTCAGACGATAGAACAAGTCTTCTCGGAACGTGCCTTCTTCAATCATATTTTCTAGATTACGGTGTGTCGCCGCCACAACTCGAACATTTACCTTGATGGTACTATTGCCACCTACACGTTCAAAGCAGCGTTCTTGCAATACACGAAGCAACTTTACTTGCATCGACATTGGCATATCGCCAATCTCATCAAGAAAGATCGTGCCACCGTCTGCGAGCTCAAATCGACCTTTACGGGCAGTTAACGCACCAGTAAACGCGCCTTTTTCGTGACCAAATAATTCGCTTTCTAGGAGCTCAGGCGGTATTGCACCACAGTTAATAGGTACAAATGCGCCATCGCGGTATGAAGAGTGATAGTGGATGTTACGCGCAACAACTTCTTTACCTGTACCGGACTCACCTAAGATCAACACGTTTGCTTCCGTGTTTGATACTTGCTCGATCAGGTGTCGAACTTCTTGAATACCTCTACTTTGACCAACTAAGCTGCGAAAAAGCGTGTTTTTGCGTGCACTAGCAACAACATTCACTCCTTTTCGCCCCAGAAAATCTTTGCAGTGGCGTAACGCTTCACTAAGCTGTGGGTAATTAAGCGGCAGCTCTAGTTCACCAACAAAATTTGGAAGATCATCAACAGGCAAAGGAAAACGGCCCATGACTAGAAGAGGGATGTGGTAAGCGCTGTTTAAATGAGAGATAACCGTGCTCGCCGCTTGACCTGCTGGAATATTACCAACAATACAGCACGACCATACGCTAGACCAATCAACATCGCTGAGCTGATCAGAACTGACCGCTTCGCAATTTTCTCCAACAAATTCCAATATATTGCTTAAATTTAAACGACTTGATGCGTCATCATCAATTACAAGCAGCTTTGCCAAACCATGCATAAGTAAGAATGATTGCCTTTATTTTAGGTGCGTTGCGGCCAAACCTTGATTTGCGCAATTGGGTGCTAAAGAAGGCAGAACCACCACACTCAATTTACGATAGACAAAATAGGAAAATCAGCAACAAAAAAGCCATTAGGGCTACTAATGGCTTCTATTTTATTTGAATATAAAAATAAGGCAACCAAGCAATGGAGAGGTGTGAGCTTGATAGAAACTTTGCTACACAACTCGTTGCGCAATTGACAAATATATTCGTCTAGTATCTTAACGCATTGTTTTGACTATTAAATACCAACTTCAGCAGCGGTAAGATTATGAAACTCTGTTGGGATTTGGTCCCAAGCGGACTTGATCTCACGGATAATGTCGATAACGTCGTCGATCAGCTGAGGCTCATTTTGATGGTTAGCAGCAGAAATTTGCGTGATCATAAACTCATACAGTGAATCTAAGTTTGAAGCAATATCACCACCGTCATCCATAGATAGACAGCTGCGTAGCGCGATAATGATGTCTAACGCTTTACCCAAGCGCTCACCTTTTGCTGGAATATTGCCTGCTTGCATGGCTGCTTTACCTTGAATAAGGCGCTCAATCGCACCAGCCATAAGCATTTGAATGACTTTGTGCGGAGAAGCCGCGCTAAGCTGGCTGTCGACTGATACCTTTTTGTATGCTTGCAAAGAACCGCGCATAGTAATCCTCTTTTAAATAAATTTTTTGTACTGCTGAAGTGAACGCTGGCCATAACGAAACTTATGGAGCTCTTTTCCGACCTTTGACGTTTCCGATTGCATCAGCTCGACAATTCTTTTGGTACGAGTTAGCAATGCTTGCCACTCTGCATCCTGCTTAACCAAAGGATTTTGATGAATAATTGGTAACAGGTTTTGCAATAACCGTTCCCTGATATCGACCAAGCGAAGAATTTCTTCAGCATTAAAATCAATTTTTTCTAATTCTTGCGTAATTAGTTGATCTATATCACTAATTTCCATGAGTTCTTTTTGCATTTATTAACCCAACGCACTCATCAAAGCGCCTAACTGGCCCTGCATTTTACCGGTCGCATCTTGCATCGCGGTAAACTTCGCATGAGTACGCTTCTCTAGGCTTTCCATGCGGCGATCTAATGCCGCTTGATCGTCACTCAAACGGTAGTTTTGTTCTGTGAGACTTTTTTCTCGAGTACGAATACTGCCTGTAATACCTGTGATACCGTGAATCGCATCTTCTACTCGTTTAGCAAAACCTGTGTTGCCACCGAAGAACTTTTCTAACTCGTTGAAGTTATTGTTCAACTGGCGGTCTAGCATGTCATAGTTGATTTCTAGGGTGCCTTGACGTGTGGTCGTAATGCCAAATTCTGTTAAGGACTTTAGGTTTTCAGGTGCTTTATCGATTCGAGTAGAAAAGACCGATTTTAATCGTGAATCTGCACTGCGTACGGTGCTGTCACCTGACAACGGCCCTTTTTGACCAGTTACCGGATCCACACTCGCCAACGCTTGGGAGGTTTGATAAAACGAGTTATACGCTGCCACAAAGTTTTCGATATCGTTGCGTACACTTTGACGGTCGTACTCGACACCAATTTCAGCAGGCGGTTTATTCGGTTCTGATTTGCCTTTTAGTGTTAAATCAACACCTTCGATCGCATCTTCAATCACATTGTTGTGGCTAGATAGCTTTGCCACGCCATCAAGCAGAACTTCTGAATCTTGCCCTGCTTGTACTTCTGTCATCCCAA
This sequence comes from Vibrio sp. 397, assembly GCF_033339395.1. Taxonomy (NCBI): domain Bacteria; kingdom Pseudomonadati; phylum Pseudomonadota; class Gammaproteobacteria; order Vibrionales; family Vibrionaceae; genus Vibrio; species Vibrio sp. 397. Next base: position 3,304 of record NZ_JAWOUN010000017.1, on the reverse strand, counting down.
GGTATTCTTCAAAAGCAGATTGTGCCTTTGCGATTTTCGCTTCTGCTTCATCAATTTTTTCCAGACGCTCACGTTCTTGAGGATCAAGTTTAGCGCGATGAATTTGCTTAGCTTGCGCTTCGGAAAGTTCACCACGTGCCACTTTTTCGTCTAACGCTTGCTTTTCACTCGCAATTTTTTGCTCGATTTCCGCTTTTTCTTGCTCAAGAAGCTGCTTAGCCTCTTTCGTCGTAACGTAAGAATCGGTTAGGGTGCCCGATGCGGCATTATTCCAGCCTGGTACATCTGGTGCCTTCTCTATTGCCTTTTCGTCGAGTTCGAGCTCTGGTTCTTCATAAGAGTCCAACAAAGTACCTGACGCAGTTTCTGTCCACCCTGGAATTCTGTCTTCAGGGCGTAAGCTCGCGCGTCGGTTGGCTTCATCAATGGCTTCTTGACCAGCTTTGGCTGCTTCTGCACCCGCCGCAGAGATTGGCGCCTGCGATGCATCATCTTGTACATCGTCTGCCGCTTTTTGCTCTTCTGGAGGTAGAGGATTGCCGTTTACATCCAGCTCTTCTGCTGGTTGTTCCGGAAATTTAAGAGGACCTAAGACATCTTCCGCCGCTGAACGAGCTTCTTCAAGCGCGTTGACGCGGTCTTCAAGTGTTTGGTATTCGAAATATTTAAGAGGGTTGCCTTTTTCTGCCTCCACACTGACTCTGATTTGATGATCCTTACCAGAGAGGTTAGAAGCAAGGATAAGGCGTGGACCTTCGACGTCGTTAATAAGAGATGCACGAACGCCAGGGTTATCTTTAGCGCCATTGATGCCACGTACGACATCGATGAGCTTAGATCGGGAACGAACATCGATATTAAAACGCTCATCACCAAGCGAAATCTGCAGCTTACCAGGGCCAAATTTTGCGTCTTCTGGCAATACGTCAGAAGCGACTTTATGGCTCTGAGCAAGCTGCAACACATCGATAGCATATTTGCCAGCGATAGCATCTGTGGTTGCCGTGGCAGATACGATATTGTCATCGGTCGTTTCGACAGTGCGAACGGCAAATGCTTTCTCCTGGCGAAAGTTCGCCATGAGATTTTTCATCGTATCCAGTGATTCTCTGAGTCGTCCGTAAGCACTGATACTGGCATTAATTGTCGTGCGTTCGTTGTCGATGCGTTGCTGCTTTGGTACGCGTTCGGCATCCACAATTTTGCTGACCATGGAATTAATATCCATGCCGCCAGACATCCCCAAAGGGCCTAAACTCATCAAATCACCTCTAAAAACGACTTACACTTTTTCAGTCAACAACCCGCTGTTGGCTGTGTGCTCAGCTAGGCGACGCAATACCACTAGCATTTCTTCATCAGGAATTTGACGAATCACGTCACCGGTATTGGCTTCATAAATCGTCACCACATCTCGTCCGGATTCTTCATCCACTCGAAATGCGACTCCTTTGTTTATGGACGTGACAAATTCATTCATTTGTGCGACCAATTTTTCACGTTCTTCTTTGTTCAGTTCTTGACGGCTTTCAGCCATCTCGATCGCAGCTTGAACAGAGAAATCGTATTCGGTGTTTTTCGCTTTTTGCGGCGAAATCTCACCATTTGAATTTGCTGGGCTAGACGTGCCTATATCATTGCCATTTTTATTTGCAAACTTTGTGCCATTTGGCGTGCCGTAAGGCTGGATGTTCGATGCGTAGGAGGATATATCCATTACAATCTCCCTTCCACCTTATGGGCTAACGATAGAATCTATCGCTTTGGTGCCCCAGCACTAAGGTGTTGACCTCAGGCTGGGTTTACCACTTAGCCCAACAAGCTTAGCGCTGCAGATGGAGACTGCTTCGCTTGAGCCAGGATTGAAGTACTTGCTTGCTGAAGAATTTGCGACTTAGTCATCGCAGTGGTTTCCTTCGCGTAATCAGTATCTTTAATACGGCTTTTAGACGCGTTAACGTTCTCGTTAATGTTGTCTAGGTTGCTGATTGCGTGGTTGAAGCGGTTTTGGAAAGCACCGAGTGAAGCTCGTTGGCTGTCTACGGACTTAAGAGCACCGTCGATAACCGCTACTGCTTCTTGAGAGCCAGCTACTGTGGTTACGTCGATGTCTTTCACTGTTACGTCTTTCGGGCCACCAAAGCCGATCTCGTCTGCTAGGTTGCCAGAAAACTCAACATCACCTTCAACTTTTTGAGAAGAAGCAAATACTTGTAGTTTGCCATCTTCGCCAACAGAGGCTTTTACATCATCGTTTTGACCGTTGATGTATGTCGCTAGCTGCTCAATATCATCGCCTTGCTTAGCGCTGATTGATAGCTCTTTCTCTTCACCCTGCTTGTTGGTGTAGCTCATTTTGAACTCTGTTTTCTCACCAACAGTCCAAGATGCGTCCTTACCCTCTTCTGCTGCGTAGCTCTTACCACCCATTGCTGAAGTGTCTGAGCGTAGGTTACCCATAGAAAGCATCACTGCTTCACCTGAGTCCGCACCGATTTGGAAAGATTGAGTACCGTAAGTACCGTTTAGAAGCTTGTTACCACCGAAAGAGGTAGTTTCAGCAATACGGTTTAGCTCATCGTTTAGCGCTGTTACTTCTTCTTGGATCGCTACACGTTCTGCTTTTGAGTTAGAGCCGTTCGCCGATTGAAGCGAAAGATCACGCATACGTTGTAGGATGTTGGTAGATTCATTCATTGCACCTTCAGCAACCTGTGCAATAGAAATACCGTCGTTTGCGTTTTTCACTGCCATGTCTAGGCCACGGCTTTGTGCATTCAAGCGGTTTGAAATCTGTAGACCTGCAGCATCGTCTTTCGCGCTATTGATTTTATAACCCGAAGACAAACGCTCCATTGATTTTTGTTGACCGTCAGCTGCCTGGTTTAGGTAACGCTGTGCAGTCATCGCAGAAACGTTAGTATTAACGTTAATCGCCATAATTGATCTCCTTAAGGCTTTAGTGAATGTACCGTCGTGTCTCTCACCTCACTTAGGTACATCTCATTTCTCTCAGTCCCTTTAACGGCGACCGATGAATATCCTTTAGAAGAAATTTTCAATTTTTTGCGATTATTTTCTTTGGCTTACTGAAATGTGATGAAGCTCTAATGTCGTGATTCGCAGAAATCCTGGGGCCCCAAAAGACAGAAAAAAACCCAGCCGAAGCTGGGTTTACTCGCTCATCTCTCACCACGAGCCAATGAGGTTCTCGTCTTAGGTTTGAAATTAACCTAGCAGACTTAGCGCTGAGTTTGGCGCTTGTTTCGCTTGCGCAAGGATTGAGCTTGACGCTTGCGATAGA